>CAZAFD010000008.1:0-32434 GCA_964484785.1 uncultured Rhizobiaceae bacterium | reverse complement strand
TGCTCCGAGTCAATATATGAATTTTGACTTACATGTGTCCAACTTGGTTCTTGACCACACTTATATCTTTCAACAGTATTAACAAGTTTTCTAATATAACCATTGCTTATAAAATCATCTGAATCTAAAAAGCATATATATTTACCATCAGCTAAAGCAATACCCTTGTTCCGGCTAAAAGAAACACCTGAATTTTTTTCATTTTTTAAAAAAACAATTCTACTATCCTGCTTAGTATATTTTTGGATTATATCACGTGAATTATCGGTAGAACAATCATCAATTATTATAATTTGTATATTTCTGTAATCCTGGTTCACAACACTATCGAGACATCTATCGAGAAAGCGGCCAACATTATATACTGGTATAATTAAACTTACTTTAGGATCATTTTTCATCCTTTTATATAATCCTCTATTTTTCTTCGTGATTAATTATATCTGTCAAAGCCTCTAATTTAAGCTCATCGTCTTCAACTTCCTTTACTTCAATTTCCTCGTCTTTATGTTTTGTATCTAGTAATTTAAAAAGTTCATCATACTCCGTATCTTCCTTTTTTAAGGCCTCCAACTCTTCAACTGTTAAATCTTCCATTTTACAAATACAAATATAAGTTTATTAAAGATCCTTTATAATCTCTTTCATTCTTTTATCTAATTGTTCTAAATCTTTTTCCTTACCGAGCCCATATTGATCGCTCTCTTCATTTAATTCATCTATACCTCTTTCAATAGCATCCATATCAACTTTTTGCTTAGCCTTTTTGGCGGCCATAATATCACCAAAACTTTCCTGTAAAACCTTGTTTACTACAGATAAGTCCATATAGACATATTTATAAAACTGTGATTCTTTTACAATTCTACTACCGTCATTTCCACCAAAAAATAGTAGACCCTTAATTATAAGAATCATAAACAAGTATGCCTTTGCGAAACCAAAAAGCATACCCAAAATTAAATCAACTGTTTTGGGAAAAATCTTATCCAAAAAATTGCAAATTATTTTAGAACAAAGTGAAATTACTAGCATTATTGTCAAAAATACCCCTAAGGTCGCAAATAACTCTTTAAATAAGCCGGCATCACTTTTTCCGCCAGTAAAATAATTGAGGATTAGAGGTCTTAAGGCAATCGTAAAATAAGTAGCTCCTAACCAATTAAAAATAGAAGCCGCTTCTCTCCATAATCCTCTGTAAAAACCAACTATAGTACAAAATACAAATGTAATCAAAAGTACACAATCCAAACCACAATACATTCAGTGCAAACCCTTAAAATATTATAAATCTAGCTTTGCAATTCTAGCCTTATGTCTAGCACCGCAAAGTTCGTCAAAATTAGTTGATAGAAAGACTTTAGCATTACTTAATGCCATCTCACTAGCTATAACACGCGCCCCTAAACATAAAATGTTTGCGTCGTTATGTTCTCTTGCCAATCTCGCTTCAAATTCATTATGGCAGAGAGCTGCCCTAATTGATTTAAATCTATTGGCAGCTATAGACATACCAATGCCCGTGCCACATATTAAAATACCACGATCTATTTCTTTATTTAAAATTGCTCTTACAACTTTTTGAGCATAATCCGGATAGTCTACGGCTTCGTCTGTATTACAACCAAAATCAATTATTTCAAAATCATTCAATGACTTAATTAAAAATTCCTTCAAGCTCAACCCAGCTCTATCGTTAGCAATACCTATACGCATATATATATCTATCTTTATCTTATAAAGAATCTAAAACCAAGTCCTATTGAGTGGCTAGAAAACTTAAATTGAGTATTTTCAGGATATATTAGCCCTCCCAGAGTATACTCTCTTCTTGTTTTTAATTTTTTGAAACTATGTACGTATTTATACTGTAAAAATGCTTGAGCATCTTTATGTACATAATATCCAAGTCCAAGTATGCCTTGTAAGACTGGTTTCATATTTTCAGTCTTGTGTTTATTTTTAACTACAATACCTCCAAGACCAAAACCAAAATAAGGAGTAAAGTTAGATTCGTAATAATAAATATCTTTAGTAATATTTAAGAAATGCGTACTTATTTTAAGATCATCTCGACTTAAAACTCTTACATCATCACTTATCTGTTTTAAGCTCCTATTTGTTTGAGAAAACTGATATTCGAACTTATAGCCAGCCCGCCAAGCTAATCCAATAGCAGCAAAAAATTCTTCTTTATTACGAGGTTTTGGTGTATGTATTGAGTCTATTGTTTGATACGACCATGCTTTTGCTTGCAAAATATTATAAGCGATACCTATATCAAATACAAAATCATAATCATGTATACCATATTCTGGCTTCTGGCTATCCAACTTTAAGTCTCCTTGATATTGCCTTTCTATCATATATCGAGTCTTTTCATAAGTGTTTTCTCCTAAGGCTTCATCTTTATTAACAGGTAAGTAATAACTACTATCGTTTGGCATAACATAATCCTTAGCATTAACTATATGAAATGTACTAAGCAGTAAAAGAATCGTTGTAACTATAAGTTGCATATTTTTAATCATTTTTCTTACTGAGAGATAATTTAATATAAAAAAATAAAAATTAAAGATTAGAATCAATTTTTTACATTTAATACTGACAAACCAATTATTATAGATAATAGGTGCCTAAATATGAAATATATAACCTTTATTTCTTATAGTCTTTAAAAACTGTGGATTTTTAGGATTGTTCTCTATTTTTTTCCTTAAACGAGTAATTTGTACATCTATACTTCTTTCATTAATTTCATCAAAAAAATTACACAACTCTTGTCTCGTGAGTACTTGATTTTTGTATTCAATAAAAGTTTTTAAAATTTTTATTTCAACATCCGTTAACTTAATTAAGATATCGTTTTGTTTAAGTTCATCTTTATCTGTGTTAAAGACAAAATTACCAAATAAAAACTCACCTCCTTGGCCTTCGCTAGCGTTAGCTCTTTTTAAAATATTTTGAATTCTTAGTAATAATTCTTGTGGTTCAAAGGGCTTGCCTATGTAGTCATCAGCACCATACGACAAACCCTCTATTCTATTTTCTACGTCACCTAGAGCTGTTAACATGACAATAGGAGTCAGATTATTCTTTTTTCTTAATTTGATCAAAAAATCTAAACCGCTCTCATCAGGCAGCATACAGTCTAAAATTATTAAATCGAACACGTACTTGTTAATAATCTCTTGAGCTTGTGCTATACAATTTGCTTGTGAAACAATAAAATTGTGTTTTACTAGATATCTCTCCAAAAGAACACAAATTCTCTTATCATCATCAACTAAAAGTATATGACTTTTAATCACCTTTTACTCTTTTTCACCTATAATTTTAATTTCTAATTCAAGCTTAATACCGTATTGATCTATAGCTTGTGTTTTAATTCTATTAATTAAAGATTCTAAAATCTCAGATTTTTCACTACCACAATTAACTAGAAAATTTGCATGTTTTTCTGACATTTTTGCGCCATTAAAATCTCTGCCCTGCAAACCTAGTTTTTGTATTACTTGCCAAGCAGGCATGATATCCGGATTAACAAATAAGGAACCACAGGTTTTTTCATTAAGAGGTTGGCTACTTCGTTTCTTTTCCAATAAACTGTTAAATTTAGCCATAATCTCCTTTGAAGTTTTTTTAGGAGTTAAACGTAAGTGCAAATCAATGAATATTAAGTCATCTGGAAGATGGTTATGTCTATACGACACATGTATATTAGAAGAGTCGATAAAACTAATTTTTCCATCGGGATGCATAACGGTCGCCCCCAACAAAAAATCGCAAATACAAGAGCCATAGCATCCAGCATTTGTCTTAAATGCCCCGCCTAAAGTTCCTGGTATGAGTCCAAGAAATTCGTAGCCCGAATATTCATTTTCTTTAGCAAAATTATAGAATCTTGCACACTGAGCTCCACATTCAACTATGAATTTATCTTCATTTAAGTAAATTTTGTTTAAATTTTTTAGGATAATAGTTACACCTCTTACGCCACCATCTCTAATTAATAAATTAGTACCATTGCCTATAATAGTAACAGGTAAATGTCTTGGCTTATGTTTTAAAAAATCTTGTAAATCACATACGTCAGATGGTATGTAAAGTACATCCGCATTTCCACCGGTTTTGAATCCGGAATAGGTCTTAAGGCTTTCATTAAACCTATATTCGCCTCTTACTTTTGGTAAGTCCATTACTGAATCTTATAATAAATTTATAAGGTCATAACTATATGACCCTTATAAATATTAATCTTCCTTTTTAAGATTTCTTATGTGATTTGCTACACGACTTAGCTTTCTCGCTGCAGTATTTTTCTTATAAACTCCCTTCGTCACGCCCTTCATAATTTCAGATTCGAATTTAACAAAATTCTCTTTAGCCAAATTTACATCCTTGTCTTTAATAGAGTCCATAACCTTTCTTAAAGAAGTTTTTACCCTGCTCTTTCTTGCTTTGTTAATTAATGTTCTTCTCTCTGTAACTCTAATGTTTTTCTTAGATGTTTTTGTGTTTGCCATTTTAATTTTTAAAATTATTAGTTATCTACAAGTAAAATATAAGTTTCTGACACGACCCTGGTGGGCTATTTTATGCTTATAAAAAAATATTTGCAATAACTTTCATATACATCTATATTAAAGCTCAAATATTATTTCCAATCAAAATACCGTGGATTTAAGTCGTTTAAGAGAAAATTATATAGAAAATCTGTATGCTCAAGAAGACGATATCTTAAGAGAGATTAGATTAGACATGGAAAAGGTCAAGAGACCTATAAACATACATCCTATAAACGCAAAACTAATACAACTTCTTATCAAAATAAGTGGTACAAAGACAATAATAGAAATAGGTACATTTTATGGCTATTCTACAATACAGTTAGCCAGGGCTTTACCAGATAATGGCAAAATTATTTCTATAGAAAAAGATAAATCTAGTTGCGTAAAAGCTAAACAATATTTTATATATGCGGGATTAGATAACAAAATTCAAGTTATTAATGATTTAGCTAAAAACGCTTTAGTTAAGCTAAACGGACTTTATGATATGGCATTTATAGATGGTCAAAAAAATGAATATCTTGATTATTTGTCGTGGTCTAACACACATTTAAAAAAAGGTGGTTTAATCATACTAGATGACACCTTACTATTTGATGTAATTCTTGGAAAAGATACTTTACAACATAAAGTAAGATCTACAACTAAACAGAGTATAGAAGAAACAAACAAAATCCTTTCTAACTCCAGTAAGTATGATGCTATCATGCTACCTTATGCAAACGGTTTAACAATAGCTATTAAAAAATTTTGACATTTCTCCAAGTAATAAATATTTTATAGTGAGCTGTTTGTTTTAGAAAAATTTGATTCAAATATAAAGTAAAAATGAAATTATTAAAAAGGTTATTGGTTATTACGATTTTTATTTTTTTTGTATCCTGTAGTACCCTGCAAAATAAAGGATATTATATAAACATAGATGATATAGATTTGATTAAACCATCAATTACACATAAACATAATGTAATTAAAATACTTGGTGATCCATCGTACAGAATAGATGACGATACCTATTTATATTACTCTTATAAAATAAAACCATTTGGAATTCTTCGTTCTAAAACATATGATGAACAAATTTTATTGATTACATTCGATAATGAGGGCATTACAAAAGATAAAGTATATAAACAAAATAAAATTTCCGAATTTAAAGCAAATCAACACGCCAGTAAAATTTATAAAGATTCTAAGAGTTTCTTCAGAGAGATACTTAAGAACCTAGAGCTAAATTTAAAACAATAGGTATTTAAGATTGTTAATAGATAGTCACATCTTAATAAATAAAATTAAAAAACTTAACTTAAACCTATTTCTTATAGTATGTGTTCTATTTGTTATAGGTTTATTTGGTTTGTATTCTGCTGGTAGCGCCAGTTTAAGACCCTGGGTGATCAAACAAGCAACATACTTTATATTTTTTTGTCCAATATGTTTTGCTATAGCATTTATAGATATAAATGTTTGGTATAAATTTTCCTATTTAATATATTTTGCCGGTTTAGTTCTGTTATTTGTCGTACAAATAAAGGGCCATAAATCTATGGGAGCTACAAGATGGATAGATTTAAAATTCATTAGATTGCAACCGTCCGAATTAATGAAACCTTGCTTAATCTTGGCTCTTGCAAGATATTTTTTTAGCATAGAATTAGACAAAATTCAAAAAACAACATCTTTAGTTCTCCCTACAATATTGTTTTTCATACCATTTATTTTGATATTAAAACAACCAAACCTAGGTACTGCAATAATTTTATTGTTTATTACTGGCACTATTTATTTTTGTGCAGGCGTACAAATATGGAAATTCGTTTTGTGCTTTATTCTCATATTAGTAAGTAGCCCTCTGGCTTGGAAATATGCTATTAAGGACTATCAAAAACAAAGAATAGTTACATTTTTACATCCAGACGAAGATTTGTTAAACACCGGTTATAATATAGCACAATCAAAAATCGCTATTGGCTCTGGTGGTTTAATGGGTAAGGGTTTTTTAAAAGGTACACAAGGCAGATTGCAGTTTGTTCCAGAAAAACAGACCGATTTTATATTTACATTGTTTGCTGAAGAATTTGGTTTTATGGGTTGCCTTATAATAATGACACTGTATCTAATTTTATTTAGTTTTTTAATTTTTATTTGCACTACTTCTCAAAACAACTTTGCACGCATTACTGTAGTCGGTGTTTTTACAAGTTTATTTTGCCACATGTTTGTCAATATTGGTATGATAACCGGTATTTTACCGGTAGTGGGTATGCCTCTACCTTTGTTATCATATGGAGGAAGTATTACAGCATCCACTTTGATTTCTATAGGCCTTGTTCTCAATGCCGGTATTCATAAGAATACACACATAAAAACAACGAGTTTTTCTTTAAAAGCTTTAGAATAAATATTCTTGAAAAAATAAAGTTGTTAGCCTACATATAAAGTCATGACGTAATTTAAATTGTAACTAAGTAAATGTTTACTGTTAACGAAATACGACAAAAATATATAGAATTTTTCAAATCTAAAGGTTGTAAAATAGTTCAATCATCATCTTTGGTGCCAAATGACCCCACTCTACTATTTACAAATGCTGGAATGGTTCCATTTAAAAACTATTTTAAGGGCTTACAGAAACCAGATAGCACAAGAATCACCTCATGTCAAAAATGTGTAAGAGCGGGAGGTAAACATAATGATTTAGAAAATGTTGGTTATACAGCTAGACATCATACGTTTTTTGAAATGCTTGGTAATTTTTCTTTTGGCGATTATTTTAAAAAAGAAGCAATAACTTGGGCCTGGGAGTTTCTAACAGAAGAACTATCTTTGCCTAAAGAAAATTTCGTTGTAACAGTTCATCCAAGCGATACAGAGGCTTTTGATATATGGAAAAATACCATAAAAATAAAATCAGACAGAATAATCAAATTAGAAGAAAATTTTTGGGAAATGGGAGACACTGGTCCATGTGGACCATGTTCTGAAATCTATTACGATCTTGGTCCAAGTATTGCGGGTGGCTTGCCTGGAACACCAGATGAAGATGGAGATAGATATCTTGAAATATGGAATCTGGTTTTTACACAGTTTAATAGAAGAGAAGATGGTCAACTAGAAAATCTTCCACATAAAAATATAGACACAGGCATGGGTCTGGAAAGAATTGCTACCGTGCTTCAAGGTGTATATAATAATTTTGATATCGATCTATTTAGGAACATAATAAGCGCATCTAATGCTATTGTTGGGCAAGGAGATGTTTTTTCACATAGAATAATTGCTGACCATATTAGAAGTACATCGTTTCTGATAGCAGATGGAGTAAGGCCCTCAAATGAAGGGCGCGGCTATGTTTTACGTAGAATTATGAGAAGAGCTATTTTACAAATATATAAAATAAGACATAACCATGATGCTATTTTCTATAAATTAGTTCCATATTTAATTAAGGAAATGGGCACTACCTATCCAGAATTGATAGAAAACCAACAAATAATAGAAGACACTATAAAATTAGAAGAGCAAAAATTTGGATCAACTTTGGAAAAAGGTTTAAAGATTCTAGACGATAAATTAAAGAACGTTACTGGCAATGTCCTTGATGGCAAAATAGCCTTTTTGCTTTATGATACATACGGCTTCCCGTTAGACCTAACCGAAATGATTTTAAAAGAAAAAAATATTGTCGTTAGTGTGGATGATTTTCAAAAAGAAATGCAAAAACAAAAACAAAAATCTAAAGACAATTGGGTAGGTTCGGGAGATAAAAGCATAAGTGATATGTACTTACAAATTCAGAATACAACAGAATTTGTTGGATATACAAATAAAGTGATAACTAGTAAAGTTTTAAAACTTATAAAAAATAATCAATTTGTTGAAGAAGTATCAGAAGGTGATGTATGTGAACTAATTTCAGAAAAAACCGTATTTTATGGTGAATCTGGCGGGCAAACTGGCGATACGGGTTTAATTATACTAGTATCTAAAGATGAATCTATCCCTCTACCTTTTTCGATAATAAAGGTTAATAATACTATTAAATTACCAAATGGTCTTATTATCCATAAGTGCCAAGTAGAAAATGGACAATTTAAGGTTGGCGACTTAATCAATCTAGCTTTTAATCAAAATAGACGTAAAAAAATTGCAGCTAATCATTCGGCTGTACACTTGTTGCACTATGCGTTGCGCAAGAACATAGATAGCAACATTATTCAAAAAGGTTCTTATCTTGACGATAAACGTTTAAGACTCGATATTTCTTTTAATAGACCTTTAACAAGTGAGGAAATTTCTAAAATAGAAGAACTCGTAAATACTCTTATTCTCCAAAATACAGAAACAAAAACGGAAGTACTCACGTTAGAAGAAGCCAAAGCTAAAGGTGCTGTAGCTCTGTTTGAGGAAAAATACAAAGATATCGTACGAATGGTTTGTATGGGCCAACCAATCACACAAGCTAAAAATATAAAAACATCCGATACCACATGTTCCTCTATTATTGATTCGCTCAGTCAGATGCTATCTTCAAACAAATCACAATTTTGTTCTATGGAATTATGCGGAGGTACACATGTCCAAAGAACTGGCGATATAGGATTTTTTAAAATAATAAAAGAAGAAGCTGTAGCCGGAGGCATTAGAAGAATAGAAGCCTTAACCGGTCAAGAAGCTCTAGCCTACATAAATAATAGAAACCAAATATTAACAAAACTACTCTCTCTTTTCAAGAGTAACGAAAATCAAATCTTGGACAAGATAACAGGTCTGTTAAAAGAACACAAGGACTTTAAAAAACAAATTCAAGATTTGAATAAACAAAAGCTAAATAACCTTATTTTTACAGAAACGCCATATGGTAATAACAAGGTTTTACTAAGTGTAACTTGCCAACAAAATGTGAACCCCCAAGATTTAAGGATCTTAGTTTTAACATTATTAGCTCAAAAATATAAAGAAAACCACATAATTTGTATTAAATATAAAGATTTAATTTTACTAGGTATATCAGCTAATATAACTAACACTTATAATGCTAATAACATCCTTAAGAATCTAGGCGTAAAAGGCGGAGGATCGGCTAATTTTGCTATGGGTAGCACGGATGATTCTGATATTATAAATAGCCTCTATATGCTAGTAAAAAATATGTAATGTATTTACTCAATATTTAGCTTGATTTAATATGAAATTATGGTATAATAACTAAGGATTAACAATAAGGTAATTACAATATGGACAAGAGTAATGGTTCAGGAAGTTCAGGATATATTCTAGATGACAAAATTTCAGAGGGAATATCCACTGCGATTAGTGGACAACTTACTTCCGCTATATTGGATGAAACCAGTATTGAAAAACCAATACTATCAGATGGTGTTTTAAAAGATGGACCAATATCTAAGGATTCAAAACTTTTTGATAAATTCGGCTTAATGAGTTTACGCGGCATAGCTATTCCAGAAATTGGAACAGGCGCTCCAAGCGTTAGCGGTGGAATTATTAATAGCATGATTCCAAAAAATGTCTTCGACAAAGAGCAAGGCCGTTAATATATCTTGTTAGATATCTAACAAGATATATTTTTTAAATATATCTAAATGATCTCTTGCGTTAAGTTTCATATCTTCTAAATCGATTGTTTTTAAGTTATACTCTTTATTGAGTAGTAGAGTATTAGATGAGATTTTTTCTATAGGTTCAAGACTCTCGTTTAATCCATAAAGACACGCCACTAGAACCCCATAAATAACAAGTTTTAGATCTGCAGCAGCAGATGGTACTCGATACTCTATTCTACGTTGTTTGTTATCAAGTTCTTCATATTTTTTAAAATCTAATGGAATCGGAATTCGTATAGCGGCACTTCTATTGTTTATTCCCCAAGTAAGATAAACTGGCGCATGTATTTTTCCTTTTTTATAAAGATTCTTATTAAAATCTATGTTATATCTAATAGTACAATGTTCACTATAAATATATAGTGGTAAAAAAATATTGGTTGTGTTTAATATACCAGCCACCATATTTCTTAATAAGAAACTTTCTGTTTTTCCACTACTATCTTGTTTCCTAGCAAAAAGGTTTTTACCTAGGTTATTTACAAAATTTATGTTAATCTGTAACGCATTAGGACATTCCATATTAAAATCGTACGCAGCAAAACTTGCATTATATCTATTAATTAAAAATGTCTTTAAGAGATTATAATCTACAAGTAATTTTTGTATATCATTATAGGGTTGCATCGAAATTTCAAACTGTCCTACTCCAGCCTCCCTCTTAACTTCTATTATATTGATTTCATTACTGATGCAAAAGTGGTTAACATCATTCCGTAAGTCCTTAAGGCATGCGTCTTGATTTGACAAGTAGAATTCTATTTCCAGTCCAATAACTGGATACAAACCTATTTTTGGGTAAAATACCAAAATTTTACTTAATAAATAATCTATATTCTGTTTTATAAAAAAAATAAATGGGCATTCATAAAAAAGGAATCTAGTTCCAGGAGAATTTTCTTTGCTAGATTCCTTTTTCTTAAAAAAATTAAAAAACATTTATATATTGCTTTCTATCCATTCCTTTAAAGCGTTTTTAGAACTACCACCTATATGCTGATCTACTAATTTGCCTTTATGAAAAATAATTAGAGTGGGAATACTCATAACCTTAAATTTTTCAGCAATACTCATATTATCATCAACATTGCATTTACATATCGTAATCTTATCTGCAAGCTCCTCACTAAGTTCATTAATAATAGGTGATAACATTCTACATGGACCACACCATTCTGCCCAAAAATCAATTAAACATGGCTTATCAGAACTGGTTAATTGGTCAAAATTTTGTGAATTTACTTCAATACTCATATATCTGTACCTTAAAATTTAATATAATTTATTTATTCTCTACAACAATTTACTGCTTTTGATACAAACTGTTTAACTTTATCTAAAAAACCTACCTTATCTTGTTTAAGATCTTCTAATTCAGACGGGCCATTTAATGGCATTGGCTGTTGTTCGTTATCAGCTTCTATTCTTAAGCTAGTGTTTTTATCTACACTATCTATAGCCTCTTTAACTTCATGTTCATCCATTACATTCATATTTAGTGCCCAAAACAAACAATATAAGCTATAAGCCTTCTCAAAAAAATCATAAGCTTCTTCTCTCTTATCTGCACCTAACGCCTTAGTACCAACTTCCATTAATCTCATACAGCCAGCAAGCAAGTGTTTAGAGATACACCAAACCTCTCCTTTATATTTTTTTATAATTTTCCCTAAAAGAACTTTTCTATCCTCTCTTATAACATTAATCATATCGTAAAAAGAGCTATCATGTGTCTTTGCTCCACTAAAAAACAAATGCTCTTCTATACTAATTAGATTCATTATACCAATAGATAAATCTTGATCGCTTGACAAGTCTAAAGGATTCACTTTTTTTGCTTGATCAAATTTATTAACAAACTCTTCTAAATTGTCTATTACTTTCATGTTTATTTACCTATTAAATAAAATATTAAGCTTACCAAAAGCAAATTAACAATAGGCAACACCACCCTCTCATATGGGAAATGAGGTTTACCATTATTTTTATTTTTTAAAAAGCTGTAAAGTTTAATACTTGCCAGTACAGTTAAACTACCACATAAAACCGCAAATAAGAAACAGTCTATTCCTATAATTTTATTATAATTAAAACAAATTTTTGGGTTTTTACCAAGATATAGCGGAATTATCAATAAATAAGAAGACAAATAAACAATAGTCCTTATAAGGTTATTTGTAACATTTCGTTTATTCACTAAAAAAAAGTCGGCCCAATTAGAAAGGGCTAATAGTATAGCTCCCAACCAAATACCCACTATGGAGTCACTTACGCCTAACAATCTAGCTATACCTAAACCCGACGCAATCGCCACAGTGCACATACTACACATTAAAGGATTTGCTAGGACATTATCTACAAAAATAAAATTACTTAATAAAATTAAAGTTTTGTACAGCATAAATGACTTTTTTCTTAAAGATTATTGGGACAATGTATAGTAAATTTTTATCTTTTCAAGACATAAGAAAATATTGAAAATATATTAACAATAAAATGCCATAAAAAATGCGGCTATATTATCGTTAACCCCATTTCGTCTATCATAACCAGGTCATCATCTTTATCTGCTCCGGTAGTAGTTAGATAATTACCAAGTAATATACCATTAATACCAGCTTTTAATCCTAATTTTTGGAATCTTTTTGAAAGTCTTAGGTTTCTGCCGCCTGCATATCTTAATATTGCACCTGGTATTGCAATCCTAAAAATGCAAATAGTCTTTAAAACTTCTTCTTCGTCAATTTTATCCCCGTACCCTTCTAATTTAGTACCCTTTATTGGATTTAGAATATTTATAGGAATAGTTTTAGGGTTCAATTCCGATAATGCTTGTATCATTTCTATTCTCTGCCTTCTTGTTTCGCCCATACCCAAGATGACACCAGTACAACATTCTATGCCCTCTTCTTTTAACATATTGAAAGTACGAATTCTATCTTGATAATTGTGTGTAGTACAAATTTCTTTATAATAGCTTTCTGCTGTATTAATATTATGATTAAACCTTTCCACTCCAGCCTTTTTTAATTGTTTAATTTGTTCTCTTGTAACCAAACCTAAAGAAGCACAACAATGCATACCATCAATAGAAACCACAGTTTTCACCATTTCAAGGATTTTGGCAAAATCTTTCTCATCAACTACTCTACCTGAAGTAACAATACAAAATCTATTAATACCATTCTCTTTTGCAGCAATCACTGCTCGTCTGATATCTTCAACATCTATAAGAGAATGACAAGCAATATCAGCATGATTATGTATACTCTGTGAACAGTATTTGCAATCTTCACCACATCGGCCTGTTTTTGCACTAATAATTGCACAAGCTTCAATTTTATTTTGAAATTTCTCTTTTGTAATTTCATATGAAATAGTTATTAGTTCATCAAGGTCTTTATCATATAAAGCTAATAATTCTTCTATATTCATATAAACATTTTCCATGTTGATACATTTGGTAAAATTTTGTTTGGGTTTTGATAAACAAAAGCCTAATAGAGTTGATCAGAAAAAGATCTAAGAGTCAAGATTAAAGGTATGACCTAGTATTTTACCAGGTTGTCATTAAAATAAAATGAATTATGTTCTACTAAAAACTAATAGTATAGATTTATAAAGCTTTAAGAAAAATCTCATTTTAGGAGAAAATGGATAACAATATGCAGAATAATATCAAGATAAAAACAACAGAAAAAGATATCATACCACAAAAAATAATTATTCATGGAGCAAAAGTACATAATCTAAAAAATATCGATATAGAAATACCTTTAAATAAATTAACAGCAATTTGCGGAGTTTCTGGTTCCGGAAAGTCCTCTTTAGCTCTAGGAGTTTTATATGCAGAAGGCTCAAGAAGATATCTAGACGCTTTGTCTGCATACACTAGAAGAAGGTTAACACAAGCAGCTGAAGCAAAAATAGATAGTATCGAAAATATTCCAGCAGCATTAGCCCTTCATCAAAGACCTGGAATTCCTGGAGTACGCTCAACATTTGGGACAATGACCGAATTATCGAATAGTTTACGCTTGTTATTTTCAAGACTGGGAAGTCATGTTTGTCCTAACGGACATCGTTTAACCCCATCAGTAAATGTTGCACTTGATAAATCGTTAATTTGCCCAATCTGTGGAATTTCTTTTTTTGGACCAAGCGCCGAAAGTTTTTCATTTAATAGTACCGGAGCATGTAGTAACTGCGGAGGAACCGGTATAGTAAGTATCGTTGACGAAACTACACTTGTACCAGATGAAAATCTAACAATTGATGAAGGAGCAGTAGCGCCATGGAATTCACTAATGTGGTCGCTTATGACTGACGTATGTAGAGAAATGGGCGTAAGAACAGATATACCGTTTTTGCAATTAACAGATCGAGAAAAAGATATAGTTTTTCACGGTGCTCCAGAAAAGAAACATATACTCTATAAAGCTAAAAGTAGTAATCTTGCAGGAGAAATGGATTTTACTTACTTTAACGCTGTTTATACAGTAGAAAACGCTCTATCAAAAGTCAAAGATGAAAAGGGTATGAAACGAGTAGAGAGATTCTTAAAACAAAGTATTTGTCCAGAATGTAACGGAACTAGATTAAGAAGAGAAGCACGTTCATCTGAAATTTGCAATAAAACCTTGCCACAAATACTAAGTCTATCCCTAGATGAAACTGTTGAATGGTTGCATCAAATACCAAATCAATATCCACCTAAACTCAAAGAAATGGCAATTAGCATTTCCAATCAATTTAATCGCACGGCAATGCGCCTACAAGAACTTGGTCTAGGTTATCTTTCTCTAGATAGAGAGGGAACAAGTCTTTCTACTGGAGAACGTCAACGAGTTCAGCTTGCAAAAGCAGTTAGAAACAATACAACTGGTGTTCTTTATGTTTTAGACGAGCCTTCTATCGGACTACATCCAGCCAATATAGAAGGTCTTTTACATATTATAAAGGATTTAGTAAGTTATGGAAATACAGTGGTTCTCGTAGATCACGATATCAGGGTTTTACAAACCGCAGATTATTTAATCGAAATAGGACCGGGAGCCGGAGAATATGGGGGAAACATAATAGCCAATGGAAACATTAAAGAAATAACAGATAATACAAAATCTATAATTGGTCCATTTATAAAGAAAACAGAGAAAGTTATTATACGCAAGCAAGCTTCTGATGATGAAATGTTTAATAATGGAACAATATTATTAAAAACAAAACCACTACATACAGTTGATAGTTTAAATCTACGTATACCAAAGGGTAGACTAACCGTAGTAACTGGGGTCTCGGGTTCTGGTAAAACAACAATGATTTTGGAAAGTCTTGTGCCAGCATTACAAAATAGTATACTAGATCGGAAACTACCAGAACATATCCTGGAAGTTTCTAGTAGTAATATTAAAAAAGTACATTTAATTGATGCAGCTCCAATTGGTGCTAACATTCGTTCTACTCTTGCAACCTATAGTGGTGTACTAGATGATTTAAGAAATCTATTTGCAAAAACAAATATGGCAAAAGACTTAAAATTAAAGGCTTCTGATTTTTCCTATAATACAGGTTCATTGCGTTGTCCAACTTGTGATGGTACTGGCCAAATAACAATGGATGTACAATTCTTGCCAGATGTAGAAATAACTTGTCCAGAATGTAAGGGTTACAGATACGCAGAAAATGCTAAAAATATTATTTATACTTCACCTAAAGACCAACTAGGGTATTCTATTAACGATTTTATGGGTATGACAATACAAAAAGCCTTATCTATCTTAACAGAAACAAAGCGCTTAAATGTGCTGGCTAATTTAGGATTAGGTTACTTAACTCTCGGAGAAGCTACGCCTCTTTTATCAGGTGGTGAAGCACAACGTTTAAAACTTGCCTCCGAAATAGGAAAATCTCAAGAAGATACACTTTTTGTATTTGATGAACCAACAATCGGTTTACATCCTAAGGATGTTCAAATATTAATAAATGTATTCCAGAAACTATTAAACAGTGGCGCCACTGTAGTTGTAATTGAACATGATTTGGATATGATTGCCAATGCTGATTATATAATCGATATGGGTCCAGGCGGAGGAGAAGCTGGTGGAAAAATTGTTGCCACAGGAAGACCAGAAAGTATTGCGGGCAATAAAAACAGTATTACCGGAAGCTATCTCTAATAAAACATATATAAATGTCGTATTTGAAATTTTATTTCACTTGAAAAATTTATAACAACCGTATACATTCACAGAAACATTATATGTATATTTAGGACTTATGCGTTTTTTAAAATATCTCTTACTATGTTGTTTTTTATTTATGACCAGAAATGAACTTGCTATAGCAGATAGCATAGCAAGACGACCGGAACGAGATAATAGCACAATCTCATTAAGCGGTAATTTTACAGAAGATGAAATTGATGATATCCAAGGTGTAGAAAATGGAATTATTAAGGGCATGTGTTATTTTTTAGGGTTCATTAGAGGTTCTTTTAGCAGAGCAGTATCAAGTATATTTATAGTTGTTATAGGAGCTTGTTTCTTAGGTGGTCGTTCTCCGTCTCTCAATCTAAAAACTTTTTTAAATATATGTCTAGCTTTTGCCTTGCTATATGGATCATTAACAATAGCCAATGTTATTTCAAAAAATACATTTTCATGTAAATATGTAAAATTAGATCATAATAAAAAACAAATGAACAAAGTCATAGAAGTCGAGGAATAAGATATTATTTAATACTATTTACATTATTAACGTGAGCTCTATAACTTTCAGAAAAGTTATGTCCACCCTTCTTATTGGCTACAAAATATAGAAAATTAGTTTTGGCTGGATGCAAGGCTGCTAAGATTGAGTCTCTCCCGGGATTGCATATAGGAGTCGGAGGTAAACCATATTTTTTATATGTATTATAATCCGATTGTCTTTTTAAATCAGATTTTCTAATTGGTCGTTCGAGATTCTTGTTCCCTAATGTAAAGGCATAAATTACTGTTGGGTCTATTTGTAATGGCATTCTTTTTCTTAAACGATTAAAAATAACAGAAGCAACTAATTTTTTTTCTTCTAACAAAGAAGTTTCCTTTTCTATTAAAGAAGCTACAACTAAGGCCTCATATTTGTTCTTCAATAAAACATCTTTATCTCTGTTATTCCAAGCCTCTGTTAAAAAAATATCCATACTTTTTTGCATACGAGACAAAATATCTGCCTTATTTTCTCCTCTCAGATAATAATAGGTTTCTGGTAAATAAATTCCTTCAGGGAAAGAATATCCTATATTATTCACTAGATATTCATTATTATTTAACATTTCTAAAATTGTATGAGTTGTTAAACCCTCTGGAAAAGTAATAGATCTATAATAAAGTTTATTCTTTAGTAATAGCTCTATAATTTCAGCAACCGTTATACCTTTTTTAAAAAAGAATTCACCAAAGAAAATTTTTGGATTATTATGTGTTTTTAATTTGATTATATTACTTAGCAGGTATTTATATCTAATGATACCATGCCCATCTAAGATATCCAAGATTTGGGATAAATTACTACCCTTTTTTATATAAATAACCTGATTATCTGAATTAAAACTACTAGTTAAGTACTTTTTAACGCCTGCAACAAGGCTCATGAAGGCAAGCACACTCATGAACAATATTACAATAAATACTTGGAATATTGTTCTGAGAACTTTCATTTAAATATTGCTATTACTTAAAGTTTTTAAAGATTATAGATGCATTTGTACCACCAAATCCAAAAGAATTTGACAAGACGCATTCAACATTGCTTTCTTTAATTTTATTTGGAACAAGATCTATACCAGTACATTTTGAATCTACATTTTCGAGGTTTAATGTAGCCGGAAGTATGTTATCTTCTATACTCTTTATGCTGAATATTGCCTCTACAGCTCCAGCAGCACCTAACAAGTGGCCTATAGCAGACTTTGTTGATGACATGTGCAATTTATCTAATGAACTAGAAAATATTTCTTTCACAGCATTAAACTCTATTGCATCACCCATAGGAGTTGAAGTTCCATGAGCATTTATATAATCAACTTGTTCTGGAGCAATTCCAGCACTTGCTAAAGCATCCTTCATAGCTTTTTTAGCTCCTAGACCATTTGGATGTGGGCTTGTTATATGATAAGCATCAGCACTAGCCCCATATCCTATTAATTCAGCATATATTCTTGCGCCACGCTTCTTAGCATGGGATAGCTCCTCTAATATTAATATACCAGAACCTTCGCCCATTACAAAACCATCTCTATCTATATCCCATGGCCTTGATGCTCTTTTTGGCTCCTTGTTAAATTTAGTCGACAAGGCATGCATAGCTGAAAAACCCCCTATTCCTATTTCACAAATAGCTGATTCTGCACCTCCAGCTACCATTACGTCAGCAGCCCCTCTTTTTATCGCTTCAGCTGCCTCTCCAATACAATGGGTACTACTTGCGCAAGCCGTTACAAAAGAGATATTTGGCCCGGTAAAGCCATATTTCATTGAAATGCGTCCCGTACTCAAGTTAATTAGGCTTTCAGGAATAAAAAATGGGCTAATTCTTTTTATCCCTTTTTCCAAAAACGTTTTTGTAGTATCTTGTATAGCCGGTAACCCACCTATACCAGAACCAATCATGACCCCAGTTCTTTCAAGACTAAACTCATCCTGTGGTTTCCATTCAGCGTCTCTTAATGCCTCCTCAGCAGCTGCCATACTAAACCAAATAAACTTATCAGCTTTTCTGAGATCAGTTTTGTCCATAAAATTAGCAGGGTTGAAAAGAGTACTATCATCCTCTCCTATCTTTACCTCTCCAACTACCTGACTAACACTATCCGGCAAAGCCTCAATCGGAAACCTGGTTATATTTGAAATACCACTTTTACACTTTGTAATCCCTTCCCAACTTGACTTTACATCTTTACCTAAAGGAGATACAAGACCCAAGCCTGTCACGACTACACGCTTTTCAGACATAAGAAAATTATTAGATTATTAAATTTACAAATTTTGTTTAATGTATTCTACTGCAGCACCAACTGTTGTGATTTTTTCTGCTGCTTCATCAGGTATCTCTATACCAAAGTCTTCTTCAAAAGCCATTACCAATTCTACCTGATCTAAACTATCTGCGCCCAAATCTTCAATAAAAGATGCTTCCATCGTAACCTTTGATGCATCACAACTTAAATTTTCAACAACTATTTTTTTTACTTTTTCAAAAATTTCAGTACTCATTTTAAATTTTTTATTAATATTAATAAGATTAAATCTCTGTTATATTTTACAATATAAAAATACAATTTCAATAGTGCCTTATTACATGGCCAAGCCGCCATTCACACTCATAACCTGGCCAGTTATATAACCAGCTTCCTTACTTGCTAAAAATAATGCAAGATATGCTACATCGTCTGGATCTCCGAAACGTTTCATTGGAATGCGACTAGCTATATTATCTTGTGTTTCCTGTGACAACTTATCTGTCATGGCGGTCCTTATAAAACCAGGAGCTATACAATTAACTGTTATATTCTTAGATGCAACTTCTAATGCTAACGCTTTGGACATTCCAATTACACCAGATTTAGATGCGCAATAATTAGCCTGCCCAGGATTACCAATAACGCCAGATATAGATGAAATATTAATTATTCTACCATATCGTCTACGTAACATCTTTTTTAGAGCAGATCTATTTAATACAAATGTTGAAGTTAAGTTTATATCTAAGACAGATTCAAAATCATCATCTGTCATTTTTACAGCCAACATATCCTTTGTAATCCCTGCATTACATATCAATATATCAACAACCCCCATTTTTGTTTCAACTTCATCAAACAAATTTGATACTGCATTTCTGTTGTTAAGATCACAAGGAAATACAAAACTTGTGTTTGGTAAAATTTTTGACAATTCAAGCAGTTTATCATTATCCCTACCAGACAAACCAACAACAGCACCTTGCTCTGAAAACATTTTTACCATCGAAGTTCCAATACCACCGGTAGCACCAGTTATTAATACTTTCTGACCATCTAATTTAAAAGGCATAACAAAATTCGTTAATTTTTAGGAAATAGTAAGAGTTTGCACACCAATGTCAAGTTATCAAAAACTGTTATAAATAAGATATTGTATATTACGCATAATAAATATAGTTTATAGACTAAGAAAATTATAAAATTATCAAAATGACCAATAAATATATAAAAATTATAAAGAATTATCTACCATTCTTTCATATTAAATCTTGTACTACCTTAAATACTGGCGCTAACAACATTGCATTATTAGTTAATAAAAATTACGTTTTTAGATTCCTTTTGGATAAAAATAACTTTCACTATACTCTTAAGGAAAAACAATGCCTAGATTTTATTAGACCCTTTATCAAATCAACAAAAATTCCAGAATTAAATATTTGTGATAATCCCGATATTCCATTTACTTATCATAAATTAATTGAGGGAATAGATTATTATAAATATAAAGATCCAAGCAAAAATTTTAAAGAAAAACTAGCAAAAAACCTAGCTTGTTTTTGCAAGGAGCTACATATTATAGATACTGGATCAATAAATTTTATCGAACATAAAGATTATGATCCACTTTCAGACAATTTTGACAACAAAAAGTTTATTTTAAAAGAACTTTTTGGTCAAACATGTCTTGATGATATCAATAAAAAAATAGATTTTTTAATAAATTACAAAAATACTGCTTTGGATAATAATACTTTATGTCACACCGATTTACATGAGGAAAATATTTTAGTAAATAAAGATGGTCTTGCTGGCATAATAGACTTTGAATGCATGAAACAAACAAAGCGTGATATAGAATTTAGTTTCTTGTTTGGCTATGATCCCGAGTTAAATATTATGCTTATAAGGGAATATGAAAAATTAACAAATAAAAAAATCGATATTGAATACACTTTTATTGTGAATAAAATTAGATACTATAAATCCTTATCATATTTTATAGAAACCAATAATAAAAAATATATTGACATGTTTATAAATTACATAGGAATACTAAACAAATGGGAACCTACAATACTTTGCAAATAATTTTGAATAAAAATAAGGTTTTGATTTATCAAAATTATGCTATATTATAATGTCATATATTTAATTTTAATAAAACCATGCTTATAAAAAACATAATAAGTAATGCAGTTCTGCTTATAACCGTGTTAATAGCTACATCAAGATTATGCAGTATTACATTGGCCGCAATCGATGAAGGTAGTAATGCCGCAATAAATATCAGCGAACACACTGCAACTTATCTACCACCAGACCAAGAAGCTAAAGTCGCTTTTGAGTATAATTTCTTTGATTATATTAAACGCTTTGCCAAAAAACGATACCTAGCAGCCCCCACAGATGAAGAACGTCGAGACGCGGAAACTCTTAAGGTTCAAGCTAGACAGGTACGGGACACTTGTGCCTTAAGGCAAACCTTATATACTGAAGAAATATTACTACACAAAAGATCTGAAGCAGAAGTAACTCTCAATTCCATTGAAGATGCTAGAAAACAGCTAGATTCACTATTACAAGCTTATCAGGCAAAATATCCTCAATGGTTTCTTAATCTGACACGAGAGGACATTATAAGAGAGATTATGCTTAACTTAAGCGGCCGAGTAAACAAATAGATCTATGAATTATATTTGCTGAGTGGTTTATAATTATTGGAACTCTGGCTGTCTTTAAAACAATTAAGCACAGGAGAAAGGTTGATATAGGCATTAAAACGAAGCTCTATATCAGCTAACTGTGCATATCTTTCAGCATAAATATGCAATATCGTAAATTCTTTTTTCAAAGCAAGCTGCAATACACTTTTGTTGTTAGTTTTTTTAATTTTAGCTACTCTCTTTTTTAATTTTTGAGCCAAAAACGTATTATTAGCCTTTAGTAAAACTTTCAAAGTATTATTCCTACTCTTTAATAAATTAGATTCGGCTCGTCCGTTAACTGGATTAGTTCCAACTCCATCATTACAATCGATAATAACGTTTCTCATTTTTAAAAGTTTAGCAAGCAATCTATACTCCATGTTTCTAAAGTTCTTCCAGTCTTTATAATTATCGGTCAAAGCTCTCATGGATTGATTTTGTTCTCTTTGGATAATTTTATCTATACTATATAGCTTCCAATTTAATTTTTTAGCTAATAGGCCAGCTACATACGATTTGCCAGTACATTTATAACCTAGTAAGCATATATTGTTGTATAAACTCATCTTGTTCTGATCTTATTAGTAAAAATATTTTAATAAATTATAATTGGTCTTAACCTTATACTTCTCACTTAAATATTTAATATAAGCCATGCTAATATCAGAATTTAAACTATTCTCAAATAATAATTTAATGTTATTCTTATCAAGAATATTTTCTTTATCCTCTGAAATCTGTGTTTCACCAAGTAATTGAGCAAAATAAAAAGAATTATCCTTTTCAAAGAAACCGGTATAAGTTCCTACATCAACTCTATAAAGTTCCTTAATAAAATACTCGGAATATTGATTTAAGTCTTTAATAACAAGGTTATCCTTTATTGTCATTTTTGACCTATCAAATACCTTATATTTTAAGACATCAGTCATAAATTTATTATAAAATTTATTCGTTTCTATTTCTAATAGTTCTTTTGTAATAATATTTACCACACTATCAAAACTTTGTACAACCCTCTTTTTTATATTCTTGACATTATAAACGTAATAGCTGCCATTAGCCACATAAACAAATGGCTCTCCTATTTTCAGCTTAAATAAAACTTCATTTGTATTAAATAATTCTTCTATCTTGTCGTCATTTTTTATGTAGCCAACATTAACGATCTTTGTATTAAAACTATCAGCTATAGCTGTTAATTTACTCTTTGACTTTATTAATAAATTCAATTTATTAATTTTATTATTGTTTTGAGTCTCAGGATTATCTGTATTTGTTATGTCTATTCTAATAAATTCAATTTCTCTTTCTTCGGGCTCGGTAAACCTATCTAGGTGTTCATTATAGTAATCTTTTTTGTCCCCTGAAGCAATTTCAATATTTGGCAATGGAATATTATTTTTGTTGATTTGATATAATCTAACTCTTTTATATACATTCGTACTCTGATAGATTTTATCCAAAAAATAATCTGATATTAGATTGTGAGGTGTAATCATATCTATAAAGAAAGCTACACTGGCCGTACTTTGTAAGTATTTTAAATAGAATTCCTCGCTGAGTTTTCTACTTTTTAAAAATTTTTTATATAACTCTACACTAAACTTACCATCTTCAAAAAAAAGTTGATTTTTAACAATTTTATCCAATAGCTGATCTCTGTTATATAGATAATGATTATCAAGTAAGTACTTATTAAACAGTCTAGAATGAATAATTCTAGTCAAAGCCTCAAGGGTAAATTTTCTGGATAATATATAATCAAGATCATATATTCCGCCCATATAAGCATTTTCTCTTTCACGAACTAATAACCTTGCGAATTCTCTGATGTTAATCTTTTCTCTACCTATACTGATCACAGTATGCTTATTAAGCATAAAATAAATTCCGCTTAAGCTTGACAAAATAAAAGACAAAATAAGCAATACTAGCAAGGCTTTAGAACAGCCATCTTTGAATTTAAATCTATTCATACTAATTGTGTTATATAAGCAATTTGTACATAGATTAAATTATATACAAAAGTTAATTGCAATACTTTTAAAAACCTTGCTTGTTTTTTCAAATACAATATATAGCATATATGTACCAAATAATTTAACTTATATGAAGTTAGCACTATATCAACCAGACATAGCTGGTAACGTTGGAACTATAATGCGTCTAGCAGCATGTTTAAATTTAGAATTAATAATTATAGAACCATGCGGATTTCCTTGGGATGATAAAAAAATCAGAAGATCTGCCATGGATTATTTTCATAAAGTTAAATTGACAAAATACGAAGACTTTAACAGCTTTAAAAAAGCGAACGCTGGGTCCAGAGTTATCTTAATGACTACAAAAGGTGCTATAAAATATACAAATTTTACCTTCAATCAAGATGACATTGTTATGGTTGGACGAGAATCTGCTGGCGTACCAGACTCCATTCACCAGAGCGTAGATGCTAGGCTAGTTATTCCTATGTGCAACAACATGCGTTGCTTAAATGTAGCAATAAGTCTTGCTATGGTCACCGGAGAGGCTATGCGACAGTGTAAATTATTATAACTAGATATTTATTAGTTTATCTTTTTCTATATTTCCCAGCATACGCGTGCATTCTTCATAGTTTACCTCACCTTGCTCGCCGGTCTTCATATTTCTTAGCATGACACTATGATGTTTTCTTTCGTTTTCTCCTAGTATCACCACAAAAGGAACATTTATTTTATTAGCATAATTTAACTTATTTTTTAATTTGGTGTTACTAATATAAATATCACTTCTTACATTATGACTTCTCAAAAAATTCAAAAATTTTAAAGAATCTTCTTTGTCGTCATCGTTTAGATATAATACTAAAGCATCTAGCGTAGTTTTATCTTTAATATTAATTAAATTTCTTGAAAGCAATTGATCAAACAAACGGGTAACACCTATTGATATTCCAACTCCTTGAAACTTTTTATTTGTATAAAAACCAGTTAAATTATCATAACGACCACCAGAACATATACTCCCAATTTCTGGATAATCATCTAATATTGTTTCATAAATAGTCCCTGTATAATAATCCAATCCTCTCACTATAGTTAAATCAGTACAATATCTATCGTCGTCTATAAAAAAATTTCTCTTTAATGTATTTAAAACGCTTTCTAGCTCTCTTATGCCGTCTATAAACATTTGATTATCGATCCTGAGATCTCGCAAATAATTAATTAAATCAAAATTTTTTACTTTTACTGAAATTAAATCAATTATACTACTAATTTTGTCTTCGCTTAGACCTAAGTTTCCTAATTCATCAATTACAACTTTTTGCCCGATTTTATCAATCTTATCTATAATTCTTAAAACATCTTGCGATTTTTCGCTGATACCTAAAAATTGTAAATAACCAATTAACAATTTACGATTGCTAATTCTTATAGTAAATTTTGTTATGCCTAAATCTCTAAAGATACAAGATATAACAGCAGGCATTTCGCCATCTACATCTATACTTAAATTATCCTGATCTATGACATCTATATCACATTGATAAAATTCCCTAAACCTACCTCGCTGGGGTCTTTCTCCTCTATATACCTTTGCGATTTGATATCTCTTAAAAGGAAAAACTAAATCATTGTAATGCATGGCCACGTATCGTGCTAAGGGTACAGTAAGATCAAACCTTAAAGATAAATCATTATCTCCCTTTTGAAATCTATAAATTTGTTTTTCTGTTTCTCCGCCCGCTTTAGCCAAAAGCACTTTGGATAGTTCCATTACTGGAGTATCCATTGGTGTAAAACCAAACAACTCATAATTGTATCTAATGATATCTAAAATCCTATTAAAGACAAGTTGTTCCTGTGGAAGTAATTCCATAAAACCAGGCAATATACGTGGTTGGACCTTTTCTAAATCCATTTTCTATTCAAATTCCATTATAATATCATTAACATGTACTAGATCATTTACCCGGGCATTGATTTTCTTAATAATTACATCATAGTCAGTTCTGATAATGTTCTCCATTTTCATAGCTTCAATAGAACACAACTCTGACCCCGCCTTGACAAGAGTACCAGGTGCAACTTTAATTTTGGTTAGTTTGCCAGTAATTGGGACTTTTAACTCCTTTGGAGCTTGATTCGGATTGATTGCCGGCATAAACTTACCCAATTCTGAAACTCTTGTATCTCTAATTTTTACCGTAGCAATAGAACCTTTATATTGTAACTTATATGTACCAGCTCTGTCATCAGCTAAAATTTTAACATTTACCTCTTCAGCGTTCACTTTGCCTCTGAATATATTATCTCCATGCTGCCAGCCGCTATCTATAACAAAATAATCACCATCACATTCAACATATAAATAATCATTCTTTGCTTCTATAGTAGAAAGAAATTTTACATTATCTATTTCAACTACCCATTTATTGTTTAGAATAATCTTTTTTCTATCAAGGCCATGTTTATTATTTATAAGAAACCTTGTATAATTTTTATAAAACATGAATAAGGAAATGCCGCCAATAGTAATTTTATTTTTACCATCAATAGTATTAGTCTTGAACCCTGAAGCAAACTCCTGATTAATAAAATTGGTACTAATATCACCGTTTTTAAATCTTTCGTTATACATAATGGTTTCTAAGAAACTCATATTATGAGAAATACCATTTATATAAAAACTACCCAAGGCCTGTTGCATCTTTTCTATACACAAGTCTCTACTTGGCGCATATGTCATCAATTTAGCAACCATACTGTCGTAAAATGCACTAACCTCAAATCCTTCATAAACACCTGTATCAACCCTTACATTATCAATGTCTGTAGGTTCTATATATCTGTTTATTCTACCAGAAGAAGGTAAAAAGTTTCTACTAGGGTCTTCAGCGCAAATTCTACATTCCATAGCCCAGCCACGAAGTACAACATCTTTCTGACTGAAGGATAGCTTTTCACCACGTTCTACTCTAATCATTTGTTCCACAAGGTCTAATCCAGTTACAAACTCAGTTACACCATGCTCTACTTGTAATCTAGTATTCATTTCCAAAAAATAGAAATTTTTCTTCTTATCAACCATAAACTCTAGCGTACCAGCAGAATAGTAGCCAACTTTTTTACACAAAGACACAGCCTGAGAATACATTTTTTTTCTAGTCTTTTCATCTATAAAAGAACTAGGTGCTTCTTCTATAATTTTCTGATGATTTCTCTGGATTGAACACTCTCTATCACTAAGACATACAATATTACCATACTTATCACCAATAACTTGAATCTCAATATGTCTAGGATCTTCAATAAATTTTTCAATAAACACTCTACCATCGCCAAAACTGTTTATGGCTTCATTGGTCGCACTTTCAAAAGCTTCTTTTACATCTTCTTTAGTCTCAACCATTCTCATTCCCTTACCACCTCCTCCGCTGGTGGCTTTAATCATAACAGGAAAACCAATTTTTGCCGCAATTTTAACAGCCTCATCAGAATCATGAATCACGCCACAATAACCTGGAGTTGTACTAACACCAGCATCCTTGGCAATTTTCTTGGACTGTATTTTATCACCCATCTTTTTTATAGCCTCTACAGGAGGAGCTATAAATCCTATTTTTTCTTTTTCTAAAGCTGCCGCAAATTTTGCATTTTCCGACAAAAAGCCGTATCCCGGATGGACATATGTTGCACCCGTTTTTTTAGCTGCATTGACTATTTTTTTAATATCTAAATAACTTTCACTTGCCAATGAACCACCTAAAAATACTGCTTCATCAGCCATTTTAACATGTAGAGCATTTGAATCAGCTTCAGAATAAACCGCAACAGTAGCTATACCCATTTTTTTAGCTGTTTTAATAATTCTGCAAGCAATTTCCCCTCTATTTGCTATTAAAATCTTCTCTCTTGATAACATATTGCGATTTCTCCTATAGTGGTAAATTATCGTGTTTCTTGTTTGGTACGCTAACAGATTTATTTCTTAAAAATCTCAAACCATCACACAAACGTTTTCTGGTAATTTGTGGCGATATAACTTCATCTATATAACCCCTTGAAGCCGCAAAGAAAGGTGTGGCAAATTTATTTTTATATTCTCTAATTTTATCCATCCTTTCATCGTCTGTTAAATTCTTATACATTATATTAACAGCTCCTTCTGCTCCCATTACGGCTATCTCTGCGTTATTCCAAGCATAGTTTAAATCACCACGTAAATGTCTAGATCCCATAGTAATATAAGCGCCACCGTAAGCTTTTCTAGTAATAACAGTAATCTTAGGTACCGATGCTTCGGCATAGGCATATAGCAGTTTAGCACCATGATTAATTATGGCATTATACTCCTGAGCAGTACCAGGTAAAAAACCTGAAGTATCGACTAAAGTAATTATTGGAATATTGAAAGCATCACAAAATCTAATAAACCTAGCTGCTTTTCTAGAGGCATTAATATCTAGAGTACCCGCTAACTCCATAGGCTGATTAGCAACTATTCCAACACTTCTACCATCCATTCTGGCAAAACCTATCACAATATTTTTAGCAAAATCAGGTTTCAATTCAAAAAAATCGCCCTCGTCTACTATTTTTAAGATCAATTCCTTAATATCATACGCCAAACCTGAATTTTCGGGTACCAAGGTATTTAGAGATGTATCTAATCTATCCGGTGTATCAAATGACTCAATCTCAGGAATCTGATCCTTATTATTCAATGGTAGAAAATCAAGTAATCTTCTTGTCTGCAGTAGAACATCTATATCATTGGAATACACTTTATCACATACCCCGCTCACTGGGCCGTGTATGGATGCACCGCCAAGAGTCTCTTTGTCTACATTTTCATTTGTAACAGTTTTTACAACATCTGGCCCCGTTAAAAACATATAGGATGTTCCTTCTGTCATAAAAATAAAATCTGTTAAAGCCGGAGCATACACAGCTCCACCGGCGCACGGTCCCATAATTAAAGATATTTGAGGAATAACACCAGAGGCATCCACAATACGTTGGAATATTTTTCCATAGCCTCCCAAGGCATCAACACCTTCTTGTATTCTTGCGCCACCAGAATCTAGCATGCCTATAACCGGACATTTAGCCTTTAAGGCCATGTTAATAATTCTTTCAATCTTTTGTGCTTGCGCCTGACCAAGCGATCCACCCATTACTGTAAAATCCTGAGCATATACGAAAACCAATCTTCCATTAATAGTACCAGAACCAGTCACAACACCATCACCGCTTATCTTTTTATTTTGCATACCAAAATCCACACACCTATGTTCTATGTATAGGCCATATTCTTCAAATGAGTTTGGATCTAAAAGTACTTCAATTCTTTCTCTCGCGGTTAACTTTCCCTGGTCATGTTGTTTACCTATTTTCTCAAAACCACCACCAATTAATGCTTCTTCTCTTTTTTGATTCAAAATACTGTCATCTACCATGCAGAGTAATCGTCTATTCATAAATATTTTTTGTATTCTACATAAGAAAAAAAATTTTTCAATAAATAGATTTTACAATGTCTAAGAAGGACTTGCTTTTTGTTTAGAATATTATACTTTTACATACACTATACTCATTTATTAAATTATTAAATAAATACTTCACGTTATTTTGGATGAAAATTTTAGTTCTAGTAGATAATAAAGTAGGCAGCAGCAAACAAAGTATTACTTTGGCCAAATCTTTAAGCAATGATGTTAATATACAAACAATATCATATAATACGTTTATTAAGATTCCAAATATTTTAAGAAAAGGTCTCATTGGTATAAAAAAAACTAGTTTAACCTTTCTTCAAAACTTAGACAATTTGGACCTTATAATTTTTTCGGGTAGAAGATTAACAAAACTTGCTCTATATATCAAACAACATATTTGTCGCAAGGCAAAAATAATAAGTATTTTAAATCCAGAGTATAGCTTTAAATATTTCGCTGCTGTTATTTTACCAAATCACGATAAGTGTATTAAAGACAAATATCATAATATAATTAGAATTAATGGATCGCTGTGTTCATTGGAAAAAGAAATTATAGATAAAGACACCAGTAAATTTATACAAACTAATGCGAACTTAACGAAACCTTTTATTGCTCTTGTTGTGGGGGGAGACACAAAAACTAAAAAATACGACCCGAATTTATTCGGACTCTTTATCAATAGAGTATCACAAATCGCAGATAAATTAGCTGCTACACTATTAATTACAACCAGTAGAAGAACTAGTCGTGCCTGTATAAAAGAAATAAAAAACAATATATCGTGTCAGTTTTATCTATTCGACTGGCAAGAAAAAGCTAACAATGAACAAAATTTGAATCCATATTATGCTATGATAAATCTATCACCAATAGTAATTGCCACAGGCGACTCAATTAGCATGATATCTGAAATATTAGCCCTGGGTAAATCACTTTACGTATTCAAGCCAGAAGAAAGTCTGCACAAAAAACATATAAAATTTTGTAACAACTTGCTTGCAAATAATCTGATAAAGGAATTTACGCTTAATACAAATATTTTAGAAGAGTTTAATAATAAACCATTTAACGAACTACCAGACCTAGTTCAAAAAATAAAAACATTACTATAGAAATGACGCTGTTTATTTACAAAATACTATCAAGTATCTTTTTACTGTTTGCTTATCCATTTATGCTTATAAGAAAATATAAACATAAAGAAACATTTGAGAGTATAAAAGAAAAATTTTGTTTGTACAAAGTTGATAACTTATTTGGAAAATTAATTTGGATCAATGCAGCAAGCGTAGGAGAGCTTAACTCCATTTGGTGTTTAGTTAAAGAATTAAACAAAATTAAAGATATAAATGTGTTAATAACAACTTCCTCGCTAACCAGCAAGAGTGTTTTTTGTAAAAATTTAAATAGTTTAAAAAATAAAGATAAAGTTTTACATAAATTTCTACCTATAGATTCTCCTATTATAATAAATAAATTTCTTAAATTATGGAAACCAGATCTATTCGTTAACGTCGAATCTGAATTCTGGCCAAATTTAATTCATTATACATACAAAAAGTGTCCAATATTAGCAATTAATGCAAAAATTTCTAAAAAATCCTTTAGGTTTTGGATGTTAAAAATAAATAAACATTTTAGACAACAAATTTTTAGCTGCATTGATACCTGTATGGCTCAAACAAAAGAAAATGAGCATAAATTCAAATTATTAGGCGTAAACAATACTCAATATCGAGGTAATATTAAATTTTATGTAGAAAATACAAGAATAAATACAGAACTTTATGAAAACCTTTACTCTCAATTAAACAATAAAAGAGATATAAGGTGGTTAGTAAACTCAACTCATGAAGGAGAAGAAGAAATTATTCTTGAAACTCATACAATACTAAAGAAACAACTGCCAAATATATTAACATGCATAGTATTAAGACATCCAAATAGAAACAAAGATGTTATAGAATTATTAAATAAATATAACATAAACTATGCCCTTGCCAGCCATAACGACAAAATCGCAAACGAAACCGAAGTATACTTATATGATATATTAGGTTCTTTATCTACTTTATTTAAATTATTTAAAATAGTTTTTATGAGCGGTTCGCTACTACCTCATATAGGCGGGCATAACCCCATAGAAGCCGCAAAAGAATCTTGTGCAATTTTAACTGGGCCATATATAGAAAACAACAAAATACTGTTTAAGGAATTACAAAAAAGCGGCGGCGCTCTTATATTACCAGACAATAAAAGCCAAACGCTTGCTACAGTCATCAAAGACTTAATACAGCAAAATAAAAAGTGCATAGAATTGGCTAACAATGCATATTACAGAACGCTCCAGTCTACAGGACTTGTAGATGATATAGTAAACTTGATAAAAAGTAAAATTTATTAAACTTTGAAATCCATGATCTCGATACCAAGAGCAACACAACCAAACTGCTGTACCCGCTCCGATCCTGGAAAACTCTCGTAAATCTCGATACCTTGTTGAATTTCATTGTTATTGAGAAATGGAAGCATATTGCTAACACCTTCGCTTTCTAACATCTCCTTAAAACTATTATATTCATGTTTAAAGCTAATGGACCCTTTTATAAACTTATCTTTGGTCGCATTTCGAAATATAACAATATCGCCAAGCTGTAAATCTCTGTACTTTTGAGTATTGATACGACCTTCGGCCTTTTTCAATCCAGTACTTAACCATTTTAAATATGGACGACCCGGAGCATCGCTCATAGAAAACTCATATATCGTAGTATTTTGTTGTTTTGTCATTTGACTAAAATTCTATATTTTATAATTAATTGTAAAAATATCATAAAAGTGATTGTTAACAAGAACATTACTAGTTCTAACAATCAACTATTTTTATGCATGCTATTTACTATTAATTTAAATAGCAACATCACAAAACTTTTAACAAAATACTTTGGGGACTATATATTGAAGAATAAAAAAAATTAAATGGTGGAGCCAAGGGGGGTCGAACCCCTGACCTCTACAATGCCATTGTAGCGCTC
>CAZAFD010000007.1:0-32691 GCA_964484785.1 uncultured Rhizobiaceae bacterium | reverse complement strand
AGTCCCAGTGTGGCTGATCATCCTCTCGGACCAGCTACTGATCATCGCCTTGGTAGGCATTTACCCCACCAACTAGCTAATCAGATATAGGCTCATCCAATAACAACTTAACCCGAAGATTAAATCTTTCCCGACGAATCGGTAGTATGTGGTATTAGACATCGTTTCCAATGCTTATTCCTCATTACTGGGTAGATTCCTATACATTACTCACCCGTACGCCACTTTACTCATTCCCGAAGGAACTTTCTCGTACGACTTGCATGTGTTAAGCATGCCGCCAGCGTTCGTTCTGAGCCAGGATCATACTCTCAAATTTTTATAACTTGAGGTTTTGATCTAAAACTCTTTGTTGAATTAACGTTTGCATTTTTGTCTTATACGAAAAGACTATCAACAAAGATGATCTTTGTTACTATCACCTTTATTATTTCTTCTCATATGCTTATCTATTCACAATAAAAAACATCAACATCATTCGGTGTGGATTGCCCTTAAATACTACTAATTGATTGAATAATAGTTTTTGACCTCCGAACATTATTATTATATATCTGACTGATTTAATTGTCAACACGTTTTTAAAAAAATTTTTTTATTTTTCTTTCTACAAGCAAATTTAGTGTTATATGGCTTTTAAAGCAGGTTAACGTCCATTAATTTATTAAGACTATTCTAAATATTAAGGCGTATAGTCCATACGGGCTATACGCCTTTGTGTTTACTAGAATAAATTATATTTATAATTAAATTCTTGCGGCAGCTCTTTTTGTCAAGCTTTGCCTGTAAGCTTCCCAATCATTAATTGGTTTCTTTGCAACTCCGCTTTCTACCGCAGCTTTAGCAACAGCTAAAGATACATTTATCATTAATCTAGAATCAAAAGGCACCGGTATTATGTATTTACGGCCAAATTGCAAATCACCGTAATTTTTTCTAACCTCATCAGTAATATCTTCTCTAGCAAGTTCCGCAAGAGCATGAGCTGCTGCAATTTTCATATCTTCATTAATAGTACTTGCTCTAACATCCAAAGCACCCCTGAACAAATAAGGAAAACATATTGCGTTATTAACTTGGTTTGGATAGTCAGAACGTCCAGTGGCTATAATAACATCAGTTCTAGCTGCATAAGCATCTTCTGGCATTATCTCTGGTTTAGGATTTGCCATAGCAAAAACAATAGGATCTTTAGCCATTGATTTTAACATATCTTGTGTGAGAGCACCAGCTACAGATAAACCTAAAAATATGTCAGCTCCTTTAATAGCCTCTTCTAGAGTTCTGAATTCGGTACGTACAGCATGTTTTTCTTTCCATTTATTCATACCTACCGTTCTTCCTTCATATATTACTCCTTTAGTATCACAAAGAATTATATCCTTTATACCAAGAGACTTCAACAAATTCACACAAGCAATAGCAGCTGCACCAGCACCATTTACTACAACACGCACGTTTTCAAGTTTTTTACCAGCTATATATAAAGCATTCAACATAGCACCAGCCATAGCCACAGCCGTACCATGTTGGTCATCATGAAACACTGGTATATCCATCAAATCACGCAATCTTGTTTCAATTTCAAAACACTCAGGAGCTTTTATATCTTCTAAGTTGATACCTCCCCAAGTTTTACCTAAAAATCTTACACAGTTTATAAATTCATCTACATCTTGTGTATCAACCTCTATATCAACAGCATCCACGTCGCCAAATTTTTTGAACAATACAGCTTTACCTTCCATAACTGGTTTAGAAGCTTGAGCACCTATATTACCTAATCCTAAAACTGCTGTCCCATTTGAAATTACAGCAACGCAATTCCCTTTTGCAGTATAATCATATACTTTATCAGGATCTGCTGCTATTTCTAAACAAGGTTTAGCAACACCAGGAGAATAAGCAAGACTTAAGTCATCCTTAGTGTTTAATGGTTTTGTAGGAACAAGACTAACCTTGCCAGGTTTACCATCTACATGATATTTTAATGATCTTTCATAAACATCTTCTCTATTATTTACTTGTGTCATATAGCTTAAATTAATTGTTATTTTAATAAATCTTTAAAGACCTGTAATTTACGATTATATAAATCAGTAGATCCTAAACCCAATTCCAGATTAAAAGTCTCCTTATCTAAATCTATACGAGCCTTTTCTAGATCTGAAATATTTTTTTGTTTACGTGCAACAGTCAATACTGGTAATTGAGCCGCAATTTCTGCCGCGCTCATATCAAACCATTCTATAGGCAAAGTTATAACTGGTTGCTGCCCAGCGTTTATACAATCACGTTCTAAATTGGTTGCACTATCAATAATTCTAGACAATGTCACAAATTTATTTGAATGACATGGAGAAACAAATTCTATAGTATCACCCATTTGCAACTTGTTTTTGACGGCTAAATAGACATTTTGCTCATCTATATTTTGTATATAACCAGCAAACTCAAATTCACTAGTAGATTTAGTGTTATAGTAGTTATTCGCCAAATGTGTCAAATTATCATCAGCGAACGCCAAACTAAATCCTCTATTTGATATAGTGTATAGTTCATCTAAATATTTACGGGCATCCCAACCTTGCGGATCACGAAGGTAATCATCTAACGCCGTTCTGTATGTTTTAGCGACCAAAGCCACGTAATACTGTGTTTTATTTCTTCCCTCAATTTTTAAACAATCAATACCGGAGTCTACAAACTCATTAAGTCTTGGTATTAAACATAAATCCTTGGAATTTAATATGTGGGACCTACCATTTAACTCATCTATTTCCAAAAATTGGCCAGGTCTTGTTTCCTCTTCTAATAAGAATTCAAATAAATCCCTATTACTCTCATCAATATCAATGTCCTTTAGAGTTCCATCTCGTAATTTCATATGTAATTGGTAGGACCATCTACACGAATGAGCACACTTGCCTTGATTAGCTCCTCTATTAGCCATAAAATTAGATAATAAACATCTACCTGAATACGACATGCACATGGAACCATGGATAAATGTCTCTAACTTAATATCCGGGCACTTTTCTCTAATTTCCTTTAATTCACTAATACTAACCTCTCTACCTAAAACACACATTGAAGCACCCTGCTCTTTCCAAAATTGTACTCCTAGCCAAGAACAAACGTTAGATTGTGTAGAAACATGTAAGTGTAAACTTGGAACATTTTCTTTCAAATATTTGAATACAGCTACATCTGCCACAATTACCCCATGTGGGTTAATCTCTTTTAGACTTGCCGCGAATTCTGGCAATTTGTTTAAATCGCTATTATGAGCTATTAGATTTAAAGTTAAATAAACTTTTTTATTTAGCTTATTAGCTAGTTCAATGCCCTCTTTAACCTCCTCTATTGTAAACTTAGACTTGGCCCTTAAAGACATTGAGGGAGTGCCACAATAAACGGCGTCCGCTCCATACAAAAAAGCGGTTTTCATCCTATCTAATGATCCAGCCGGCAACAATAGCTCGGGTTTTTTGATCATAAACAACCGAAAAACTTAGTAATACTGAAAGGGTATATTTAATAATATAAATTTCAATGAATAAATCCTGTGTCTATACATCGATCATTTTGATAATGATTTACATAAAGGTAGCAACAGCTCAATATACTTAAACACTATTTAATTATATCGTAAAAAATAACCATTAATTTAGGCCCGCGCCGCTGTAGCGTTACCAGACATATCAACAAAACCTATTTTCTCTTTAGCTAAATCCAATATATACCTTTCTGCTTCTTCATATGGTATCTTTTTTATAACAGCATACTCGGAAGCAAGTCTATATTTAGCAGTTTCATATATAATTCTTTCGCTATAGGATCTATCAGCATCATCTACATCGCGAATTAGATCCTGTAGAACCTCAGCAATCAATAGAATATCTCCTGTATTAATCTTTTCTTCGTACTCTTGAACTCTTCGACTCCACATTCCCTTTAATTTTTTGGGGCCAGTTTTTAAGATGTTAAAAGCCTTATCCATTTCGGCTTCTGTACTAATTCTCCTTATATCTTGATTGTCCTTATACTTCACTGGCACACTTAATGTAAGCTGTTCTTTGTTAAAATATAAAACAAAACATTTGCTCTCAAAGTCACCAACTTTTATGCGTCGTATATCAATAACCTTAGCTACTCCATGAGTTCGATATACACAATAATCATTTATTCTGAAACCTAAAACCATGATTCCTCAGAAAATATATTGAATTTTAATAAAACTCTATTATCTCTAATTGATATTAGAGGTATATATACCGGTTGAATAGTATATCTTATTTTAACGGAACAGGCAAGTAAAATTTTAATGTGGAGAGGAAAAAATAATTTTCATAAATTATATCAAAAAATAAAGAAAAAGATTACACATTTGTGGATTGTTTTTAATATAAATTTCCATTTTTTCGAAGAAAAACACAAAAAATTTTATCAATTTTATGAAAAAAGAATAAATTATTCTTCGATGAAATTTATAACTGTAATGATAGCAATTTTAGTGTCGTTGTTTCTTTTGACATTTAAAGCTCATTTAGATCTGAAAAAGAATCTTGTAAAAAATAACATTCCTATCACTTCGGAGAATACTAAATATTTAATTGAAGGACCAATAAATCAAGATAAAGTAAAAAAGTATCAAATTTTAAAATATAAGATAAAAACCGGCGATACTTTGTTAAATATTTTGACAAAACAATTGGATTTAGAATTATTGGAAGCTTACAAAGTTATAAACGAATTAACTAAACACTTTGCCATCTCGTCTCTTAAGATAAACCAAGAGTTAGATTTTAAATATAAAACCGAAATCTATAAATCTCCTAATATAGGACTAGAATATAAAAATGTATTAGACGAATTAAGAATAGTTAATCTAGATTCAAATTCAGAAATTATAATTGCAAGAACAGACGATAACAATTTTGTCGGTAAACAGGCGCAAATAAAGTTACACGAACAGTATTTAAAATATAATATTACTGTAAAAAATAGTCTATATATAGATGGTATTGATGCAGGCATTCCTCCAGCAATAATGGTAAATTTGATTAATTATTTAAGTTTCGACTTTGATTTTCAAAGAGATATTCAAAAAAATGATACATTAGAAATAGTTTTTAGTACATTTTATTCTGATCAAGGCCAGTTAATTAAAAGCGGTGATATATTATTTGCTAGCATAAATTCAAGATCTAATAATGTTAGCATCTACAAATTTCTAAGCAAAAAATATGGAAATATGTATTTTAATAGGGATGGGGTTAGCAGTAAAAAATCTTTATTAAAAACACCAATAAACGGCGCTAGAATTTCTTCAGGTTTTAATCTTAAAAGAAAGCATCCAATCTTAGGCTATACCAGAGCACACAGGGGAGTAGATTTTGCAGCCCCAATGGGTACGCCAATATTTGCAGCAGGAAATGGTGTAGTAGTTGCTGTAAAGCGTGGTTTTACTGGTGGATATGGTAATTATATAAAAATTAAACACAACGATACCTACCAAACTGCCTATGCTCATATATCAAAATTCGCCAAAAATATACAGGTTGGCAAACGCGTACAGCAAGGGGAAATCATAGCCTATGTAGGCTCAACTGGTAGAGCCACAGGTCCACATTTACATTATGAGGTATTATATAAAGGCCAACAAATAAATCCATCTTCTATGAAAGCTATACCTAATATAAAGTTGAATAAACAAGAGTTAATAGAATTCAACAAACAGGTTAAAAAAATAGATGAATATAGACAGATCTTACCCCAAGAAAATGACCTCAATAATATATAATTAAATTATGTATGCTTATCTATCAGAATCGCAAAAGCGCGCAGTAGATCTAATACGATCCGGATACAATACATTTATAACAGGGCCAGCAGGTACGGGTAAATCATATCTTTTACAATTCTTAAAAAGAGATTTACAAAATAAAAATTTACAAATAACAGCCACTACCGGCATAGCCGCGGTAAATATAAATGGCGTAACTCTACATCACTGGGCGGCTCTAGGTATAGAGAGTGTTCCACTTGAACAAATCATAAATAAAGCCTTCTCTTCTAGAGGTACTAATATACGAAGAAAGTTACAAAGCACAGATATCCTCGCTATAGATGAAATATCTATGTTATCTAAAGAAACATTTGAATTGTTAGACCAACTATTAAGAAAAGTCAGAGATTCAGATATAGCTTTTGGAGGGATACAATTAGTTCTTTTTGGAGATTTTTTACAATTACCACCAGTTAAGAGCAAATCTTTTTGTTTTGAAAGCGAATCATGGATCGAAGCCAATATCTATGTTATAGAGCTACAAGAAATATTCAGACAGAAGAATCCAAGATTTCTCAAACTCTTAAATAATATAAGATACGGGATTAAAGATATAGATGATATCAAACTACTAAAAACAAGATTTTGTGCAGTGGAGAATCATCACATTAATATCGCCCCAACCATCTTATCTACTCACAATAATATTGTAGAGCATATTAATTTAACAAAACTACAAGAACTTCCTTCATTAGAACATGTATTTGAAGCTCAATATGATGGTAACTTAAATAAAATTGAATTTTTAAAAAGCAACTGTATCGCTCAAGATAAACTATATTTAAAGCTTGGAGCACAAGTTATCATGTTAAAAAATACCTACCAAAAACAAGGTATCATTAATGGCTCTAACGGCATAGTTGTAGGTTTTTCTTTAAAGAAACACTATCCAATTGTAGAATTTGAAAACGGAGAAGTAATCACTGTCACGCCAGAAGCGTGGGAAATACACAACTTTAATCATCTTACAAATGAATTAATAGTCGAAGCAAGCATGATACAAATACCATTAAAACTAGCATGGGCTATTACTGTTCATAAATCGCAAGGCATGACTTTTGATAAAATTCAATGCGATCTACAACACACCTTTATAGAGGGACAAACATACACTGCTTTGTCACGTGTAAGAGATATAAGTGGGTTATTTATAAGCGCTTTTAATGTTAATAATATTAGAGCAAACTTAAAGGTTCTAGAATTTTATGCCTCCTTAAAATAAGTTTTAGCCCATTGGGCTAAGACTTATTTAACTAAAGATGAAACTTCACTCGCAAAATCGGTCTCCTGCTTTTGTATGCCTTCTCCTAATACGTATAGTACATATTCCTGTATTTCCACAGAACTACCGTTTTCTTTAGAAAATTGTGCAAGAACATCTGAAATTTTTAGCTTATCGTTCATGACAAAATTCTGATTCAATAGACATATATCTTCGTAGAACTTTCTGATTCTACCCTGAATCATCTTTTCTATGATATCCATAGGTTTACCGGAAGTCTTTGCTTGTTCTATAAGAATATCTTTCTCTCTTTGCAAACGCTCAGCTGGAACATCTTTTTCCGATAAAAACTCTGGCTTGCTAGCTGCTACATGCATAGCTATTTGTTTACCAAGTTCTTGTAACTTATTATGGTCTGCCTTAGATTTAAGAACTACAACTACACCTATTTTTCCTAATTTATCAGAAATAGCGTTGTGTAGATATGATACAACCAACCCATCGCCTGCCAATTCTACCTTTTTACCACGTCTAATTTGAAGATTTTCTCCTATAACAGCAATTTTTTCAGTTAATTCGTCTACAATCTGGTGTCCATTAACTTGGACTTGTTTTAAATCTTCAATAAAATTATCTGATCCTTTTACTTCAAAACCAGCGGTCAAGGTATTTAGTACTAATTCCTGAAATCTATCGTTTTTTGCAACAAAGTCCGTCTCTGAATTTACTTCAACAATAACAGCTTTATTCCCTGTGTTGTGAATACCAATTAAACCTTCTGTTGTTACTCTTGCACTTTTCTTAGCCGCGGAAGATAAGCCTTTTTTTCTTAACCAATCAACCGCTTCTTGATAATCATTGTTGCAAGCCGCAAGCGCTTTATTACAATCAGCTATACCACATCCAGTAGCCTCTCTTAATTGCTTAATTAATTTTAAATCAGCCATTTTGTTACCGCGATTATTCTTTAACTTTATTATCTTTCTCTTTTACTGACGGATCATCTGGTTTCTTACTTATACCTTTACCTTCCTTACTCTTAAAGGATTTTGTCTTATCGCTAGGAACCTTAGATTTTCTGGTAACACTCGATTGTTCAGACATTTTTTTAACCTTACTATCTGACATATTATTAGTCTTTACACTCTGTAGAGTCTTACCTATAATATCACAATATAATTGAATAGACTTTATAGAATCATCATTACCTGGAATAATGTAATCAATATTATCTGGATCTGCATTAGTATCTGTAATAGCCATAACTGGAATACCTAGAATCTTAGCTTCAGCTATTGCTAAACTTTCCTTAGGAGCATCAATTACAAAAATTAGATCTGGTTTACCACCCATTGATTTAATACCATTAAAGTTCTGCTCCAACTTTTCTTTCTGTTTTTGTAGTTTTAATTTCTCCTTCTTTAAAAAGTTTTCTTCTGAACCTTCAATTTTGCTCTCTATGGACTTAATCTTTCTAATGGTTTGAGAAATAGTCCTCCAGTTGGTTAACATTCCGCCAAGCCACTTATGTGTAACATAACATTGACCGCAAGCTTGAGCCATTCTGCTTACACTTTCGGCTCCCTGTTTTTTTGTACAAACAAAAAGAATTTTACCTCTCTTTGAAGCAATATTTTTAAGTATTTTAAGAGCTTCCTTTATTAAAATTGATGTTTGTGTTAGATCAATTATATGAAGACCGTTTTTAGATCCATAAATATATGGAGCCATTTTAGGATTCCATCTCATGGTTTTATGACCAAAATGTACGCCGGCTTCTAATAAATCCTTAATTGTAAATAGAGGTTCGTTAACTTTTTGCTGAACTTCAGAAACAACTTCCTGTGCTTCATTTAAATTTTCTTCCATAAAATTTCTTTGGTTGTACCTTCTATCAGCCATCATCAAGATCGACACCAAAGCTGACTGATATGTGTAATTAATAATAAAAAAACGTTGGTCTAGACCAACGTTTTCAATTTTATAAATTATCTTATTTAAAATCAAGCTTGAAGCGGACTCATACGCTGCTGTTGTTTTTCTAGATCGTCAATCTTTTTTTCCAGCTCCGCCTGTTTCTCAGTAAGTTCCGTAGTAGCTTGATTGTTTCCACTGTTTACATCTTCTGCATTGTTTGCTTGTCCTATTTGGAAGTCTACTATAGATTTTTGCATCTTCGCCATCTTGAGTAGCAATTCATTAGTTTTTCTTCTAAACTCTTGATCTTGGTCAACCTCTGGTATTGTAGCATCAACTGGTCGTTCACCTGGTAACTCCACACCCCCATCATAGCTCAAACCATCTACGTTAATACCAAAAGAATCAGATAATTGCTTTGGATCAAGTGTTAAATTGGCAGCTATCTGACCAATTTCCTCTAGACCCGCAGAGTAAGAAGTTATGTCTGCTTTCATTTGTTCTCTCATTTCTTCAGGCATAGCATTCATCACGGCTGCATACTCAGATTCAAGCGTTAGCAGCATCTTTCTCCTTTCTGCCATATGCTTTACCCTATCATCTAAATCTCTATCGTAAGATCCAGTTGAAAGTAGTTCAGCAAGTATTTGACGAGCATTAATGTTATTAAACAGCGTCTCTATACGATTTACCTGATCCACATCTCTACCTAAAGAACTAATTGGAGTTAAACCATGTAGGTCTCTTAAATTTGCAACATGATCAGAACTTCTGAAGATTCTTTCCATAAATGATCGAGCTTTACCGCCTTCTACACCTTCAGTTTTTAATAAGTCTAGACGTTTATCCCAAAGGCTATTAGATCTTCTCCTAAACATCCTATCCTCACGATAGTCAATCCAACGTCTATTACCTTCTGCAAAACGATAATTTCTTGCAAAGAAGCCATCAAAACCGCTACGACCACTTAGTCCATAACTTAATACTCCTCGTCCTTGTGCAAGTCCCTGGTTGTTCATGTAAATGGACATCAAAGAATTTGAATCAAGACCGGAAGTTTTACCAGCATCACCACCGTAAGAACCCATTAAATCTATTAATCGCTCCTCGCTAAAGGTCAAACTAAATGCTGTCTTGTTCAAAGATTTGATATTTTCAACTTTTTCCAAACCACCTTTATTACCAAAAACAGCGCCTATCTTTGAAGGATCAATTGCACCCAATCTCATAGCTAGAGTCAAATTACGCGACATTTCTTGTCTCAAACGATCTTTTTCCAAAGGATCGGCTCCATCGTTCGAACGAATTTGTTGTAATAATCCTTTAACATTTTGTAAAGCGGCCTCTCTTAATAAAGCCTCTGTCTCTGCGGAGTTAGCTTGGTTCTCTTGTCGTAATCTAGCCAACTCTGATGCACGAAGACCGTTGTTTTGTGGGGCGGTATTCGAAATACTTCTAAATCTTTGATTATTTTCAGCCATGGAACTGAATAAACTACTGAATTTCTTTTCTAAATCTCCGCCATCGCTAGAAGCAGCCTTAAAAAATTTTGAAAGTTTCTTATCATACTGTCTTGTTGCGCCCATGTAACGTCCATGTAAATCCAGGTTATTCCCTGATCTCTTTAGTTGTTTTCTAAGATTTCTAAGATCTTTAGCCTCTCTATAATTCGTTCCAGAAATCATAGCGGCCCCCGCGTCTTTAAAGCCCCCAATAACTCCACGTAATCTACCAAATGGGAATGGGTCTCTATTTACAAGCCTTCTAAAGCCAGAACCAGCTGGTATGGCTCCAAGTATACCCTTTCCTCCTATAGAGTTACTTACAGCCTGGCCTAAACTTTCACCAAATGGACTAGAGCCAGATGTATTTTGAGCATAACCCTCCCCATCAAAGCTAAACATTGAAGTAATTAGATCGGCTAATACGCTTGTAAAGTGTTTAAATAAGAAAATATATATAGCTAAAATTAACAATTGAACCAATAGGGCTGTTAGGGATACAGCATCAGTAATCACAATTTCATCAACAAAGTTAGTCAAGGCATTAACTATAGTATCCAAGGTCTTTTTTGTTTTTATGTCAGGATATTTTTCTGTAAGAATAGTATACATTGTTTTATGACATACTTCGTAATTAAAGATGTTCATAATTTGTTCGTTAACTAAACCTGTAGCAAAAAATAATGTAAAGAAAAATACTACTAGTTCACAACATCGAGACATTAGGTAGTTTAACCACTTTTTAAAATAACCCTTCGTAGTCTCAAAAAACATGAAAAGTAAAAATAACGGGGCCAATGGTAATAAAATTGCGATTTGTATTAAAATGGAAATATAAGGAATAATTGCTCCTAATAAAGCCATGATGTAAGTAAAGATTAAATACCAAATTATTGCCACCACAAGACCACCTATCAAATAATAGTATGTCGTTACCATACCAAATATTTTAAGATGAAATACTTGAGAAAAGAATAAAGCAAAAATGTGATCTATAAATCTAAAATATTTAGAAAGATTTAAATTGGATGTCGCATTAACATCTATAAAATTAAAGACCACATTATCATTATAGTCGAAGGTTGTAAATATAGAAGAAAAGATTCTATATAAGAAATCGATAATACCTATAGTACCATTTACAAAGAAATTAATAAAGGTTTTATTAAAGAAATTCCAACCATCTCTATCGATTATAGTAAACAAGAAAGCCATCTTTAAACAGAAAACAATAAACTCATGCTTATTGAACTGCTTATAACCCATGATGATACCAAATCCATACAAGGCTATATAAAGAGCAAGCACTACTCTAACTATATTTCTGAAGGTATCGCTGACTATATTTGTATACACTTTGTTTATAATGCCATCCGACCTATCATATTTAGCCACTTCTCTATCATCACGACCCGGAGAAACATATGGAGTACCCAAAAGAAAGTGTTCGATCTTTAGTAAACTTGACTCAATTATGCTGGCATCACTGGTAACTGTCACACCCGACATAAAGTTCAAGTTGAAACCACCTTGGTTATCTGAATAATAACGATCTAAAATTAAAAACTTAGCCTTTTCACCAAAAGCATATTTAGTTTGGCACTGACCATCTGACTCATATTCTTTACATATTTTGAAATCATCTTCAGTAAATCTAAATGTACCTCTATATTCTCTCACAATTTTAGTATCAGCAGTACCATCTGGCTTTTTAATAATCTTCTTAACATCCCCATAACAAGCCTTCATAAATGAACTAGTAGATCTAGCTATAATCTCCTCTGGATTTCTAACATTATATTTATATAGTAAATCTTCGTGCAAATGTATGTTATAGGTAATAAAGAGCTTATTTAAAAGAATATTGGATTCTTCATATTTTGCAGCCTGAATCTTTTGGTCAAAATATTGCGCTAAATCCCCAGAATGGGCCTTACAGAAAGCATCATCGCTAGCAATATGTAATCTTTCTGTCTGGTTTGGATCATTTTGTATTTGCGCACAATAAGAGGTATAGTAACTTTTATCTCTTTCCAAATAATATGATACTGAGTAATGATCTCTGATATAATCAGACATTTTATAGCTAGTAGCAGCAGCTTTGGTTAATTCATTCTCTAAATTATCAATTTCATTATCCAATTTAACAATAGACTTTTTATAGGAATCAATCAAAGCACTTATAGAGCCAATTTGTTCCTTACAGGTCCTTGCAACACAGTCTGTTGGCTGTGGAACATAAACATACGTGTTTTTACCCTTATCAGTTTCTTCTACTATTTGATATTGTATCTTACAATCAAAATTACCGCCTAAGTTCAAGCAAAAATCTCTACATAATTCTACACTTTTAAAACCTTCTACATCTACAACGTTGGATTTAGTACCCGAAATTGTTATGCTTTTTTTATCTTTTTCATAGGCTTCTACAAATTTACTAAATTGAAAGTACTTAACTTTATCGCTTCCTGCTGATGGTAATGTACATGTTGCAGAGGATACACTAAACGTAGCACTACTACAATCAAGATTTGGGGGAATAGTTTTAAAACAAGTACTAATCAAGGAATTGTTATCAACTGTATCGAATAAAATAGCATAATCTTGGAAATGTTCTTGCGCTAGCTTTAACTCTTTACGAAGCTGGCTTCTTAATTCGTCCTTTTCTTTTATCGATCTTTTAATATTAGCAACATTGGAAGCCGATCTTTCATTAATAACATAATTCTTATTTATAGACATTATATTACCAAGTGTACCAGCCTCAGGTACAAAATTATAAATTTCACATACAGCTTGATTCGCTAATAGATGATGAAAATATTGAGGTTGGGTTTTACCAGTGATACCATAAAATCCCATATATAGCCCCATACCTCTATTCAACCAACAAGGTTCTTGATATGTAGCATCTAAGACATTACTATAATCCAGATCGGCATTTGAGGTGCTCTTTGGCCGTACATCTGCATAATAATTTTTCATGAAATAATATTCCCTTTCCTGCTGCGTCTTGCCATAACGTGCAGCATATGTTGAGTTCAATTGAACTCTCTTCATCTTGCAAACAAAATCTGTCGACGGCGTTGATAATTCTCTTGTTTGCGGATCATCTACATCTCCAAACCACGGAGTCCACTGTCCTGTTATATCTATAATTAGAGGATCATAATTCTTCGAAACGCCACCTTGCAACGAAATCGGATGAATTTTTTGAGTAGTAATTTCATATCTGTACGCGTTATTAACGGCAAACTCTCCCGCGTCAGAAGCAAAAGCTTTTATATAGTTATCACTTTCATTCTGAGAAAGATTGATATCCTCAACGCACTGATTCAGACTATTTTTAAAAAAGGTATGAACTACCACGTGTGATAAAACAAGAATGAGTATAAGGAGAACGACTGTTACAATAATGCCTATTATTAAGCACTTTGGTAAAGTCCGACTAACAAACCTTGAAAATTTTGGTCCAAGGTCTGCAAGATACCCTTCAATCTTCTGGCCAAAGCCTTTTGCGCCTTCACCACCCTTGCCGTGTGATCCAGTATTATTACTATTGTCTGACATATAGATCTTACAGTTTACCCATAAATGGTACCCGCGGCCGGACTTGAACCGGCACGAACTAAAGTTCCACAGATTTTAAGTCTGTTATGTCTACCATTCCATCACGCGGGCTTTCAAGCAGGTTTAATGCTATGTCTCAAAAAAATAATAATCAAGAGAAATTTTGATAGGGATCTTGAGATAAAGCTCTTTAGTAGTAGCTTTACCTAATAGCCCCAAATTTGGTTCTTATAAACCCAACCTTTTTTCTTAGAAATCTTTACCATGCAGACATCTGCTTTACATTTCAACAAAGTTAGTACAACATTTCTATGAATTTTTGCTATAGGAATATATCTCTTTCTAAGTATTTTTTTATATAAAATAGTGGGTTGTTTCAGAGTAATTACTGTTCTGATTTTGGATATCAAATTTTCTTGGATCCAGCCAATAGATTCGTCTTTATCCTGTACTTTAATCCAGTTTTCAAAAGTACCTATTTTTCTCAAAGGCATACCCGGCAAATTATATACGTATAAAATCAAGAAATCCTTACTAGGACCGCTTCTTACATTAACCTTAGTAGATTTTAATGAAACATATCCTTCTTCTGGTTTAAATACATTATTGCCAGCACACAAGGTGGTGCAATGATAAAACAAAAATATAATTATATATAAAAACATAACAATAATTTATTCTATAATAGTGGCTGACATTAAAGCTTTTTTAAAGGACAAACCATTTTTCTTTAAAAGATCAAGATCTGTAATTATGACCTTACGACTCTTTTTTCTTCTACCATCCTTGGTGTAATAAGACCCAGAAGAATGAATGATATAAGGTTTATCTTTATATACTCCAAGATACAACATAATATGACCTTTCATATACAGAATTGTACCACTTGGAAGGTATCTTAGCATCTTATCCAAAGCATCATCTGATAAACTAATATCAAAGTCAAAATAAATATTTCCTATTTTTTGTTGATCTCCGGATTGGCGTGGAAAAACAAAGCCAAAAACACTAAAAATATTTAATATAAAACCACTGCAATCCACGCCATTATTCAAACCACCCCAACCATAGGATGTACCTAAGTACTTCATGGCCTGTTTAATTAAATTATATCTTGTATATGGAAGATAACCCTTATGTAAACCTGTCTTTTCTAAATGTTTTATATTAAACGTTAAATTACCATTAATATCAGCACTTGGTAGCTTAATTTTAAAGTATTTATCATCCTCCTCTACTAGAATTAGCCTGGCACCCATATCTAGATAGTCCTGATCAAGCTTTAATAGCTTATCAAGTACAACAACAAAATTGCTAGTATTTAAATATTTTTCAAATTGATCTCTATCACAAAATGCTATATCCTTTTTCTTTAACCAACCCCAGGCGTTTACTGTTTGCACAAAATACCATTCGTTAACGTTATAGAGAACAATAAAAGCCTCTCCAAATTTTACTTCTTTCTGCTGCCATAAGTCTATATCCATATTATCTCTATCTTCACCAAGGATATGATCTGTCGGTACCACTCTAAGATTAGCTCTATTTATAGCTATCCCATAACCAATTATATTAACTGTTTCCTTCTTCAAACCACTAAGATCCAAATTAAATGTAGGATTTAACTCCATATATTGGACATATGAAGCAAAAAATTTCTTGTCAAAACTCTCTGGTACTTCCAACAAATCCAGAACATGTTTATTCGGGTTATTTCTTACTTGTTCATTAAAGTCATTTATTTCAGTTGGCGACATTAACACTTTATTATCTCGTTCCATCTTCATAAGCCAGTACAATTTGCAATAAGGCATAAGTCTAGGTAAAAAAATCCGTAAACCCAGGGCTATAATAAGCAATATAACAAGACAAAATCTCTTATTTACGTTGGAAGTGTTTAACATGTCTATCTTAAAAATCGTTTAATTGTTAACATTAAAATAACTATATCTACTACAAAACATAAAAAAATAATAAAACCGTTTAACCAATGTTTTGAAGTTTGTTTACCCAATATGATAGAGTCAAATAAATTTCTTTTTTCAGGAGTAATTGCAGCTTCAAGATTTTCATAAAACTCATATTGTTTTTTCTCACTACGTCTGTGCATATCATCAAAAACATATCGCCTAAAATCCGTAAATAGAGACTTATATTTACCGCTTGGTGCTACTCCATCTTTCATATACTGTTCCCAACTTTTAGCAAACTGTTCTTCTTGCTCCTCATTAAAACCACTAAAAAAGAAGTTTATATTAGTATATGGAGTAACTTCCGTTTTATTACCAACAAAACGGGCAATTACTTTGAAATCCTCAATAGCCGCCTTATTATTATAATTGTATATAACCATACTAAGCAAATGTCTTAAATAGTGACCAAATTCATGAATAAAGGTGGTAGAAGTTATATCTTCAGCACAAAGAAATATAGTGCTTTTATAAAAAAATTTTTGCCCATTTTTTCTTTTTTTATTTCTTTTTTCGTCTGGCCCAAAACGGCATAAACCATAAGCATAACCTGCTAGTTCTGGATCGATTTCCAGCTTGAGTGGTAAAGATTTAAATAATTGAGTAATTGATAAGCTATATCTTGCGGCCAGATTTTTATATATCAACTTTACTATCCTCAAATTATGCTTAACCTGCTTGTTAGAATAAAACCTCTTTAGAACTTTTTTAAAATCTCTATTGATAACATTTAACAGTCTATAATCGTAAAAGCTCATTATTAGGTAGCTCGTATGTCTCTGGCGGAAAAGACGGGATTCGAACCCGTGATACCCTTGCAGGTATAACAACTTTCCAGGTTGCCCTATTCGACCGCTCTAGCACTTTTCCATAATTATGTTTCAGGATAGACTCTTTTTAATTTTTTTTCAATAAAAATTTTAAAACTTCTTGCTAAATACACAAAATTTTGCGTTATATTCATTATTTTGATTTTTAACAAAATCTATTTCAGAAATTAAATGCCAATCCTTAAGATTAATTTCTGGAAAAAAAGTATCGCCTACCCCATCATATTCAACAAAAGTTAAATACATTTTACCAACAAGATTGTTTTCTATAAAGTATTTATAAATACTACTTCCCCCACAAACAAACAATTCATCGCTTCGCATTTGCTTCGCAGATTCGACAGCTGTTTCTATGTTTGAATATACAAGACAGCCATTTGGTTTAAAGTTAGTATTTTGACTTACTACAATATTGGTTCTATTTGGCAATGGTTTACCACCAATAGAATCAAATGTTTTACGTCCCATTAATAATGTATGATTAGAGGTTACCGCAGAAAACATCTTTAAATCATCTCTTATTCTCCATGGCAAGGAACCATTATACCCTATTTGATGTCCTTTACCCATTGCAGCTATAATAGATATTATCATATTATATACTAGATAAATCTAAAGGTTTAACAGGATTAACATAAGTGGGTCCAACCTCTACTTCCTCAGTTAATCGTTTCTTTCTACGTCTACGTTTTTTGTCTATAAGGTTAATACTGTTTTTCATGTACTCTTGTAGTCTTTCATTAATGTACGACTTTATTGTAGTAGTAAAAGATTCTAGATCATCTATAAAATCATCTTCTTTGGTTTCTAATATTTCAGCTTCTACCTTACAATCACACTTAGTAATTAATTTTTCCTGTAAATTATATAGGTCACCATCAGATAAAGTGGAATCACTTGTGCTCTTAATTAACACACCATTGGCAACACAAGGAACTATAAAACTCAAGTCGCTACCCTTTAAGGCTGGGCTAATAATCATATAATTATCTACCTCTGGTCTTCTCATAACCAACTGCAAGGCAGATAAAGAACCATAACCGTATCCACAGATCCAACATCCCTTCGCCTCTGGGTTTTTATCATGTAACCAATTTAAAGCGCTAGTAGCATCAAATAATTCCTGCTCTTCGCTACCAACCAATTCATCGTCCCTAGTTTCTTTTGAGTTAACTCTTACAAAACATATCCTAAAGACAGAAAATGATTTTTTTACAAATTCATTTGCTAAACAATCGATAGTCTCCTTGTGTTGCATGTACTCGGACTTATCACCCACAAGAATAAGAGCTATTTGGGAATCAGGATCAACACTATGATAGTATACTCCATCTATTTTATTGTTCGCACTTTTAAAGGTTATTTCTACCATAATTTATACTTTTTTAATGACTAAAAAACTTTAACACGTTTAAAAAAATATCATCAGCAATGGCATCAGCTATATTTGATTTCATTGATTGTTCTCTGGCATGATGAGAATATCTGTGCTCCAAGGAACTCTTTGTATAATATAGTTGTAAGCTATCTTCATATATTCTATCAGCACCAAAATCGTACTTACATCTTGCTGTTACAACAACATCTTCTTTAATCGAAACTCCATCGTCAGACACAAAACTATCATATGTATTACTATTAAGACTAATGTATATCTTACATAAATTTTTTGTTTTGTTCGACCTAACCAAGTCTAGTCTCGTATATAGATTCTCCATAACAGAAACATACAATATGGGGTTATTATACTTCTTGTTATTAATTATAACATCAAAATCACCACATTGATCTTGTGGTCTTAAAAAGACCGAACAACCTGTTGCAAAAAATAATACTAGTAAAAAACAAATTTTCTTCATACTGCTACTTTATATACCATATATGAAGATATTGTACTTATCAGCCAAATCAAGAGTTTTTTTTATAGAAATTGCTAAACAATTTTGACTGTCCACCACTAGCCCACAAAAACCGGCATCGTGTAATTGCATTATTGTATCTGGGCCAATACTCGGAAGATCAGCTTGTCTAGTTTGATTAGTTTTCTTCATCTTAAGCAAAATAGGACCTCGACCAACTGGGTGTTTATAATTTGAACACCGGTTAATTAATTCTTTAGTACCCTCCATACATTCTATACCAAGTACACAACCTTGTTGGAGAGCTACGGCCTGTCCTATATCGAGATTTGAGAGAGCCTTTAAGGTTTGCACACCTAGCTCAATATCTTGTAAAAAAGCCTCATCCTTGAATCTAAATTGTGTATTAAACCCCGCTGAGAACTTTATGTGGTCAAGAACCTGATCTATTTCTAAAACTGAAAAGCCCTCTTGATTGAAAAATCTAATTATTGTGCTTAGGACAGTATTATCCCCTAGAAATTTGTTTTTTAAAATCTGTGACAATAACCTTAATGAGGTTGGTGTTAAACATTTAAAAATATTAAAACTCGGTCTTTTAACACCACCGCCAAAGATAAGGTCACGCACCCCATTAGATTTAAAATATTTAAGACACTTATCTAATTGAAATAAGGAAAGAGGTATGTGTTTCTGGTCTTGATATCGACTAGGATTAGCAAAATCTTTTAGTACAACTACGTATAAATCTATACCTTTATTATTGCAGTATTCTACAACCTGTAGCGGTAAATCACCAGCACCAGCAATTAAACCAAGTTTATTTGGAATTGCCATGTCCAGAATAAAAACCTCTCTTTGAATCTCTACGTAAAAAATGAATAATGTTTTTAACTAAAAGAGAATCTGAATACTGACTTTCATAGAGATCAACTAAGTCCATCAAATTGCCACTTTCATTTTCAAAAACATCTTTAAAGAATTTATTTGCCTTGAACAATTCCTCTTTTGGGAAATTGCGTCGTTTTAGACCTATAAAATTTAAACTTTCTAGACTAGCTGTTCGCTTTTCTACAACAGTACCATAAGGTATTACATCACAAACAATACCAGTCATACCACCTATCATAGCATGTTCACCTATGTGCACAAATTGATGAACAGCTGATAGGCCACCTATCACAACATTGTTGCCAACATGTACGTGACCTCCTAAAGTCACATTATTTGCAAAAATACAACAATTTTCTATTACACAATCATGAGCAATATGTGTATTTACCATAAGTAAATTACCATTACCAATAGTAGTACACATCCTATCTCCACTAGTACCTGGATGTATTGTACAGTGTTCTCTGATCTTATTATTATCGCCTATTTCTATGGTAGACGGTTCACCATTATACTTTAAATCTTGTGGTTCTTGCCCAATCACAGCAAAGGGATAAATTTTATTACCTCTACCTATTTTAGTAAAACCATCAATAACTACGTGTGGTTTAATTTCGCACTCATCACCTATCACAACATGCTTGCCTATATAACAAAAAGGACCAATTTTAACATTTCTACCAATAACAGCCCCCTGTTCTATAACTGCCGTCGGGTGTATATCCCTGTTATATATATCTGTTTGCACATTAATAAATCGTTCTTCTAAAACCCTATGATTCATATTTACTTCTAAACACACGCTAATCGTAGTTTATAGCCACATACCTTATTAGCAAATAAGTTTTTATTACAAAATGTTACAGATTAAAGGAAGGATAAGATGGTGCGAGTTACGCGACTTGAACGCGCGACCCCAACCTTGGCAAGGTTGTGCTCTACCACTGAGCTAAACTCGCTTACTGATGGCTTTGAGGGTAAAACCTGTCTTTGTAATAGTCAAGAAAAAATATTGTTTTTTAAAAAACAATAACTAGTCTGTACCAGCAGGTATTGTCAAGAATTTTATGAAAAGACTTATAAAAGCAATCTTGTTTATAATCGTTCTAACAACAGCAACCTTATATCTTGTGAAGAGCAAAGAGAAGGTTGCAGAACAAACAGAAAATGAACTTGTCATACAAGCTTCTCAAGAAAATAGTACTTTAAATGAACAAATACTTGATCTCCAAGATAAGTTATTAGAATTGCAACAAACTGTACAAAAACAAGAAGAACAAATAATTAATCTTAACAAGACAATAGACGAGATCAAGACTTCTACACCGGAACAACAGAAATTAAATTTAGATATTATCAGATTAGTAAATAAGATTTTCACAAAGGCCCATTTTCATGAAGATTTTGGAAACGAAATTAAACAGATAAAAATTCTAGCAGCTAATAATAATTATTTATTAGAACTGATTGACAGTTTATACCAGTTTAATGATTTAAATCATGACAGCAATATTTTAGAAACTTTTAATCAGGAAAAACAAGACATTAATAAAACTACACATGATACTAAAATATTGGGTAGTTTTATAAAAATTAAGAAAATTAGTAAGGGCATAAATTATAGCAACATGCAGAACGACATCAATATAATTTACGCCAAACTCGCTCATAGAGACTTCTTAGGAGCTTTAAACGATATACAAAGACTTGATCTTGATAATACCTTTGTAAAAACTGTCGAAGAGCTTCACAAACATATAGATTTCGACATTCTCATAGACAAGATTATCGCAATACTATCTTAACCAGATATTGTTGGGCTAGACTGCACTGGTCCATTCGCAATACCGGGAAGATTTGTCACACGAGTTGGAGCTTGTGTACCTACGATACTACTAGAATATCTTAACTTATCTATAAGCTCTTGTCCCTCTTTTGAAATACCCGTTACTCCTCCTGTAAGTTCACTGGTAACAAACTGTCGTACCTTATCGCTACCTGCAATCTCTACTATTTTTGCAGAATCTTCTGCAGATACCTCGGACAAAAACGTTTGTAATGTCTCTAATGAATTAATTTTGAATATCTTGTCTACTAGGGCTCTTGTAACTCTATCCTCTGGTTGAATAGTCTCACTAATGGCCGCATAAAACTGTCTAGATAAATTATCTCTTTCTCCCTCGCTTTTCGCAAGAATCTTCGAATAAACTGTATAAAAACTCCTTAGTTGTTCGTCATTAGAACCAACCTCACCTAATGGTTCTGCTGGAGCACGCAATGATTCTGCAATATTTTCTTTAATAGTAATAGTAGGTGAATCTTCTTTAACAGTAATACTAGGGCTAGGTGATCTTACCGTCAAGGTAGGATTAGCTTTAGAAGGTTCATATTTATGTTTTGGTAAGGTGAAATCTTTATTCTTAAAAATAATCTTAAAGATACCGATAAGATGCGCACTAGATGCTATTACACTCATATTAGAGCCCAACATTGCCAAGCTCGGCACTATAATTGATGTAACACCCAAAAGGATCACGCCCCAAGGTATATTTGTTTTTTCTTCTTCATTACGTACTCTGTTAGAGATTTGTCTTTTTAAAGATTCTTGTTCCTCCTCCCGGCTCATAAAGGATGAATCCTGGAATTTAGCCCTATCTTCAGCTTCCTGGGCTGCTTCTTGCGAAGTTTTTTCAGGCGACTCTTGAGCCACTTCTTGGTTCAATCCTGTATCCTGTGCGGCTGGACTTGTGGGCTGTACATCAGCACCTGTATTCTCTTCTGCCATATTATATTATACCAAATATTCATCTTAGTTATTTTGAGTATATTAAATGTCCTTTAAAAAATCAAGTTTTGCGGTTATTTAAATTCTATTCAAAAAATATTATTGCTTTTTAATTTGGACTTGATGTAATGAGAAAGTTACTAATTATATTTAGCAATTATGAAAAAAATACTAAAATATATAATTCCTTCGATAGTTGTTCTACTAGTAATATTTACATACATTGGAACTATATCATATAAAAAGTACAAGAACAAAAAAGATCCAAATAAGATTCTAGCTAGTTCAAATCTTGGGGATGTAACTAATAAAGATGTAAAAGATTATCTAGATAATGTAAGCAAACTTATTGCACAAAAAATCGATATATCGGATCTCACTCCAAAAGAGTTGAAAGTCATAGTAAACGAAGTAGTTAATCAAAGAAAAGTACTCCAAGATGCTAAAAAAAGCAAAATAGCCAGCTCAGACGGTTTTAGAACCAGACTAAATGCACTACGAGATGATTTATTGAAGGAAATGTATCTAAAAGATCTGATTGAGGAAAATATAAAGGAAGACGACATAATTAAAGAGTATAAAAAACAAAAAGGATCTTCAATTGGCAAAAAAGAATATAAAGTTAAACATATTTTAGTGAAAACTGAAAGCGAGATAAATAAGATAAGGCAAGAAGCAAAAAAGAGTAATTTTGAAAATCTTGCAAAAAAGTATTCTATTGATCCATCGGGTAAGCAAGGTGGTGATCTTGGTTATGTAGCGGAAGGCCAAACAGTGCCGGAATTTGAGCAACAATGTAAAAATTTGAAAAACGGCGAAATTAGCAAACCATTTAAAAGCGAATTTGGTTGGCACATCATTCTTAAGGAAGACGAAAGAAAGATGCACATGGCTAAGTTTAAAGAAATGAAGCAAGTAATATACACATCACTTGTAAACAACTATATAAGAAAGTATAGCGACAATAATATAAAGGAAGCCAACATAAAGTACTCTTTTGAAGAATAGCAATGGAACAGAGTCAGGAATACATTATTATAGGCAAACTAGGTGCTCCTCACGGTATTGGGGGACACCTAAGACTTACCTCATATACAGACGATCCGGAAAGAATATTCCAATATCAACATATCTATGATAAAAATTTTCAATTACTAAATATAAAGAAAATTAGTACATTAAGTAATGGGATGTTCATAGTAGAAATTTCAGATGTTTCCACTAGAGAACAAGCACGATGCTTGACAAATAACTTAGTCTATATTCCTAAAAAGAATCTGACAGCATCAGAAAAAGATGAATATTATATTTCAGATCTGATTAATATGAGGGTTATATCAGGTAAGATGGAGGGCATAGTAACTAATGTATACAATTATGGAGCAGAGGATACATTAGAAATTAAGTGGAACAACAAGAATGGACTAGATGTACCCTTCACAAAGGAATATATAGAAGATGTGGACCTTGTAAAAAAAATTATTACAGTCAGACCTTTTAACACAATATAATATATATTATAGCCGGATTAAACAAATAAAAAATAAGCACTTGCCATTTTCGTAAAAATGACATATACTTAGGGGGTAGTCAAACTCTTTTGGTAGGACTCCGGCTTGTAACATTTTGTATAAAAAATCATTTTATTAAACAACAATAATTAATAATTCACGTTATGTCAGTTTTAGATACAATAATAGAAAAAACAAAATCGATAAGCGGATTATTGGGTAAAACAGCTAACAATCCTATCAGACAGGAATTGACCCCAAGTGAAGAGAAGATCGCAATTTCTTCTATTTTACACGGCAGCCAGAATGAAGATAGAGTAGAACATGGCAAAAATAATCAAGCCGACGTTTTACATATGATTACTAGCAAGATACACACAATTCAAAGCTTATCTACCACTTACAGTATCTTGGAGAATACTTTTAACCAAGATATCTCTTCTATGACAAGAGAAGATGTTTACGCTAACGCACAAGCTATGCGTAAAGTAATAGAACTGTTAAGGATTTTAGATAAAGGTCAAAGACATGCAGGAGAAAATCCTGTCGATCTAGACGAACAATACACAGATTTCAATTTTGATATGATGTCATCCGATCATAATCTTAGAAAGACAGCAGAAAATTTAGGTAGAAAAATATTAACCCTAAGAAATGCTTCTTCCAGATTAGGAGAGTATTCAGATTTCTTGAAACAATATAGCAACTATATATTAGGTCTCAAGAATAGATTAGTCATAGATTATAATAATCTAGCTTCAACTATAAATAACAGGGATGACACCAATATACATATACCAGTTTTTGAAACTATAAATATTTCTTTGGGAACAATAAACGAAGTTGCACAAACCTTAGAAAATACCCAAAATATAGGCGCAATAAACCGGGATACTTCTAATTGGAATAGTTTTAGAGATGAACTTATCTCAAGTATACAAAAGACCAATGGCTTAGGACTTGATAAAAATAGGCCAGAAGGAGATAGAATGTTAACAAGCTTGATCGAGGCAGGTCAAGAGTTTAATTCCGAAAGATCCTTACAAGAAATTCGATAAAATAGAAATAATGGGCTTTAGCCCATTATTTTTTTAAAACCAATCAATTTGTACAATACTATATAAAAAATTTAGATCTTCAAAATAAAATCAGACTTATATTGAAAATATAATTCAAAATATTAAATTTTGTTCTCGAACAACAACTATAATTAATCATCTAATGAGCACAAATAAACTTGAATTGATGTCGAACGCTATTAGAGCTTTGGCTCTAGATGCTATAGCCAAAGCTAATTCTGGGCATCCCGGTATGCCTCTGGGTTTTGCAGATGTTGCTACGGTATTATTTAGCGAGTTTCTTAAATTTATTCCTTCCAAGCCTAAATGGGCAGACAGAGATAGGTTTGTTTTATCGGCAGGACACGGTTCTATGTTATTATATAGCCTATTATACTTAACAGGTTTTGAAGATTGCACCATAGATGAAATTAAAAATTTTAGACATCTAGGTAGTAAAACAGCCGGACATCCAGAATACGGACACCTAATGGGCGTAGAAACAACTACTGGGCCCTTAGGTCAGGGCATAGCTAACGCTGTAGGAATGGCTATAACAGAAGCACATCTCAAGGCTAGATTTGGAAAAGATCTTGTTAATCATAAGACCTATTGTGTTGTTGGAGATGGTTGTTTAATGGAAGGTATTAGTTACGAAGCACTATCCTTAGCCGGCACATTAAAGTTGAAAAATCTAATTGTTCTCTGGGATAATAATGAAATTACAATTGATGGCCCAACATCTATCACCAGAAACGAAGATATGAAATTACGTATGGAATCTATAGATTTTCAATATATAGAAGCCGATGGACATAATTTTGATTCTATAAGAAGGGCTTTACAAGAGGCTCAAATTTCTGATAAACCTGTATTTATAAATTTTAAAACTAAAATTGGTTATGGTTCTCCATTGGAAAATACCAGTAAGTGTCATGGCTCACCAATTAAAGACGAGAATTTATTAAAAACAAAAGAAAAGTTAGGCATTAATTATAATACATTTGAGGTACCAGACGATGTCTTAAAATTCTGGAGAGAAACATCAAATAGAAACTTAGTAACCTATCAGAATTGGAAAAATAATTTAGAAAAATCTGAAAAATTCGAAGATTTTTGTAGAACGATAAAGAATGGACTACCAAACGATTGGTCAGAAAAACTAGAATCATTTAAAAAACTAATATTGCAAGAGCAGCCTAGGGAAGCTACAAGAAAATCTTCATACAGGGTTTTAGAAAATATAACAAATAGCATAGATATTCTAATTGGTGGAAGCGCAGATCTAACTGGATCAGTTTTAACAAAAACCCAGACTACAGATATCATGAATGCTGAAAACTATAGTGGCCGGTATATAAATTATGGCATTAGAGAACATGCTATGGCCGGAATAATGAATGGCATGGCCTTACATAAGGGTGCCATACCATATGCTGGCACATTTTTTTGTTTCTCAGACTATCAAAAACCAAGTATAAGATTATCTGCTTTAATGAGATTGCAGGTATTATATATACTTACTCATGATTCTATAGGACTCGGAGAAGATGGGCCAACTCACCAACCAGTAGAACACCTAGCTAGCTTAAGATCTATACCAAATTTAAATGTATTCAGACCTGCGGACTTACAAGAAACTATAGACTGCTACTCAATAGCCTTAGAAAACACCCAGACACCATCAGCTATGGTGCTTTCTAGGCAAGCCGTACCATTTATACCTAATAAATCAGAACAAAATAATGTAAAATTAGGCGCCTATATTATAGTATCAGATAAAAACCCTGACGTGGTACTAATTGCGAGTGGTAGTGAAGTTAGTTTAGCATTAGATACTAAAGATTTACTAAATAAAGATGGTATCAATGCTACTGTTATTTCAGCCCCTTGTTTAGAAATATTTGATCGCCAAAGTCAGGAATATAAAAATAAAATATTACCAAAAGATAAGCTTTGTATAGCTATAGAAGCTGGATCTGCTATGTCCTGGTATAAATATATAGGCAAAGACGGTTTATTTTTTGGAATTCCAGATCAAAGTTTTGGTATATCAGCCTCAGAAAAAAATGCATACAAATATTTTGGATTAACATCTGAAAATATTAGTAAAAAAATACTAGAACACTTAAGTAAAACAAAATAATGAGCTTGTTGCAATTAGAGGTAGATTTTAAAAAAACAGAAAATTTGACAGGAGTTTTATCTAGATTTTACTATCTCTAATTGCATGGCCAGTTTTCGGCTAGCATCAATTATTAGCCGAAACAATTCTAAATAGCAAGTAAAAAAGTAAGAAAAAAACTAAATTTTTAAAAGATTTCCTTTGTATGACTTATACCTATAGTTGTATTTTACCACTGTCAGAACTTCATCATTGATTATTTAAAATTCCTCCTATAGGCTAATAGTTCTATAGGACAAAAATTAAGACATATTACTCATGGAAAATCAGCAACTTCCATTAGATGGAAATGAGGCTACTGCAAGAATAGCCTATAAAGTCAGCGATATTTTTGCAATATATCCAATAACACCGTCATCACCGATGGGAGAATTAGTTGACCAACTCAGTTCGAATAAAGAAACAAATATCTTTGGTAATAAACCAAAGGTAGTAGAAATGCAAAGCGAAGCGGGAGTTGCTGGGGCTCTACATGGTGCATTACAAACTGGTTCACTAGCAAGTAGTTTTACATGTTCCCAGGGATTATTATTGATGATACCGAATTTATATAAAATAGCCGGTGAAATGAGTCCTTGTGTAATACATGTAGCAGCAAGAAGTCTAGCTGCTCAAGCTCTATCGATATTTGGAGATCATCAAGATGTTATGGCTGTACGCCAAACAGGCTTTGCAATGATATGCAGTGCCTCTGTACAAGAAGCACAAGATACAGCTCTAATTGCGCATGCTGCTACATTAGAGGCTAAAATACCCTTCATACATTTCTTTGACGGTTTTAGAACATCCCATGAAATTAATAAGATTAATTTAATAAGCGACACTATAATAAAAGAACTTATTGATGAAAGATTTATAGCAGAGCATAGAGAAAGAGCATTAAACCCTGAAAAACCATTTATCAGAGGTACAGCTCAAAATCCAGATGTGTATTTTCAAGGAAGGGAAACGACTAATAAATACTATTCAAATCTTGATAAAATACTAGAAAAATATTTTAATAAGTTTGCCGAAGCCACGGGAAGAAAATACGATTTATTTGAATATTTTGGTCATCCAGAAGCCGAAAAAATTATAGTTATTATGGGTTCTGGCACACAAACAGTAAAAGAAACTATTGAGAGCCTACCAAATAAAAAACTTGGGGTAATACAGGTAAAATTGTATAGGCCATTTCTTGTAAAACATTTTATAAAAGTTTTACCAAAAACAGTTCAAAAAATAGCAGTACTAGATAGGACAAAAGAATGTGGTTCTATAGGAGAACCATTGTATCTAGATGTTTTAGGAGCACTACATGAGAATAAAATAGAAAATATTTCAGTAGTCGGTGGTAGATATGGATTATCTTCAAAAGAATTTACCCCAGCCATGGTAAAAGCCATTTTTGATAATTTAGAAGCACAGGAACCTAAAAACCATTTTACTGTAGGAATTATTGACGATGTAACAAACAATAGTTTGGTTTATGATGAAAACTTTATTATAAATAAAGACAATATTAGAGAAGCTATATTTTTTGGATTAGGTAGCGATGGTACGGTTGGAGCAAATAAAAACAGTGTCAAAATTATATGTAACCAAGCAGGTAACTATGGACAAGCCTACTTTGTGTATGATTCAAAAAAATCAGGCTCAATTACTGAATCACATCTAAGATTCGGTAAAAAACCAATTAATTCACCATATTTAATCCAACAAGCTGATTTTATAGCTTGTCATCAGTTTAGTTTTTTATTTAAAATAGACATCTTAAAAAGAATAAAAACAGGTGGAACATTTTTATTAAATACGCACTATTCTAAAGAAGAAGTTTGGAATCACTTACCTAGAGTAGTCCAAGAAACTATCATTAATAAAAAATTACATTTTTACATTATAGATGCCTATGAGGTAGCTGACCAAACTAATATGGGAAGTAAGATTAACACAATTATGCAAACCTGCTTCTTTAAGCTAACTGAAATAATTGATACAGACAAGGCTATACAAGAGATTAAAAACTCTATTGTCAAAACATATAGTAAGAAAGGACAAGATATTATAGATAACAATATTCAGGCAGTAGATAAGGCCTTAGATTATTTATATAAGGTCGAATACACAGATCAAATTACAAGTAAATTACAACTGGAGCACAAAATTCCAAAAGATGCCCCTGAATTTGTAAAAAATGTTACAGCAAAACTTATATCACACAATGGAGAAGAGATTAAGGTATCCGAAATGCCTATAGATGGAACCTTTCCTAGTGATACATCAAAATATGAAAAACGAAACATAGCAGAAAAAATTGCTGTTTGGGATCAAAACAAATGTATACAATGTGGTAGATGTATTCTTAGCTGCCCACACTCTTGTTTAGAAGCCAAATTCTATTCTAAGGAGGAGCTTACCAATATGCCACCATGTTTCAAAGTAGTAAAACTCATGGGAGATAGAACCGATTCTAATATGTATACAATACAAATCTCTCCTGAAGATTGTACTGGCTGCAGCATCTGTGCTATAGCCTGCCCAGTGCAAGCTATACATATGGAAATCAAAGAAAAGGTAATTGCAGAGGATTTAATCAATAAGAAGTTTTTTGATAAAATCAAGCCTGAAGAAGTGCATGATGTAAGTAATATCAAAAACATTCAATTTAAAGAATCTCTATTCAAATACTCTGGCGCCTGTGCGGGCTGCGGAGAAACTCCATATTTATCATTATTAACAAAGCTATTTGGCGATAGAATGATAGTAGCGAATGCCACCGGATGTTCATCAATTTATGGCGGTAATCTACCTACTACACCATGGTCTAAAAATTCTTGCGGCCAGGGACCAGCTTGGTCAAATTCTTTATTTGAGGATAATGCAGAGTTTGGATTAGGAATGCAAATATCACTTGAAGATCAAAGAACACAGACATTAAATTTGTTAACCTCTTTAACCGAAGATCTAGACAGCACCCTGGTTAAGAATTTAATAGATGGTTTAACCAAGATAAATGATGTCGATATCAAAGAGCAAAGAGCTAGACTCGCAATTCTAAAAGAAAAACTAAAACAATTAAATAAAAAAGAAGCCAAAAGGTTATATTACCTGGCTGATAATCTTCTTCCAAAATCGGTATGGATTATAGGTGGAGATGGTTGGGCGTACGATATTGGATATGGTGGGCTAGATCATGTCCTTGCAAGCGGAAAAAATGTAAATATTTTAGTAATGGATACCGAGGTCTACTCCAATACTGGCGGTCAGGCTTCAAAGGCTACACCGCTGGGTGCTGTAGCTAAATTTGCCACAGAAGGCAAACGAACATTTAAAAAAGATCTTGGTTGGATGGCCATGACTTACAATAATGTTTATGTGGCGCAAATAGCAATAAGAGCCAATCCACAACAAGCTCTACAGGCTTTAAAGGAGGCTGGAGAATATAATGGACCCTCAATAATAATAGCCTATGGTTCATGTCTATCTCATGGAATAAAACTAGAAAACAGTTTTGAACAACAAAAGAAAGCTGTAGAAAGTGGCATGTGGCTGTTATATAGGTATAATCCCGGTCTTGTAGAAAAAGGGAAAAATCCTTTGCAATTAGATTGCAAAGAACCTAACATCCAAAAACTGGAGGATTTCTTATCTAGAGAAAACAGATTTCTGTTGGTAAAGAAAAATAATCCAGATTTTTATGAAAAAATATTAGAGGATTTAAAAAAGTCTACATTATGTAAATGGCAAAAATATAAATTAATATCGGAGAATTTTTTAAGTTAATTAATATGGCAGATATATTCTTTATAATAGCACGACATTTGTGCATTGGTATTGGTCTCACTATTTTTACACTAGTATCAGCAATAAATTTTATAAGAAGGATATTAGATAAATTTTAATTTTTAGTACAATATATAGGTTTAAATGCCGAAGCTGGCGCACTCGGGGGGAATCGAACCCCCAACCGCCTGTTTCGTAGACAGGTGCTCTATCCAATTAAGCTACAAGTGCTTTAGATCACACTGATCCCTATCTTGATATTAGAATCCCCAACTTTACTGTCAAACAAAAACTTACTCTCTCTTGTTTCACTAGACAAAGTTTCCGCAAGTGTTTGTTCTTGTATATATCCTGCATTAGAAATTATAGCTTTTTTAAGAGCTTCATCTTCACAAATTAATGTCAAATCTATTCTATCCGAAACATCTAGATTGGCGTCCTTTCTACTTTGTTGGACTAATCGTACTACGTCTCTTGCTATGCCTTCATTAATTAATGAGTCATTAAGTTGAGTATCAAGCTCAACAACTAAATTATATCCGGTAACCACCATAGAATAATTCTTATCTAAAGGCTCTAGCTCTATTGTATATAGATCTGGATCTATAAGGACACCTGCTATTTGTAATTTCTGTTCTGAAGAAATAGACCAATCATTTGTTTTAGATGCCTTAATAATCTGCGGCATTTTAGTACCAAAAACAACACCTAACTTTTGCAAATTTAAATTTAATTTCTTGGTTGTTTTTACATCAAAATCAGTATTATACTCTAGTTCCTTGACATTCAATTCTTCCAATATAATTGACTCAAACTCCTTAATATCATCCACTTCCTCTGATATTATAGTAAGCTTGTTCAAAGGCAAACGAACTCTTAAGTTATGTTTATCCCGAATGAAAAGCGCAGCACTACATAAGGCTTTTACCTTGTCTATCCTATTAATTAAATCCATATCGGCTTCAAAGCCTTTCATTTTTGGAAAATCTAACAAATGCACTGATTTTATAGGGTTTGACTTTTGTATCATCATCATTTACTTACAAAATATAATTTATTATGCTATCTTTTATAATAAAAAAAACAAGTAACGTACTGTTGTTAATCTATAAAAAATACTTATTAAGTAATATATTAAAACCATTTTTCCTATCAATATTTATTATCACGGGAATCATATGGGCCACAAGATCTATAAGTTTTTTAGACTATATAACAGATTATGGCTTAGATGCTAGCACCTTTATACATGTGCTCTTTCTCATACTGCCGGATCTCTTATTATTAATAATTCCGCTTAGTCTACTCGCCTCAATAAGCATAGCTTACAGACACATGATGCAGACAAACGAGATTACAATTTTACAAAACGCAGGATTAACAAAAAGACAAATTATACAACCAGCTATTTTTTTAGGTATTATATGCTGTGTAGTAAGTTTATATATTTCGTGTTTCTTAATAGCTTGGTCAAAAAAACAACTAGCCACAATAAAACATAAGATGAAAGACAATGTTATTAACGTGTTACTCCATAATGACAATTTCACAAAAGTTAGCGATATAGTATTATACACCAAAGAAAAGACTAATAATACTTTAGAATCCTTAATGATTTTTATTCAAGCAAATCCGAAAAAGGGCCAGAATCTAAATAAGCTAGTTTATGCTCAGTACGGTATATTAGGTGGTCACTATATAAAATTGATAAACGGTAACATTCAACAATTTGATGTTAAAGAACCAAACAATCTTAATACAATTTTTTTCAAGGA
>CAZAFD010000006.1:0-36079 GCA_964484785.1 uncultured Rhizobiaceae bacterium | reverse complement strand
TATCATAATAGGTCTTCTTATTAGTGCAGTAATAGGAGGAAGGGCTTTAATTGATCAGGCTAGAGTTATTACTATATGGAATGAATTCCAAACAATAGATACAGCTATACAACAATATTGTGCGGGTAATAAGGGCAAAAAATCCTGTAGAGTAGCAGAAGCATATGGGGGGCAAGCTACTACTTTCAAGTTGCTAATGGATGCCGGCTATTTAGATAAATCAAAACTTAAGCTTTCTTCTGACGGCCAGCACGATGCTGGTTGGGGAGCGTATAAATCTAAAATAAAACCTTACTTTTGGAGCAGTCTAGATCCATGGGGTGGATATAAGACGCTCGTCTCAAGCGGTCAGTTAAAAATTAATTATGGAGCAGACTATAATTATGATACAAAATGCTGCGGTCATCGTACATTAGATACTACTCTCTGTAAAAAAATACTAACTAAATTTATTAAAACCTATACAAGTGGACAAGGCGGTAAGTATAATAACTTTGATGATAGCTGGGTCAACCAAATAAAAACAGAAATGGAATATTATGGACCAAATCATCCTATATATAACCAACTAAACCAAGAATTAGTTGCTATTCAAAAATCTCGTGAAGACCTACTCAAAGCAGGTCAGTTAACATATAGTGATAATAAGATATCAATGGGCTGTTTTGTTGATACAAGCACAAAAAAATCTTATTTAAATATAACTATATATAACTATTTAAAATAGCACCACAAAACATATTATCATATTCTATGATGTTTTCAACTTGATATAGACCCATTTTCATGAATAAGGGTTAATACTTATTGGATACGCAATTTACACACTATAACCTAATGCTTTATAAAAACAGTACCCCACCTGTTAAGAGCCTCTTTAAAAAACACTTTTTACTTCTGTTGTAACAACACTCACACTGTCTATCCAAGCTTGTAAAAAAACGCACCTCATCTTGAACACCTAAACAATCCATACTGCTCTGGCCCATAGCTGCCTAAATAACAGCACTAAAAATTTATTAACTATCTTCTAAGAATTGTTTTAATTTTTCTGCGCGTTTTGGATGCTGTAATTTTCTTAAGGCCTTAGCTTCAATTTGTCTAATTCTTTCTCGCGTCACAGAAAATATCTTACCAACCTCTTCAAGGGTATGGTCTGTATCTATACCTATACCAAATCTCATCCTTAAAACCCTTTCCTCCCTTGGGGTCAAGCCAGAAAGCATCTGTGAAGTAATTTCCTTGAGATTATTGTACATACTAGCCTTAATAGGGGAAACTGCTGTAGCATCTTCAATAAAATCTCCTATCATACTCTCTTCATCATCTCCACCTATAGGAGAATCTAGACTAATCGGATCCTTTGAATTTTTTAAGGCTTTAGATACTTTTTCTACAGGCATTAATAACTTATCTGCTATCTCTTGAATACTTGGCGTTCTACCAAGTTGTTGAGTTAAATATCTAGATGTTTTTGAAATCTTATTAATGGTTTCCACCATGTGAATAGGAACCCTTATAATTCTAGATTGATCAGCTATAGCTCTTGTAATAGCTTGCCTTATCCACCATGTTGAGTATGTAGAAAACTTATAGCCACGCTTATATTCAAACTTTTCGACAGCCTTCATAAGACCTATATTACCCTCCTGGATAAGATCTAAAAACTGTAAACCTCTATTAATGTATCTCTTGGCAATTGAAATAACCAATCGTAGATTGGCATTAATCATTTCCTTTTTAGCGGCTTCTTCTTCCTTTCTATGACATTTTAGTTCCTTTACAAACTTTCCAAAATCTGCAGGAGATAAACCTATTAATTTACATACCCTATATACTTTATCGTGAAGATCTAATATTTCATCCTCAACCTCATCCAACATCTTGTCCCAATTTTTATCGTGGAGATTCCTAATGCTTTCAATCCAATCTCTTCCTAAAAGACACATATCATAGTGATCTAAAAATTCTTTCTTTGGTAAATAATCACCAGAAAGTTTCACTACACTTTTATGTAAGTCTAAAATCTTAGCATCAGCCTTGTCGATCTCTTTTAGAATGTTGGCTATAAGAGCATCATTTAAAGATAGTTCACAAATAGTTTTGTATAGTTCTGCTAATAATTTCTTTAATTTAGGATTATTAAGGTGATCCCCTAAAAAATCATTATCAATGATAGCAAGAATGTTTTGTACTATCACGCTTGCACTTTCCAGTGTTAATAAAGCCTTTGGCAGAAGAGATCTTTCGACATTACCCAATATGGCATTTGCATCCTTTTCTTCAGAAGAATCATCATTATCTTCAAACATCTCATAATCATCATTTATCTTATCATCATTCTTCTCCAAAACTTCATCTACGTCTTGATCATCGCTAGTAAAGATTGAACTAATCAAACCTTCCGATTCGTCATCAAGATAGTCATCATCACGCACAACATCTTCATCCTTACCAAGCATCATAGCATCATCATCTTCCATGTTTTCGGAATAGTCATCCATCCCTAGATCAGAGGTACCAGTTTCATCAATCTTTATTAAGTCTCTAAGTAGAAATGAACCAGTGCTTAATCCGTTATACCAATCTAAAATATATTTAAACACAAAAGGAAGACTAAAAAGGTTCTTCATTATTGCGGCCTTACTCTTATCAATTCGCATTGCCACAGCCACCTCTTCTTCTCTCGTTAATAGAGAAATTCCATTAATTAATCTTAGGTATGCCTTTACTGGATCCTCAGTATTTCTGATCAATACATCATCTAAATTAGTCGAAGTACTATAACCACTATTCTCTTTGTTACTTCCATGGGTTTTACTTGCATTATATTCTGCTTCAGATTTGACCATAGCAATTCCAGCTCCCTCTAAAATAGAGATAACTTCTGATAATTTCTCTGGATTATTAAGCCTAGAATCAAACTTATTATTAACCTCATCATAGGTTAAAAAACCCTTCGCCTTGCCGTTTTTAAGCAATTCATTTACAGCTGCTCTAGGATCTGTTTTTTTATCAGATGATATCTTATCACTATCAATCATTACTGGGTACCTTATATATTGTTAGAACTTCGTTTAAACTTTTCCTTTTTGGTAAGTAAGGTCTTTAATTCATTTTCTAATTGCGCGCGTCTCTCTTCATTCTCATTCGCAATGATTAGATTTTTTAATTCCTTTTTAATTAAGAGCTCGTTACATTCCATAACCAATACATATAATTCTTTCAGAGCCTTGCTCTTATCTATGGTTCTTAATTTGAATTTAGCAAAGATAAAATTATACAAATCAGCTTGTTTCAAGCTATCAAATAATTTTTGTTTGTCAACGAAAGAATCTTGTTCATACATTTCCATTAATATATTTTTAACTTGATTTGTCTTGTCATCAAGAAAATCAAAATTAAAAATATCAACATTATAATTTTGAAAAAGCTCATCAATCAAATCTGGAAAATCCAATAAAATCCCCAAGATACTTTTTTCACAAGCAATAATATCTGCCTTTATTTCTTCAAGACTTCCTTTTGTTGGTATAATTCTATTATAATTTATTTTTGTAATAGTATTATATGACACTTTAGGATTATAATACTTAAATTTAAAAAGGTTAAATACCTTATTTCTAAAAAATTGGTCAAAATTTCTAGCCACCATTCTATCTTTTATATTGGATACAAGACCTCTCAAATTGCTCTCCAAAATACTATGTATTTCCGGTGGTAAGAAGGTATCCTCGGTCTTTATATTTAAATTTCTTAATTCATTATCAAAGAGAAACTCTGATAAATGACTAGCATTATCTTCAATATATTTTAAAAACGCAGCCCTTCCTTCGCTTCTGATAAAAGAATCCGGATCCTCCTTGCTAGGTAAAACTACAAATTTAATAATTTTCTTAGGCACTAAAGAACCCAGGACAAGTTTAGATAGTCTTACCATAGCCTTTTGCCCTGCCTCGTCTCCATCCAAACATATAATAACTTCATCACATAATCGTAAGATTTCTTCAATCTGAAGCATGGTTATAGCCGTACCCATTGGAGCAAGACAATTCCTTACACCATTCACATATAAAGAAATCACATCCATATTACCTTCCACAAGTATAGCTCTATTTTCATCATATATAAATTTTCTAGCTAAGAAATAATTGAATAAAATCTGACTCTTATGATATAAAGATGTTTCAGGTGAGTTCATATATTTGGGTAAGGCATCGCCTAAAACACGTCCCGTAAAGGCTATTACTCTTCCCTTCTTATCTAAAACTGGGAATATCACTCTATTTCTAAATTTATCATAGGATGAATTATTAGTACCCTCGCTAATCAAGCCCGCTTTTTGAATATCGGTTTCCTTAAAACCCAGAGTTACTAGGTAATTTAACAAACTTGTAAAATTATTACTAGCATAACCCAACCTAAATTGTTTCATGTTTTCTAGTGTAAGACCACGTCTTTTAAGATAGTTTAAAGCATTCTTACCGATAGGATCTAGCAAATTCTTTTCAAAAAAAGAACAAGCCTCTTCATTTATCTTGTATAGTGTGACTATCTCCTTATCTATAATATCCACACTAGCATTCGTCACCCTTTGTGGCAAGGGCACATCATAATCTTCTGCCAGTTTTTCTACAGCCTCTGCAAAGGAAAGTCCATCTGTCTTCATTAAAAAACTAATTACATCGCCACTCTCCCCACATCCAAAACAATGATAAAAATTTCTCTGATCATCAATATTAAAAGAAGGGGTTTTTTCATGATGAAACGGACATAGGGCTACTTTATTTCTTCCTCTATGTATAATAGTAAGACGCTTACCTATAACATCTGATAAAATTATCCTACTCTTTAACGTTTCAATGAATTTATCATCATAACGCAACATAAACCAATACTACTTTTTACTATCTTCTATAAAAACAACAATCTCGTTAGGTGCACCGTAACCTAACTTTCTTTTTAATTCCTCTTCTAACAAATCAGGATCTAGAGTACTAGCCTTTAAACCTCTAATTTTGTTCTTTTTAGCTGCTATATCATAGGTTGCACGTTGCAAGTCTATTTTTTTTTGAATCTCTTCATTTTTAATTTGGACATAGGACATAATACCATAATCGCCGCTAAATATATGATACAAGAGGTATATATTGACTAATATTAATAAAAAGCAAACAAGTAGATTTCTACTTAAGAAATTAAGATCCATACGACTATAAGTTCACTAAAATACAACTAGATAGCTTTCCATTGCTAACCTTTATATAGTCTTGGCATACATCCTTAGCAGCGCTTTTTTCTGTAAAATCACCAAATTGTACGCGATAAAAAATGCCCTTCTCATTAAGATCTATTTTTTCTACATAAGAAGTTAGAGATTTAAACAAGCTAGGATACCTATTAACCAATTCATTAATATAATCATTAGCAAAATCTCTGGTCCTTAAAGCACCTACTTGTATTCTGATTGTGGACCCCACCTGAGACTTCTTCTGGTTTTCTTCATTAGAATCAGATCCTTCCTCCTTAGCATTAGCATTTACATAAACTTCCCTAATGCTAGGATTAGTGCCTTCGGCAACCTCTTCAGTATTAGGTACAACCACATCTGCATCGTCATCTTTTTTATCAAAAATATCATTAATTTTTTCATCCAAAGCATCTTCTGAGATTATCTCCTCCTCTATAATTTGGACTACTTCATGTTTTTTTTCTCCAGACACTTCTTGATAAAAGTCTTTATCTAGGTTTTCCACATTAAAATGATTTTCTACTTGATCTGTTTTAATTTCTCCATCTTCCCGATATGTACCTATCAGGTTATCAAGACCTTCCGGGTTCTTTTTAGACACAAGATAAGATTTATACAATATAAAAATAAAGATAAAAACAATAATACTGGTCAGACCTAATAAAATTAGATTACCTATATTCTTATTTTTATTTTTACCTACCAAATCTTGATCAAAATCATCATACATACGGGTTACCACTAAAAAAGCTACTAATTAATCCATAATCAGCTAGAATTAATTAGTAGCTAAAATTATTTATTTCTTATTTAAGAGTTCAATCATAGCTTGTTTCTCAATATATCCTGGAATAAATTCCTCACCTATAATAAAGGCAGGTGTTCCGGATAAATGAAGCAATCCAGCTAGTTCTCTGTTAGCTTCTAATCTCTTTTCAATCTCGGCCTTCTCAGAGCTTAAAGTTTTTTCAATAAGCTGTACATCAATTCCAGAGTCTTTTAAAGCCTTTATAATACTCTCTTTATTTCTAGCACCGCTTTCGAACAAATGCTTATTGAAGTCACCATACTTCTTTGGAGCTGCCATTGCTACAGCTGTAGAATATTGAGCTGCTGTTACGGAAATCTCACTTAAAATAGGCAATTCCTTAGCTATAACCTTAACATCCTTATCTTCTGCAGTTAATTCAGCAAGAGCCTTTGCTGCTAATCTACAATAACTACAGTTATAATCAAAGAACTCTATTATAACTTTTTTACCATTTGGATTAATAATACCGCAGTTCTTAGCATCATTAATCTTATCCTTGTACTTTTTCAAGCTAGCCTTGGCATCTTCTTGTTGTTTTTTGTTATATTCTTCTTGTTGTTTTCTTACGTGAGTATTAACAGAGTCTATAATAGCTTCCGGATTCTTCTTCACCCAAGCAGCTATTTCCTTTGCGGTAGACTTTTTATCATTTTTACCACCACAACAAGTCCTCATTAAAGCAATCGTACTAACTACAAGAGAGATTACGGCAAGTATACAGGCCATCTTTAGCCCACAACTCATCTCGGAAAAGCACTGTTTTTGTTCTGACATAATTTATTTAAAAAATTAATAATTCTTCATTTGAGCCCAAGGGTAATAAAGATTAAAATATTTTGCAACATAATCATCTATTCTAATATCCACTTACTACTTCGTAAAAGTCTCTGCTTCATTCATCTTAGTAAAATTTATTAAAACCAAGGGTCTTTTACCAAAATCATTCTCACAAATTTTATAGATAGTACTTTTTAATTGTTGAAGTATATAAGCCTGTCTAATTTCTTCACTAGCATAGCGATTCTTGTTCTTTGCAGAAGTTACAGCCAAATTTGCAATTGCCTTATTATAACATCTAGTTATATCTTCTACAAAGATCTCTTTTATAACCTTATCTTCTTCCAAGTTATAAACACCTGGCAAGTTAATAATTGGACTGTGAAGTAGTTTATATTTTTTACTTATCAATAAATCCACAAATATAGCTCCACTATCCTCCATTCTTTGTCTAGCCTTAAATATTTCATCCTTTAAAGGAAGTAATCTTTTGCCATCCACGGCAACATTGCTAACTTGTAATGTACCAAGTTGTTCAGCCTTATCTCCATTAAACCTAATAACCATACCATTTTTTGTCTTAATGGCCTGAGGCACTTTACATTGTATAGCTACCTTTTGATGTTCTCTTAGGTGTAAAGGTTCACCATGTACTGCTACCGCAATTTTTGGCTTAATATACGAATATAACTTTATTAGATCGTTCCTACTATAGTGCCCTGAAACATGGATTAAAGCATTCTTATCATTAATAATTTCTACATCTAAATCAGATAACTTATTATACAAAAATAATAAATCCTTTTCATTACCAGGTATAACTCTAGAAGAAAATATAACCGTATCATGCTTAGACAAATGAATATATTTAGACATATTATTTGCTAACTTATCTATACCAGCCCTTGCTTCCCCTTGACAACCCGTAGCTATTACTAATAAATTCTTTTTATTTTTATTTCTTACATCGCTCTCCTGTAAAAAGGTCCATTTTGGATCCAAATATCCCATCTCTTTAGCAATCTTGACCATCCTAAATAGCGAAGATCCTAGTAATACCACATCCCTTTTGTTCTTTTGAGCTACCTCTACGATGGTTTTTAATCGTCCAACATTGGAGGCAAACATAGTACAAACTACCAATCCTTGCTTGGTTTTTACTATATTATTTATTGTTTTATATAGATCGCTTTCTGAATAAGACTGTCCATCCATAAAAATATTAGTGGAATCACAAACACTCGCCAAAACTTCATGATGGCTGCCAAGACGTTTAAGCCTTGATATATTTGATTTAGATCCAACTACAGGGTGATTATCAAACTTCCAGTCTCCTGTATGTAATATATTCCCCCTGTCTGTCTTGATAAGAATGGCGTTCATATCTGGAGTTGAATGAGTAAGACCAATAAACTCTATACCAAATGGACCAATATCAAACTTATCCCCTTCATTAACCTCTATAATATCCATTGTATTACAAACTTCATGCTCCTTTAACTTTTCTTTTAAAAAAGTTTTAGCAAATCTTGAAGTATAAACTGGACATTGAAGATATTCCCACACATACTGTAAAGCACCCAAATGATCTTCATGAATATGCGTTATAACAAGCCCCAACAAATTGGACTTTATTTTATTTAAAATTGAAATATCTGGAGCCATTAGTGTAACACCGGGAACAGACTTTGTAAAACCAATTCCGCAGTCCACCATCAACCACTTACCCTTGTAACAATACAAGTTACAATTAAGCCCGATTTCATTCGAGCCACCAATAGGGATAAATAATAAATCTTGTTTATATTTTTTTAAACTTTTTATATCCATCACATTACCGCCTTGTAGCGTTTAATTTCTTAACTAAACTAATTAAACTCGCAAAATTATCATCGTCCGAAAATTTATTCTTCCTCTCAAAACCACATTTCATACACTTATGTAGAATTATATATCCATCTCCCTTTTGTATTACATCTATGGGCTGCATTAGGCCTCCACAAGTAGCTTGTCTATCTCCAGGATTAACATCAACATGTTTTGAATAAAGACACTCGGTACAATGATTTGTATAACCATCACCATATATCTTGGCACCACAGTTATCACAAACAAAATCCTGCTTTTTCTTTATAAAATGTTTCATAACCCTATGATAATCATTTTTATAAAGATTTCAACCCTGAAAAATAAGATTTCTAAATCAACCTAATATTATATAACTTATAAAACTTATGAGCCTGTCCCATACCTTTAAAACACGCCCTGTGACCATCCTAGTATTTATAGTATCCATCAGGTCACACAAAACCTTATCCAACAAATGAGGTTCATTACGCCTGTATCTCATCTCTTTCTTTACCTTGGCAAGTTCCCTTTTATATATTTTAATTCTTTTTCTTTGATACCTCTCGTTCTCTGAGGATATAAAAACCTGATATGCTTTAAGAAGCATTTCAAAGGGATCTAGTTCATCAAAATTTCTTTTTATCATAATACCCTCCACGTTTTTATACTAAGAACTAATCCTCTTCTGGGATAAGTATTTCAGCAGCCACATATAAACAAAGCACTAACATAGCCAAACCCAACCATATAAACTTAGTAACAATATCCCACTTCATACACCTATTGAGTGTGTCTAACACACTACAAAACTTTATTTCTAAAGGAGAATATCGAGAACAACTTCCTATACCGTCTTCTTGCAGAAGAACCTTTGTATCAAGATCTCTGTTCCTTACATAAACCAACCTCATCTCAAGCTTTTTTAAGGTTAAAATCTTGTAGGCTAAATTAGCAAATTTTGCAACAAAAACCTCTCTCTGTACCTGCCTTACCATAGTCTTTCTCTTTAATCATTAACAGAGTACACTTATCTTGTTTAATATGAAACAAAAGTCAAGGAAGAACTCCTCTAAAAGATCTTTAAACAAATATTTTAGCACAAAAAAAGAGAGAACTCTGTTCTCTCTTCCCTTATTTTTAGCAAGTATATTCTATATTAGAATAATGAAGCCATGTTGAAGTTAACACCCAACTTCACTTGTTGAGATTCTAACTTGATATTCTCGTTAGCCTTTCCTTCACCGAAAATCTTGTGCTTTGGTTGAATCTGGTAAGCTAACTTAACACTGAGCATATCTGTAAACTTGTATTGAACACCGGCTTCATACTTGAATAACCATTTGTTATTGCTCTCTGTTGTAGCTCCTTGAAAGAACTTTGATCTAACAAGACCATATGATACAGCACCATATACATCAAACTGATCTAGGAAGCTGTAACCAATGTTAATTCTAGCACCTGTAAGATCGTTTACCTTGAGTTTAGTTTCTGCTTTTGATGGTGCTGCTGTGTAACTCTTTTTAACACTGCTGAACACGTTGTAGTACCATTCAGGTGTCATAAAGAAACCTTCGTATATATTAAATCTAGCACCTAGACTTACTTCACCAGCAGTATGATTCTTCTTGAGTTTTCCCTCATTTTCAGTTTTAAATGTATATCTGGTTTGCAATGCTGAAACGCCCAATACTGGATCTATGTCTAAAGCATTAGCCTTTGCGCTTAAACATGCAGAAGCAATTAAACCAGCTATTAACAATTTGTTTTTTGTCATTTTTAAAAAATATTATTAATAATAAATTTTATGATAAAATCTCGCTAACGCGGCTAAATAAAAATCCAAAAGATCTCCACTCAACCCCGCTTAACATACATCATGTATTGCGCACACCAGCCATATTTCTCTTAAATGCTACCGTGACATGCAATACCACGTTATCATGTACAGTATATATACATAACCCATATATAAAAGTCAAGAAGATTATGTTAAGACACCTAAAATCTCATTATATATTGTTAAATACGGGATTAAATCATATTGTAATATGATTAATTAATCGTAAATTTTAACAAATAAAAAACTTTGTTTTATATTTTATATTCAATTAAACACCAAGCTCAAACTAGATGGAAACTAACAATAAAGATATGCAGTAGTATCTGCTTGACCAATTAAAATAACCTTCGCTAATATTACTTTAAGCATAAATAACAAGCCCTAATATCTTTAATGAATAATAACAAGCACAAAAAATCTTACAAATTACAACACATAGTATATATCTTATTAAGTATTAATATCTTAATTAGTATATTTGGAGGTCCTTCAACACTGGCAGCATCCTTGACTTCTTTTGATTTTGCTAGTCGGGGATCAAACACTCAAACAAGAGAAGAACTACAGATAACACTAGAAGGACAAATGGCACATTACCTAGATAAGTTAGCCAAGTGGATAGAAATAGCATATAGCCCCTCCGAGTTCAACACGCAAAACACAACATATCCTGGATCAAGTGTAATGTCTCTTGGAATGAGAGGTTTACACTATGCAAAAATGGCTAATAGTGTTATTGAAGATACAGTAATAAAATTACAAAACGAGTTAGCTCGAATAGAATCTAGTCTACGATTAGGGGAAACCCAGTTTAACGGGGTCAAGACGATGCCGATCTAAATGACTTTGCAAACTTAATAAAAGCATTAGAAGTAATAACAGCAGCTTCTTTACATAAGGCGGAAGTTGCGGCACTAGGCATAAGTACAACAGGAAGTTTTAATTTAAGAACATTAACACTTAGAGATTTTAATTCCAATCGCAGTGAAACAGTACGTAGAACCTTTGACGCTATGGAGGCCGGAGCAGAAACAGTGGTAGCAGGTAGACAATTGTTGGAATTCAGCTTAAGAAAGCCGCCTACAAGAGAAGAAATGACAAGATTTAGTAGGAAAGTCATGCAAATAGACGAGTATACTGATAAATATTACTTTACACAAAAAATGGATCTAATACTACTACAAAAATTATCTGGATTGGTAATAACCGAGGCATGTAATAGAGCAGTAGCACAAACAATCGATAAGGCACTAGAGGATCTTTTAGCAACCAATTCTGTCTTAAATACTTGGCAAAATATAGAGGGTGTAACATATACAGATCCAAGCATGGAAGGAACAGAATTAAATGCATTAGAATCTCTCGTAACAACACGCAAAATTATTAAAAGAAGAGCTAAAAGATCAGGACATCCTAAAATACCTATTGATCCTACAATAACAGGAAGCTCCGTATATAGTCTTATACATAAAATGCGTGATACACTACATATAGAAAAAACTGGATTAATAATAGCAATAGCAGCTCAACAAAGTATTGAAAGAAGAATAAGCACCTTACAAGAGCAAACAAATCTTGCAACGCATCCAATTAATTAAAAAATTAATTAAAAAAATATAAATAGTATTATGTCTTTTGAATAAACAATCTAGTTTGTACAAAAGACATATCTGAAACATCTTGACATCTAAAATGATATTGTCTAGCTGCCTTGACTCTTTAAAGCTACTATCACTAAAATAACACTAACTTCAATAAAGATCTAATATAATTTAATGAAATATAATAAGAGCAGTAAGTTTTATATAGCATTTATATCATATATAATAGTAAATACTATTTTTATACATAGCAATATAGCTTTAGCAATAACACAAAAGAGTCGCTCCAGATCCCCAGCCAGCAAAACAAAGCCTCCAGTAGCAATGGAAAAGGTAATTGCCAAAGGTTTAAAGGATTTAATTCAGAGGGCAAATAACCTATATCCCTATATGGAGATATCATCGTATCTTCCATCCAAATATATAGTACCTAATGTTCTTTCATTAACACAAAATGGTTTACATCTTGCCAAAATTGCTAACAGATTAATTGGAGCTATACTACTTGAGTTAACCAAAGAATTAGAATTTACTGTAGAAAATATACATACAGAGGCATCTAAAAACAGAGCACAATTTGGATATTTTACTCCACAAACTATTTTTCCAACAATTGATAAGTGGGATGTAGTGGGCGCCTTCATAAAAACCGGAATCAGCTTCAGAGGCGCTGTAGACTTCATGGAAAACTCAAGCACCATAGGGAGTTTTACCTCAGACACTTGGAGACCTGTAAGCACAAGGCCTTTTTATAATGACGCACTCACAGAGGCAGGCAAACTAAGAATCTTGGGACTAGACGTATTAATGACTGGAAGTGAATCACTTGGAATAAGTTGTCTAAGACCACCGAAAATGTCAGAGATGTTATCCATAGCTATACAATTGGATGACATGCTTAATGATAGACAAGACCCGATATTTATACAAGTAGTAGGCAATATGATACAACAAAAAACAGCAGGAATCTTGATGGCTGCCGCTGGAAATAGAGTAATATCAGAAACAATAGATAAACTATTTACTACTATCGAGTCAAACAGAGCAATTCTTAGAGGTTTGCGTAAATCAAACAGGGATTTGTACAACAAAACATCTATTCCATCGCATGGCCATGAGACTATATCATATATCAAAAGTGCAATATCTAGACTTGATACCCGAGCAGAAAACTTTGTCACAGCAGGGTCAAAAGTTATAGGAGGTAGGATATATGATTTTTTAAATAAAGCACAAGATCTCTTATTATTAGAACAAGCTGGCCTAATGGTTAGCCAGACAGCTGATGAGGCTGTTCGTGCAAAAATACAAGCATTAAGACAAGCTATGACCCCCGAGGATAATAATGGATCTGACCCTTATTAACAAAGACATATCGCATATATAAATTAATAATAGTAATGATTTATGACGTCTGGTTCCTCTAAAACCCTAATAATAAGTAATTTAATCAAATCCCTGCAAAAATTACCCCTGCTCGGTCAAAAGAGCGCTAAAAGAATAGCATTAAATCTTTTGATGAATAAGGAGACTTTAATAAAACCTTTATTAAAGTCTTTAAACGATGCTTATGAACATATAAGTAAATGCGAGATTTGTGGTAACTTTACTACAGATAAGTTATGTAATATATGCTCAGACACTAGTCGCGACACTCAAATCATATGTATAGTAGAGTCTATAGCTGATCTTTGGGCTATTGAGAACACTGGAGTATTTAACGGTATATACCATATTTTAAATGGTACCTTATCTGCTATCGAGGGTAGAGGAGTAGAAGTCCTTCTTCTAGATAATTTATTTAAAAGAATTAAGGACAATAATATCAAAGAGGTTATTATTGCTACTAATCCAACCCTGGATGGTCAAACAACAGCCTTCTATATTTCATCTAGTCTAGAAAATCTTAATCTTAAAATAACACAACCGGCCTATGGTGTACCCATGGGTAGCGAATTAAATTATTTAGATGAAGGTACACTCAATATTGCCTTTAAAAATAAGAAGGATGTATAACACGCTGTATATAGGAAGATAATATGAGATACATGATAAGTATAGAGTATGATGGCACTAGATATAAAGGTTGGCAGAAACAAAAAGACAACATCATCACAATTCAAGGCTGTATTGAAGAGGCTCTTTATAGTTTAACTGGCACAAATGTACAGGTTTTTGGAGCTGGTAGGACAGATACTGGTGTCCACGCACTAAATCAGGTAGCTCATTTTGATTTACAAAAACCATATCCTCCTTATAAGGTAGCCAATGCTTTAAATTTTTATTTAACTAAGCAACATCCGTATCTCAAACAAGATATTGTTATTAAAGAATGCAGGGTAGTTGAAGAGGATTTTGATGCAAGATTTTCTGCAAAAACACGTCAATATAAATATCTAATATATAATAAAGAATATCCAAGTGCCCTACTCCAAGAACGTGCTTGGTGGATCAGAAAAACACTAGATCAAGAAGCCATGGAAAACGCTTGTCAATATTTAATTGGTAAGATGGATTTTTCTGCCTTTCGATGTAGTGAATGCCAAGCTAAAAATCCTGTAAAAACCATACTAGATTGTCACTTTTCTTCTTCAAGAGATAATATCTTAGTTTTTAGAATTAAAGCCAAATCTTTCATGCAACATATGGTTAGAAATATCATAGGCACATTAAAGGATGTTGGAACACACAAAATATCTATACAGAATTTTCAAGACATCATCCTATCTAAAGATCGTAGCAAGGCCGGCGTAACAGCCCCACCCTATGGATTATATCTGGAAGAAATACTTTATTGATCATGGATCCCATCCTTCCAATATTTATCTGGTTTAACAGGATATATATGTAAGGTATTACGCATTCCAATCCAGGCCTTACCAAAAATACTCTTTGGATATTTATCATAAAGTTTATTAAGTCTATCACGTTCTTTACGATATTCATTATTTATATGATGCCATGTGTCTAAATACTCCTGACTTGTTTTTATAGAGGCTTGTTTTAGATTCTTTGAAGAGTGTTCAAGTCTATCCTCCATGTTTTTAACTTCTTTATTTCTTGTCTTTAATTCCTCCTGTATAATACTACGACCCTTGTCAGCCAGCTCTAATTGATTCATATTGTTGATTTCTTCTATAGAATATCCTTGTTCTCTTAAGGCATTAAAAACAAAATAATTCCAGTTAATACCAGACTGTATAGAGGTAGCTCTACTATAATTTAGTTCATTCTCTCTAAGCTTTTCTGCTTGGAGAGCTTCATTGTAGGCTGTCTGTAACTGACCTAACTTTTCTACCATTACGCTCTCTTGTTTAGAATGTCCCCTACCCACCGATTCTGAAGCCTGACCTAAAATCTGATGCTCTCCAGACCCCAGCCAAGCAATAGATTTGTTCTTTTGTCTATAAGCTTGATAGCTGCGTAAATCTTGTTTGGTTTTGTTGAGTTCTGTTCGATAAGACTCTGTAAGTAAATGAGCTTCTTTATATGCTTGGTGTCTTGAGCGAACTTCATCATCTGATGTAGTAAAATTCACTCCATTAATATTCACCATAGCGCTATATCTATTACCGCTTGTATCGAGAATAGTATCGCCGTTAGCATAATATATATAAGCATTTCCATCACCATCAATATGTGTTGTTTTACCACTATTATATACCTTATTAGTATCATGCTTATAAGCTCCAATATTATCCAAGCTAATGTTTTTGAAGCTTCCATTGCCATAACCAAGACTAGCACTACCTAAATCACTAGCAGCAATGCTACTATTATAAGAACCACCACTAACCAAACCGGAAGCCATGTCTTCACCCCAACCATGCATACCAGTGATAATTTTGAATGAAAGTAAAGGAATTAAAAAAGCTAAAAATCCGGCCTGAATCTGAATACCCTGATTTATATCCAAAATTGCCTGCCTGTTATATAAAGATATAGTCATACCACTGTTAGCTAAAAGATTACTTATCCTATATCTTTGTTCTAAGGTCATAATTAAATTCAGAATCGCATATAGTGGGCTCCATAATTGTAGTGCTAACAAGACCATAGTATAATTTATAAAAATCTGTGTGCCTCTTGGTAACATAGTTAATAAAATAACCACTGGAAATAATGCATAAAACATTATTTCTATTATTATTTTTAATAGTGGCAAAAATTTACCTGCCTGCAACCACTGGACTAGGCCACTATACTTCCGCTGAAGATTATCTTTAGTAATAGCATAAGTAACAGCTTCCGCATTTGCTCCTGTAAGAGATAGATAACTTTGAGCAGAATCGCTAATAATATTAGCAATTAGGGCCTGTTCAAATATCTTCGTGGTACTTTCTTGAAGACCAAGAATATATTGATCTACACTATTAATATTTAAATTTCCCTTCTTATTGAATAATGATTCTTGTTGTCTAACTGCAGAAGAAATCTCTTTTTCAAGACTTCTTACTAAATCGTTAGTATCGTTACATAAAACAATTTTCTTACCATGTGATGCATCACTAATGCTATAAGCTAGGACACCACTGTTACCTAAAGCAAATACTTCCTGAAGACTAGTAGCTCTTATAAGATCATCATAATTAATTCTACCAAGTTTTAAACCATAAATTATACAATGTATCATATAATTATTAAAATTACCCGCCGTAGTAATATCAGAAATTTTAAAATTAAGAGTATCTGTAACCAGGCTGCTACCTAGTAGCATACCATGTTTATTGTACTGCAAATCATTGGGCAAAGCAAAGTTCATACCAAAAATATCAGTCATCCAATGACCCAAGGTTGTGATAACATGAGCTGTAAAACCCAAACCAATTGGTACTCCATCTACCTTTATATCTCCATGAGCCTGAATCAGTGGATCACGGATTAAAACATCCACCTTTGGAACAAATAAAATATTATACAGTAATAAAAAAGATAGGTAATATTTAATACCTCTAGTAGCCTCCCCTTTAAGGGTAACATCACAAATAACAGTAAAGAAACCAAAGAGTATAAAAATTTTCAAGGCTGTCACAAAAGAATTAGCTGACATTATCCTAACAATCGCATTTAGAACTTCTATCAAATAGTCACTACCACCATAGGTATAGATCTCGTAAATCATAAACTACTTGCCTTAATTAATGAAATATCGTTCAAATCCAAGAATCGATCTAAGTCTATTAGCATGATCGGCAGCCAAGTCTCTATCCAATCTTTGATTTAGGTCAACAATTTCATAAAACTGTCTAAAAGAAGCATTTGTACGTGCTAAGTGCTTATCCAAATAAGCATGTATCAAATCTATATTTTTTATTAAGTGTTTTATAGTATTTTCATGAGAATTGTTTACAAAATTCATAAACATAAATTGGCGTCGTACAGAAATAGAAATACCTTCCAAAAAGGTGTATAACAGATTTTTAGATACAAGGTCTGATAAAATATTTATATCCAGAGGCGATTCACCTGTAGCTGTATTTACCATTATCCTAAATAAAGGAATCGTAACTTGGTTAATCAAGGCCAATTCTTCATCAGATAAGATTTGATTGCTATTAACAGAACTAAACTTTAACTTATCTTGTATAGACTGCAACAAGGCCTTAATCTTTGATCGATAAGCTCTATCCCTTGATAAGTTGGTGTGTGCTAACATTACATTTAAACACCTTATAGAATCATCACATTTTAAGATTTTAACTTCTCCACCCTCCAAAAGAGAATTCAGATAATCTTCATTTAAAATACTTGGCGCTACAAACTGTGGATCACTATTATTTTTATAAATAATAGTTCCAACCATAGACATAATAGCCTCAGATGTCTCTTGACCTAGAAGATCAAGATAACCGTCCTTTTTCAAAGCTTGCCACGTAATATTAATATCTGTAAACTGCTGCTCTGGATTTAATTTATTGTTTTCTGTTGTTTGAGCTGCAGCAGTTTTACACTTATTTTTAGCTGCATCAGCATCACTAGCGCTTCCATTAATTAAGGCCATTTGAGCGCACATGCTTTCCTTAGTTGTAAGACTTTTACCCAGTACACCATCAACTAAAAGTTTAGCGTTCTCACAAGAGCTAATATTAATTCTATTTGTACTATCTATTACCTCTTGTAATTTACTCAAAGTGCTTGCTATTTGTGGACTTAGAGTTTGTATTCCTAGTTGAAATGCGTAACCAATAGCGTTCGCACCAATGGCCTTGAGTTGAGCTACAAACTGATCTACATTAATGTGACTAAAAGAACCCGTAAACATATCAATACCACCACAACCAGATGTAAGATATGGAGCCTGTATATTAAAAGGCCTTTCTTGTATTACAGGAAGTCTAGTATTTAGGGAACCGCCTGTATAATAACCCGCTGACTGACTGGCATATGGAGAATTACTCTTGCTTGCACCACCTAGCTCCATAAAAAATTTATTCATTGCATCTCCGATATTAGCCTTAGCCCTTGATATCGTCGCAATAAACATAAATACTATTATACTACTTTTCTTCATAATTAATAATCTTCTCCAACATTAGTTTGAGTTAATACATATATCCTTTCCATAAGATCATCTTGTGTCATTAGTCCATATCCAATCGGAATAATAGAACTTTTTTCCATATCAAATAATACTGTAATTGGAACCAAAGTATAATTTATCCCAAGACTTTCTAAATGGCCTCTATTCACAAAAGAATTTCTCTCCCAATTAGGCAAAAATCTACCGTCTATAGAAATCCCTTTAATTTCTACTGCAAAATTATTCTTAAAATCGTAAAGTATTTCTCCAAATTTTTTACAAAAATCACAAGTTGTTGAATAAATAAAAAATATACCATATCTCTTATTTATATTTTTTATGGCACGAACCATTCTATCGTCTCTTTCTCTTCTCCAAATATTAGAACCTAAATTAGAAGTTGGACGTTTTTGTGTATAGTCTAATTCTGGATGAGACCAAATTACCCTTCTCCATACATCACTAAAATAGCTAGCTTGGTTAAGCAATCTTTGTTGTAATAACATGTATTCCTTAACATTTTCTTCATTAGGATACAGAACAGCCCTGGCCTTAACATAGTCCACTAAACTAGCAATTTTCTTTAATTCTGCTATATAGTCTTGTTCCCTTATGGTAAGATCCTCCTTCTTATCTTCTTCAATATCATCTTCATCGTCACAGTAGAACTTCCAGCCTAAATTATTATCATAGCAATAAGCGTCTTTTTTAAAAAAGTTTTCCTTCGTAAAACCATATTTCCTAAACAAAAATAACATTATAAGTAAAAAAGTTCTAATGCGTTTCATTATTCAACCTTAGTAAATGTTCTTGAATTCTAGCTCTGACCTCATCTTCCTTCACTCTAGCATCAAGATCCCTATAGACTTCCTTCATATCTATTTTGTTAAAATCTAAATCTTGTATCTTTTCTATAGGAATACCTCTACAATTAGTATCCTTAGGACTACCCCAGGCTTGTAAAGCCTGTTGTCTTACGGCATTTGCTAGCACCTTAGAAAATTTATTAGAAAAACAACAATAAGATTGTGTTCTGGTGATACAAACCTTGCCATGTGGTAGTTTTATATATTTAGAACAGTATCTTCCAATATAAATACAATCTCCATTACGTCTCTTTTGAATAAGCCTCTTTTCATCAGCATTACATCCACTAAACACATTGCCCCAATGTGCACTACCGCAACAATCCTTAAATCCAGCTGTAGCCTTTGTAGATTTCTTACACTTTAAGTTTTCACCATCAAGAATACTTAAGGTCTTCACATCTATTGTTTTGGCTGAGGCATCTATCACACTAAGATGTGATAAGGCTTCTAACATATCAGGCCTGTTATCAGGCGTATCCTCCTCTTCATAACAAGTACCATCAATACACTGTATTTCGGCCTTACAATCCCCTGGACTAAGTCTAGGGGTAAAACATTTATAGATAAATCTTTCCGTCTTATTATCTGGATCTATAAATTCTCTGGTTTTTAAACTACATTTAGAAACATCATATTTATCACAGTCATTTTCATGAAGATAGTTTAATTTATTATGATCTACACATTTATACTCTTCTTCAAATTCACTGCATTTTTTAAAAATTTTTTTACCTTCAAATATTATATTTTGATTCCTTCTTGTACAAATTTTACTAATCAAACGACACTTATCTCCTACTTCTTTACCATCACAATCTTCTTTCCAGGTCTCGCTATGTTCCCTACAACACCTATTCACTACTTTAAAATCGACAGAAGCCTGCCCCTCTCCAGAAACAATAACTCGTATTTTAAACACATTTTGTCCAGTCTTTAAAAAAGGTTTTAAATCTTTGTTAATAACCTGATCCCAGACTCTACCTAATTCACAATTACAGCGGCCAGTACCATAATCTACAGTACCATGCCACTTACCAAATTTAGTGCGCGATATAACCTCGAGTTTAGTACCACCATATGGACCAACGTAAATTAAATTATCATTCAAGGTAATAGACAAAAGATCATCAAAGACAGCTCTATTTAATATAAAATTTTCAACTGAGTCCAATGAAGTAATATTAAATTGGATTACCTCATCTATTACATTACACCTGCCCCTCCAATAGTTACCACCAGTATATGGGCCACCTCTTCTTTGACCAATAAGTAAATTATCTTGCTTTTCATCATACAATTTAGACCATGAGGTTTGGATAGATCTAAGGTCTAGTCCAGCCTCATTACATCTCGTCTCATATGAAACACATGTTACTTGCAGGCTTTTCTTGCAAGTTTTGCTGTAAGTGGCAAATTTAGTATCTGATTTATGTCCATGATATTTATAACATATTTTATAATTTATATCCTTGTATGGGTCGCAATAACTTTTACTTATAACCTCTTCATAATTACTTATAACCTTATTTGATCCATCTATAAGATTGCCTAGTTGATTTACATTATATTCCTGTCTTTTCTTAATACTATTTTTTACAAACCTTGCACTTTCGTTATCTTCCAATGTTTTGTATACTTCTTCTTCAAGATTTTCTGTTGTATCAAGTCCTACATTGGTTCCAAGATAAGTCGGAACCATCTCCCTCTTTCCCTCTTCCGTACTCGCTTTATCAAAAATTTCACTAAAATCCACATTAATTCCAATATTATCCAAAGAGGTATAAAAATTATTTATAACAAAAAATAAGGCTAAACTAATCATTACTCCACCTCAAATTTATTTAAAGCATAGTCTATAGTTATAGCTCCATCAATTCTATTATAATTCAGGTCAGAATATTTCATTAAGATAACAGGTACCCTATTTATCTCATATTCTCTAAAGAGAAGAGGATCTATGATAAGACCAAGTTGCTGATTTTGATTATCTTGAGTGAGACTTGCTACCTTATCAATGGTTGCTTGAAAGGAGTTTTTATATAGACCTCTTAAAACAAAAACAATATTTGTACCCTTCTTTTGTGAAAGATTTCTAGCTTCTAAAAAATAATCTTTAATTAGCTGATCTTTCATACTAAATGATATAAATATATAAAGTGTCTTTGAAGTATCGATGTTCTCAAGTATCAAACCTGTTTCTTCACCTTTAACCCTTAAACAAAATAGGATGAGTACTAAAAAGCACAGCAATTTCGTTTTCTCCATAACAAGTATCCAAAATTTTCACCTTTAATTGGTATTTCTTTACCCGAATCATATAAAACATTAGCTCTACCCATTGGTTGACAACCTTCTTTTTTAGAATTCATAACACTGGGATAAATTAACTGTGTTCTATACTGGCTCTTTTTAATAAATGGCCTTGGTTTGGCTTGACATAAAGCCCCAGATCCAGATGTCTCCCACATTTGTAGCTCTCTATGCATCTTATATATAAACTTCTCCATGCTCAAAAGACTTGATTGTATCCCTCCATAGTCCCCAGCTATATTACCAGTTAATGGATACATTGAACCTTGGCAGCCCCCGCACCAGAATAGGTTATCTAGGGGTAAGTGCGCAGTGGCCGCCGTGCAATCTGCAGTGCATGCAGCCTGCGCTGCTGGCTTACCAAAAACTACAGCTTCTGGATTAAGAATAAAGGTCAATTCGTCATCTAACCACATAGGATCTAATTCTGTCATATAACCCAAGTCAAAGGGCCTGGTCATACTAGATACCTCTAGGCACGTGGTATCAAAGACAATAGATAGTAATTTAAATATTGGCATAGTATACTTGTGCATGTGCCAAGCTGCATATCTAGTTCTTCTACCTTTATCTGATTGACTTCCCCTCCCCGCAAAACCTCCGACCTTTAGATTCAAACCACCAAGAGATACTAAACAAAAAGGATCTTTTGACATATCATATATTTCTATCCCTTCCCAGAAACCTATTGGTATTCCTATTTGAGGCAGGCCTAAAACCTTTCCTGGACAAACACATGGAATAGTGGAGGAGTTACTTGGATCCGCTACAGACTGACCCATCCTAACTCCTCCTATACTTATTGGAAATATACAAGACCAACAAACATCTGTAACCGGATTAAAAATCCTTCCACTACACCTTGCTAAAAGTATTTTACTTTGAAAAAAAGCTATTATTAAAAATACAAGACACTCTTTAGTCATAATCAAGACATACCTCTTCTATTTTTAATAACTTGCCTTCTTGTGATATAATGGATGGAAGAGCTTTTAAATTAAATCTTTTTACAAGAATCCCTCCTTGATCAAAATATACTCTTATATTTTTATTTAAGATAAGCTCGAGAGCAGATCCCTTAACCAAAATAATTTTGGCTAAGGTTTGATGTTTATTATAATAATTTATCGCAAAACTAACTTGTTTCTCGATATCTCCATCTATAAAAATCAAATCTTGGGACATAACAACGTAGTCTAGAGGATTTATCACCTGCCCACGTCTAGCAAAGATAAACCCTTTATGATCCTTGTAGTTATGTTTTAAACGTATCGAAGGATCATAATAAAATGTTCTAGATTCAATAGCTTGTGGCAATTCTATTGAGGAAGGTCTATTAATTGATCTCTGAACTCTGTTTATAAAGTCCTTTTGCCATTTTTCTACATCTAGTTCTTGTAATTTGGAAGAAATAACTTCGAGAAGATCTGTCTCATTTATTGTAAAGGTATTACCGTATACGCCAAAGTTTTTTGCTTCAACATCCTCGCAAACACAGGTTATACAAAGCATCATAAGAATTATACTAAAAAATTGGCCTAGCAACACCTATAACCTCATCCTTACTAATTAAACCAAATTCCATATATCTCGAATCAAAACTATTATTATCATGCCCAATCACAAAATAATGTTGGGGCGGAATGATTCTTATATTATTTATGTGAACCTTGGTGCCTAAGGCTGTCTTATCCTTAACTTCAAGAATCCTATCGTTATGTTTTATAAGACCTTGTACATTGTCTTTGGTTTTAGTGAAGATCTCAATTTCCATTATATCTCCACTCATAGCCAAGACCTGTTTTGTAATTTGTACACCTCTATAATATTTAGAATTCTTATTCACAAATTGGATAAAATCCCCGGGTCTTATCGTATTAATCCTTGATATATTTGTATTAACCATAAAAAGTTTGAACGGCAAAGACTTGCTAATGTTTATGGAAATTTTAAACCCAGCTATAAAGGCAAAAAACTCAAGTATCACAAAGATCCATATACAAAATAAAACCAAGCTAATCTTTTTATTCATGTAACAAAACCCTCTCCAGATCCTTGGTTAAATCTAGATCTTCTCCTCCAAAAACCACTTGTTTTGGAAGCAAAATAAGATCATTATCATGAGAAACTTGAATAACCAACTTATTGATTTTTTGAACGAAGTTCTGAATACTTTTCTCTCTTTCAGAATCCTTCTGATACAATAAAGTTTGAAGATACCTAGTCTTAATACCTTCAAAATCAATAACAGCAAATCTTTTTCTTCTATTATAAATAATCTCACAGAAACAAAAAGTAATAAGAATATTTATTAAAATAATTATAAAACCAAAGCCTATAAGCTCTTTAAGATTCATGTATTTAATCATTTTATTAAACCCCCCACAATCTCCACGGCCTCTTCAAGGGATTTACCTCTTTTTTGTAAATCGCGAATCTTCACTACATCTTCAGCCTTTGATGAATATAGCGCTAATGAAAATGGATCTAAAATTAGTCTGCAAATAAAGTATCCATTTGAATTGGTTATCATGATTTCAGAATATTGGCCACTACTCATTTTTAAATCATTTAATAAAAATTCCTTGTGGCTATCCATAATAACCTTTTGACTCTTCTTAAGACCTGCAATAGCCTCGGGTTTTTGAGCCAACAAACAAACCCAGTCGCTGTTATTTAAAGCTGCTTCAGCACCGGGATTTTTATAGTAATCATCTATGCTTTGAGTACCTGTAATTAGTGTACCACCATATTTTCTACATCTCCTCGCAAAACCCTCTATAAAAGCTCCTATACCTCCACCTCCCTGCAATAGATCCCACGCCTCATCAATAACTAGAGCTGTCTTTTGTTTTCTGTCACCATAATACATTTGTTTAGAAATGGTAAACATTAAAACCAAGAGAATAATACTTTGTAAATCCTTTTTATCTTTAAGCTCAGCCATTTCAAAGGTTATAAAGTCATTATCAAGATCTATATTACAATCAGTATCGAAGTATTTCTCATACTGCCCTCCCACAGAAAATCTGCCCAACATGACAGCTAGATCCTTAACTCTTGGATCTTCTTGTTGTAATAAATAATCTCTAATATCCGTAATTCTTGCTTCTCTACCCTTTAACTTAACTATCTTTAGGACTACTTCATTAATCACTCCACTCTGGAAATCATCAGCTCTCCCTACAGAAAAACACATGGTTTTAACAATATTTGTAATAAGATTTATATCCTCTATCTTGTCTTCAACATCATCATCTTCCGATAAAAGACTAAAGGGATTAATAGAGATTTTTTGATCAGGAGCAAAATATACAAACTTACCACCTTGAAGTAAACATGTATTCATAAAGGATCTACCATCGTCTATAACATAAGTCCTGCAACCGAGTCCGCGTAATGAAGTAACTAATTCCTGCATAAAAACAGATTTACCACTACCTGTTTTACCTATAATCGCCGTATTATAATTACCCCCAGGATTAGTAAAAGGATCCCAATACATTATTTGTCCACGTCTTCCTATTAATTGTACCACCGGATTCGCAACGCCTTTATATTCACCTTGAATTGGCAAAAGATTAGCACATGTCCAGCTAATCATTGTTCTATACTTTTCAAATTTATTATAATGAACTTCGCTTAAACCATCTCCTAAAAGAAATGGCATACATGATAAAAACGTAGAAAGTTGAATATATTTATCCGTTCTAAGAACCCAACCATTACTTTTATAAAGAGACTTTACGACTTGTTCACTTTGTTCAATATTTTCTTCCTTATCAAAAATTATTACAGAGTAGCAACATCTTGCTAACTTTTGACCAGAATCCAACTTCTCCACAACAAAGTCCCATTCTTCCTTCTGTTTATATAATCTTGGCATAAAATGAGCTAGACTTGTGCCAGCCTGTTGCGTCACTCTTGTCTGTTTTATTTTAGCCTTGGTCGTTCTCATTTTTTCATTCTCTATCACAAAGGAAAAGCATGTCAGAAAAGAGCATGATAATCTTAATTGTTCGTTAAAAAACGAACCAATTAATTCAGAACATTTCCACTGCGGCCACACCCTTGGATATGCTTGGACAGATAAGGCCTTAGCTGCTATCTTGTCTTTTTCAAATAACAAGACGTCTTTTTGAACGACCAAGGTATTCTCGCTATCAGTAATTTGTACATTTATTGGGTTCAACTTGTCATAGACTAAGTATTCATAATTATTACCAGAGGTAGGACTTAATATCTCGCCTAATAAATTTATAAACTTCTCTGGTTCAAAGGGAGGTATTTGATCACTATATAATCCAATGTTTTTCATGGTACCCTTAAGGGTTTTTCTAAAACTAATTAATTGTTGTTTTAATCTTTCTTTGTCCTTACAAGTTTTAAAATTCACACTCGCCGTCATAAAACATCTAAAATTTTTAATTGTGAACATTTTATCTTCAAAGAGAGACTCTCTTGCTCCTTCCAACAAATATTTCTTTCTTTCAAAACCCTGTTTGGCATATAGACTACCCATTTTCTCTCTAGGTTTGCTCCATCTCTCCAGGAAACTTTCTATATTTGGAGAAGCCCATGTAAAAAAACTTATATAACACTCCTCCATCAATCCGTCAGTTATTAACTGTGTTAAAATCTTAGAAGTTTGTATATCTCCACCAATTAAGGGTAAAAGCTCTAGAATAAAACCATATGAGTTCTCATTAAAATAAAGATCATTCTTATCATCATATACCCTATATGGAAGTAGGTCTGCTATTGTATGATAGCTTAATACATCATCTAAATCAGTTTTAGAAGACCCATTAGATTTTAAGGTTCTAGGGCTAAAGAGATTATTTATAAAGTTATTAATTCCGCGAAGCATGTCTTAATTTCTCCACTCAGCCTTTTGATCCAAATAATAAACCGTGCTCATGTCATGCCTATTACCAGCCGAATCGATATATGGTCCAAAAACAACCCTAGAAACACTTTCTCTAGAACGAAAATCCTCAAAAGAAGAGAAATCTTTTTTATCTTCTTGTTTTAGATTTAATCTTGTATGTACTTTATCATCGTAATTTTGTTCTATTTCGTAAATTGTCTTACAACCTCCTTTTGTTTTTCCCTTGCAAGACCAAGTAGAAGAAACCGGGCTACAGGCTGTCATAAAAAATATAAAACCCAAGATAATTAAGATCTGCTTCATATTAAAATACCTCATGATTTTTAGTATAAGAATTAATTAAATTTGTATTCTTGTGTAACTTGTCTGCTTCAGAAGTCTTGACCTTAAAACTCGTCTTTGTATTTAAATCTACACCTTCTTGAAACACTATTTCCACAACAATACCACTTGGAACATCAATAACAGATTGATATTGTTCCGCTCTATCAATATAATATTTGCTTAAAATTTCCGCGGCCTTACCTAAACCACCAGCTCCAGCCTGCCTGGCTGCATGTTTACTATCTGTTTTTTGTGTAGCTAAACCACTAGTAACTTCTAATTTAGGACTATAGACCATCTTGGTTACATCTGCTAAACCCTCAATTGCTCCGGCTAAAAAAGCCATAGAAGTAAAGTGTCCTTCTCTACTTACAATCCTTCCTCTTACCCCTTCTTTTGCAAAAGAAGTTACATAACCCTTAACATTAAATTCTACAACCCTTCCACGATTAAAAGAACATATCATTTTTAAAAGTCGTATATAGGCCTTTTCTGTCCATAATTGGCCAATAGCAGCACCAGTAACACGACATCCTTCAATTTTTTTTATTTCTTGAGTATAGCCATGATATTTTGGAGCATAAACAGGTGATATTATTTCAAACATCATATTGTTTGGATCGCTCTGATTATTAACTCCAGTAGAAACATCCGCTCCACTCAACATTCTGGCCTTAGCATAACTACCAGCTGGAATATAATTTTCTAAATCTTTAGACCCAATATCCTCTGATACATTATTCTCTAGATCAATCGATATTGTTGCTATCCCCTCCTCCATTAACTCGCCATATTCGTTATACCTTTCCCCTGGTTCTGCATCAGCTATTTCGTTTGTCTTGGAAGTCTTTTGTGCAGCAAGATCGATAATCTTAGTATTTAGATCATTTATTGTCTCTTTATAAAAGTCATTTGTCTCCTTATTTTGCTCTTCTAAAAGCACCAACCTATCTAGTAATCTTTTATTTTCTTCTCGCAAAAGGTTAAGATCGTTTTCTGCTTTGTTTAACCATTCATCTTCTGGGTTAGTTATTATAGATGAAGCTATATCTATTTTTTCTAGTTTATGACCATCAATCTTAATCTTATTTTTGTTTGAGACTAGAACCACAAACAAAACCAAGAAACCAAAAATAGAAATAGAACCAAGGGCCACAATATTTTTGCTTCTATTAATTATTTTCGGATCCCTAGTATCAAAATTAATTAGCTTTTTAAAAACCATCTTCATCTCCACCAATTAGGTATAAATAACCAATCTCCCCTGGTTGAAGTCGTAATTTTTCAAGCCTAACACCTCTTATACCCCTAGTTAAAAAAGCTTCTTCCTTTAAGTTTATTTCTTGTTTTGAAAGATTTTCTATCTCAGCAATTTCGCCAGATACCCCACCTTTATTATTAACAATATAAGAGTACAACCATTTCACTCTATAAAGTTTATTATACCAAAGAATCTGTGATTTTCTTTTAACTATACTAAAATCCTTTAAGTTTGCCCTAGAGGACATGGCGCGTATAAGATTAATAGAAGCTAGTTTATAATCTTCTTCAAAATTAAAATATAGATTTTTATTAATAAGTTTTAATTTTTCCCTTCTTAAGGTATCTAAAGAAGAATTATTCTCTACAAAGGAAGTATCTCTATTGATAAAAATTTGTTGAGAAGCCACATCCTTAACCTTTAAGGTTAACTTATAAGTTAAGTTATTCTCTGTCGTTAAATATATATCTGACTTACTTATAGAATAATAGGGTTTAATATAAATTTCTCCTCGAGCCTTATCTGTCTCTATGCTTAATTCGTTGGTATTTGCTCTTATATCCTTAATCCTATCATAAAACACCTTTACTCTATTAATGCCTTCCCTAGAAATGAAAACCTCTGTCTCTCCATTATCTTGCAAATAATAGTCTGCGGCGTAGGCTACATTTAGCGCTACCAGACTTATAAGTAGTATTAACCTTTTCATAGTTATGAACCTTGGTTAGTACGATTAACTTTTATACTTTACAATTTCACTAAAACCACTAATAGACAGTCTGCCGGCCTTATAGTTGTATTTGATTTCATATGTTTTTTCGTCACGAGATACTTCTTTTTGACCAAAATATGTATATAAAATACCCTCAACAACTACAGTCATGGTCGTGTTGTCAGGATATATGGCAATAGGATAAAAGGATGTACTAAATTTCTTATTTATTACATTCTTTTTAAGAATATCCAATTGATTTTTTATACCACCATAAGAGGTTCCGTTTGCATATAGTAAAACTGTTTTATACGCATAATCTATGTTACTAGGAGTCAAATTTAACATTGTATTGACAAGATCTCTGGTAACGGCTTCTAAATAATTATTCTGCGGTCTTCTATAAGATATATCTAACCTATCATGCATACCAAACGGAACCAATACCATATGAGTACTCTTTCTCACAAGGCAGATAGATAATAAAAACACTATTACTAACAATATTAAAGTTAGAACGATAACAAAGTTTCTTTGAACAAGTAAAATATCGTTCTTTTTATCATGTGCAATTTTAAACATACTATTACCACTTTTATTATTCCATTATATAAAGACTCTTATGTACGAGGCCGGCAGATAAGGAGCCTTAAAGAGCCAATCCGGACAGTACCAATACAAAAGGTGCGCAATGGTATAACTGTTATTTGGTGGCTTGATTTTCTTATATATCAAAAAACATACGGCTCCTGCTAAAAAACCTTTGATATTATATCCACACACTATTCCAACAATCGTTGGAAACATTAGCATCCCTAGTTCAGGGTATGTAAAAAATAATATCTTTTCTGGTTCGTCCAATGTCTCTGGTATTAAAAAAGCCGATAATTCTTCGTCTTCCGTATATACCTCGTACTAATACTAAAAATTTAACATACAGGTAACTGTACTATCCACTATAAAACTTAAACTCCCAACACCAATAGAAACCCCAAAAAATGATAGAATAGCCATCGGATTAAATTTAACAGCGCAGCCAATAAGACCCATTGCACCACTAAACAGCGCAAGTATCTTACCTCCAACACCGCTAATGAGACCCGCTAATTTATCATAAGCTGATTGTAACTCTTGACCATCGGTTCCAGCATAACTCTTACTAGAAAAGAACAGAACCATTACTACTGTGGTTAACACTATCGCATTCAGGAAGATGTAACCTTTACTTTTATTTAAAAATTTATTTTGTTTCTTATTCATAACTGTAACCTTAAAGTTAAGAAACGTTTTTTTATTAAAAACGATAAAAAATAAATATCAAGACTTTTTTCAAAAATTCTAATTTTTTCTATAGTTATTTTTATTGACATAATCATTATCACCTTATACCATAAGGCTAATTCTTAGAGTAAGTATTTTTGTACGTCTCCCTAGTCCCCACTTGGACGACCACAAAATAAGACCTATTTGATATTATTAAGAAGAAACATTTTTATGAGTAAAAATATAATGAATACTTTTGTAGCAACACCTAAAACCATAGAAAGAAAATGGTACGTTGTTGATGCCGCAGATTTAGTATTAGGTAGAATGTCATCAATAATTGCTAATTACCTAAGAGGCAAACACAAGGCCTACTACACACCAAATATGGATTGTGGTGATTATATCATAGTCATTAACGCTGAAAAGGTATTTCTAACAGGCAATAAAGAAGATGTTAAGAGATTTTATTGGCACACTGGCTATGTAGGCGGTATCAAACACCGTACTATGAAAAAAATGAGAGCTGAAACACCAGATCGTATTATAAGAAATTCAGTAACTAGGATGATGAGTAGAAATCCATTAAACAGAGCTGTATTAAACAAATTATACATTTATGCCGGTAGCCAGCATCCTCACGAGGCTCAAAAACCAGAAGTTCTTGACATAAGGTCAATGAATCCTAAAAACTCAAAACGAAACTAGGAGAAAGAGATGATTAAAGCTGAAGAAAAAATTATAGAAACTGAAGCAAATATTGCCAAGACTAAAAAAACCGTTAAAAAGGTAGATATTAAAGATACAAAACCAGTAAAGGCAGAAAAGACTTCTGGTGACAAAAAAGTAAAAATAGACATCGCTCAAAAAACCCCTAAAACAAAGACTAAAAAGGAAGTAGCTCCTAATGCCGCAGGTAAAGTCTATGCTACAGGTAAAAGAAAAAATGCTATAGCTAAGGTTTGGATTAAAAAAGGTAGTGGTATTATCACCATAAACAATCAACACGCTGCAGATTACCTTAAAAGACCTCTCTTGGAGATTTTAATTAACTCACCCTTTGTGGTTACACAGACAGAGGAAAAGTTTGACGTAATTTGTACTGTACTTGGTGGTGGTTTATCTGGACAGGCTGGCGCCATTAGACATGGTATAGCTAGAGCTTTACAAAATTATAACATAATATACAGACCAGAGCTTAAAGCTGCCGGTCTACTAACTAGAGATTCTAGAATAGTAGAAAGAAAGAAGGCTGGTTTAATTAAGGCAAGAAAAGGACAAGTATATAAGAGAAGATAATTTTTATTTTTAGGTATAATGTTATACATTATACCTTTTTGTCTCTTATCCAAAAGGAATTTTAAAATGCTAAAAAAGTTAGTTATAGTTTTCGTATTAATATTTTTAGTCGAAAAGAGCCAGGTCTTAGCACAAGACTTTGAGCCGATTCTAGTATTTTCCATACTGCGTAGTAAATATATCTTAGAAGATCTAAATGGTAAAATTTCTGATAAAAAGATAAAAAATGCTGTAAATTTTTTAGAAATAAGCACCGGCACGAGAGCAAAAATCAGTGAGAATCTTTACGCTATGCCAGATTTATATATTTATTTAGGCAATTCTCTGAATCTCAGAGATAATAATAATATTAAACTCTATAATCTTAGCGGTATACGCCTTAACCTTTATTATAAAATTACAAAATTATTTGAAGTATACGCAGGGTTTGGTTATAGATATAGTAAGGCTAAACTAAAGTACAAGACTTCATTCTTTAAAAAGCATAAATTTAGTCCTACTCTACAAGGTGGCTTACAATACAATATTACAAGTATATTTGCTATAAAGGCCTTTTACAGCCTCCAACCACTAAGTAAGTATAGTTTTTGTAAGACAGAAAACCTAAAAGTAAAAATAAAAAATCAGGAAGCTGGCATTGGCTTAAAAATAAACTTGGATTCAATAATCTAAAAAAGCATCTTCCCGAATATCCAAAATTCAGTAAACCTACTGTAGTATAAAGATACTTATATCAAAAGACATCACATAATATCTTCTTCCATTAAAATAACTACTTTTTACATTAATAAATCAGATACGGACTTGTATTAAACATAGTATTTTTTATCACAAAACAGATATATACTAGATAAATTCATCTAATATATTTGACTTTCATTCTATATTCTATTAGACTTAATTAAACAATACATAATAAATAAGATACCATTAACAACGCGAGGTATTAAATGAATATAACAACAAACACACAAGAAGAAACACAACGACAACAACTAGAACAAGACAAAAGCTCACTAGAAGAAAAAATAAGACAAATACGCGACAGTTGTCGTCTTCCGTATCCGGAAGTATTCACACAATTCCTACAGGCAACATTAGATCATACTTTAGAATCAAGGCTAATTACTGCAGAAGAAAAAATAGGAATAATATCAAACTTACAAAAGTATGCAGATGCAATAGGAACATTTCAACCAAGTTTGGGCCGTACTAATATTCAAAAGATGCAGGAATTTCTAATTCTTACAGATAAACTTTGGTATCAAAAATCCATAAATCGATATCTCGAGCAAGTACTAAAATACTTACCAGATGATATATCTAGAGATGAATTATTTGGTGTGAGCCAATCAGGGGAACAAAGTTCACGCGCATCCTTATATAAAGAGGTTATTGATTTTTATATCAGGGTTTTAACTCAAAAATCATCCACAAGAAACAAGGAACGAGTAAATTATGACAGCTATTTAGACCAAGTGGTGTATATAGTTTCTACTTTATCAAGCAACACAAGCAGTAATCAAAAACAAAGAGAAAAGCTAATAGCTCAACTTACAGATCTTATAACCCAGCACAACAAAATAACATCTATCTTTACTGAAGATAGTCAAAAAATCCTTTACAAAATAGATGTTATATATAAGAAATATAGAAAATTAATTGATACAGAATATATAAAAAAGGTTTCATTAATTAAAAAATCACTATTAACATATAAGAAATCTCTTTTAGAACTTTATGGGTCCGATTCCGTAACAAAAATATATGACAAAATAAATTCCACTTTAAACCTTCTTTCCACCACATCAAAGCCACATTACAGTATTATAATTGACCACTACAACACATTAATTGAGACAGTTCTAAAGAAAGCATCTGAAAATCATCACGAGGAAATCGTTGATACAATAGGAAAAATACACGAAGTCTTTTCTGAGTTAACACAAATTGATCGCGTAATTAATCAAAATATACACCAGCGTTTACTGCCAATAAAACGACTTTTGCTTGAGATTTGTCTAAAGAATCCATCTAAAAATCTCTTAGATAAAGTAACACGTATACAAAAAAATTTATACACTTATTCCGACATACGATATGGACAACTAATATGGTTTAATCCTACAATTTTTAATAAACTTACGGTTCTAGTACGAGCGCAAGATAATCCAGAAAGTCTTAACGAAATAACTGATTTAATTTCAAGTATATTTACAAATACATGCAGTCTAAGTCGTTATATGTTATTAACAAACGAAGAATTCTCACAACTTTGGACAATATACGATCAAAAATTGATGTATTTACTTACCAAGTTAGAACAAAGTATTCAAAATAAGGAGCCAGTAGAACAAGATATTCTAGGCCAAATAATCAATTTAAATACTGGTCTTAGTACAATATTAGATATACCAAGAGGAACTTGGCTCTGGGATACGTTCTGCAAGACACATATATTAAAGATAACTGGCACAAATAATAACAGTATTACAAAACTCGGGAATGCCACACAAGAAATTCAAAGAATCCACGATTTAATAAACAAAACACCATTCAGTTTCTCCCTTAAGGAAATTCTTCTCGAAATTTATCATAAAAAATTAGAGAGTCTTCAACTCGATACAGAAGATAATGACTTTTTAAACAAAATAACTGAAGCAAATATATATATTACAAGCGCAATACAAAAAATTAAAGAAATTTACGATTCCGTAAACGGAATAACATTAGATTCCTCCCATAAGGAAATTCTTCTCAAAATTTATCATAAAAAATTAAAGAGTCTTCAACTCGATACAGAAGATAATGACTTTTTAAACAAAATAACTAAGGCAAATACATATATTAAAAAGATACTTAACGCTTATTTGTCAGGCAACCATACAAACAATAGCGAATTAAATCAGTTTTATATCGGAATCCTTCGAAAAATTCTTTCTGGCCAGAAATTAAATTCAGAATCTTTTGGAAAAATACAAAGTATAGCAGAACGTTTTGCAGAAAAAGCCCAGCAGCTTACAGAATTTAATAAGCCATCTACACAAAGTCGGAAAAATCCTCAACGGTTTTTATTAGGTCAAATTGAAAGAGTAATTAACACAATAAACGAATCTCTTAATATAAATAGTGATATTATTGCTGGCAAACTACAAAATTTTTGGGAATTACTACATAGCAAAGTATCAGAAACACCTCCTGATAAGGAGCCATCAGATGATGTTATGAGTTTAATAAAGTCATTGGAGGAATTTTCCAAAGACTATATGTTGTCGATAGAAAAAAATCCAGAATATGCTGAAGAAATAAATAAATTTTTTTTAGAAAAATTGGTTTCTATAATAGAACCAGGCGACACTTTATCAAACATTAAAACTAAAATACAAAAGCTTGTACTACTATTTTCAAAAGCAATAGAGCCTATCGAAAATCCACATCAAAGCCTTAATATTTACCAAATCCAGCAAGCATATTATACAAGAATATTAGAATTAATACAAAAAGAATCCAACCAACGTGTTAATACTCGCCAAACCGTGTCAAAACAACAAAAGCCTAATACTGAAATCCTTGAGTCAACACATAACTTACCGTCTGACTTGCTGTCCAAATTAGGGTTTTACTTATCGGAATACAAACAAACATTAAGAAGTACAAATGAAATTGTAACAAAAATATTTGGATTTATAGAAGGAGATAAAAAAGACACTACTGTGTTACAAAAGTTTCATTATGACAAAGATACTTTCTCGCGTATATTTAATGAATATGAACTAATAAATGAAGACATCCCAAAACCTTGTAAGGTTTCAAAAAATATTTTTGATACATTTTCTACATTAAACAATATATTGTCTAATCTTGAAAAAGAAAGTAATAAAACATATACATCCTGCCTCCTTATATCTACTACACGATATTTGATAAATTTTTGCTATGATGCTTTTAAACCTATTGTCAAAAATCCTAATGAACTTGATTCAGAAGCAGAAAATTTACAAACCTTGGTAAAAACCTTCAAAAAACATATAACAAGCATAGCAAGACTTCCACAAGATATTCGATCTAGCTTTACAGAAGCATACTTAACTAAATTCGAAGCTATTATATCAAAACAACAACAGCAAGATCCTAGGAATTTTACCATATCTGAAATATCTACAACATTAGAAAACGATTTTTCTAATATACAAAAATATTTGAGTTTGGCCGATTCGTTTATAGAAGAAACCATAAAAGAAAAGGATATCTTACTACGCATAGGCCTACGGTCCATGGAATTGGAATTAAAAAACTTATGTTTATTAGTCCTAAAAACTAAATTTGCTCATTATCCTACAGAAGAAGAATTAGAATCTCTGGTCAGGAGCATTTTAGACAACGCCAAACAAGTCGTAAAAAGCTTAAAAAGCTTAAGAAAAATCAGTGAATCTTCTCCTCTCCAGGCATCTTATCTACAAACCTTAAAGGCAATACTTACTTCAGAAAATACTCTAAGTATA
>CAZAFD010000005.1:0-44075 GCA_964484785.1 uncultured Rhizobiaceae bacterium | reverse complement strand
TTGGAACTAACATTGTCAATTAGCGACTTCTCAAATCCCGAAGTGCCAAGGGTGGGTCCTTAACAGAATTTATTAATTCTTCAGTACTCGTTCCTCTGAAGCTTTTTAGCGTATTAAAAAAGTATATAGCCTCTAATAAACTGCTCTTACCACTCCCGTTAGGCCCAGTAATAATGTTAAAATTGCTATCAAATGTAAACTTTTTGCTTGAATAATTTCTGAAATTATTAATTACAATTTCAGAAATGTATGGTTTCGACATAGTTTATATTCTAATAGGCATTAAGATAAATAGGTCGTTATCGTTTTGAGTGTCTTGTATTATAACTGGTGAAGTTTCATTGCTTAATTTAATAATAATTTCTTCTCCTGTTATTTGAGATAAAATATCTAGGAGATAACGTGAATTAAAGGCTATTTCTATTTTTTCGCCTTTATATTGAAGTGGAATAAAGGTGTCAGCGGATCCATTCTCCGAGGACTCTGCGTTTAGAGTAATTCCATTGCTATCAAAGACGAACTTAACCCCACGATGTTTATCAGCTACGACAGTGGCTACCTTGTCTATTTCGCTTGTAAATTGTTTTTTATTGAGAATAACGATGTTATTATTGCTTTGTGGTATAACTCTTTCGTATTCTGGATAGTCAGCATCTATAAGTTTAGATATTAGGATTGTATTATCTGTTGTAACCTTAAGTTTTGTTTTAGAAAATTCTAGTTTAATATCGTCACTAGCCATGTCGGTGATCTTTTTAATGTCACCAATAGTCTTTCTTGGGATGATATATCCGTGTAATCCGTGCTCCTTATCTGATTGTAATTGATGTATTACAGCTAATTTATGTCCGTCTGTGGCTGCTCCAATTACATAATTTTTATCATCTATGTTTTTTGTATGGAAATATAAACCATTAAGATAATATCTAGCCTCATCGTTTGAGATAGCAAATTTTGTTTTATCTAGAATCCTGGATAGATCTTCCTTTTTTATTTTATATTCAACTTCCATGTCAAAGTCTTCTATGGTTGGGAAACTTTCCGTATCTAAACACGGTAACTTGAATTTTGAATTACCAGAGGAAACTTTAAGGCTTTTGCTTGCATCATCATACTCAAATGCAATTTGAGAACCATCTTCCATTTTTTTAACTATATCATGCAGGGTTTGAGCATGTACAGTTGTAGCTCCTGCTTTATTAATTTGTACATTATCTAGTCTATTCTTAATAGTGGTATCAAGGTCTGTAGCAATTAGAATAAGACCATTTCCGCTGCTGGCATCAATCTTTATATTTTGTAGAATTGGTATATTTAGATTTTTTTTAGTAGCTATATTTACCAAAACCGCTAAATTTGATAGTAAAATTTCCTTTTCTAGTATAAATTGCATATGGGAAACTAAGCAAATTGAATAATAAATTTAGCTTATACAAATAAATTCAAAGGTCAAATCTTATTTCTTAAAATACTGTCAAAAACAGTATTTTTTAGTCATTATAAGAGAATTTACTTCTAAAATTTTTATTTACCCTCTAAAAGAGCATCTATTAACTCTTTTGTACTTGGTATATGATTATTTTTATACATTGGATCTTCTGCAAATCTATAGGCAAGTTTGCCAGCGAAATGTAGGGCTTGATCTGGTTTAATTCCCAGCTTTGTATACTGTAAAGCTTTCTGTATACAGAAACTACTGAAGTCTGGCAATCTACCTGTAGTATAATTGTTCTCTGGGAGATATTGGGACCAGGTACTAAACTTACATTGGCTTAAGCATCCACAACATTGTGCTATATCTTGTTTAGCTTCGGTTAACTCTGTTTCCGTGAGAAAGAGTAGGGTATCATCTGAGATTTGTGTAATATTATTAAAACCCTTGCTTAACAGGCTTTCTACAAAAGACCTATCTGTTTCTTTTATATAGAATACTTTTTTGTACTTTTGGTCTTTTATCTCGTAATTAAAGTCTGTTGTTTGAGTTATACTATATGGTATTTGCCTTTTTTCTTTATCTAAAAGTTCATCTAACAAGGGAGTCTTAATCGCACATGAATAAAAACCAGTAGGACTGAAGTGGTTAGTAATAACATCTTCTTCTTTTATATGTAATAATTCTTGTTTAAATTGATCAGAAGCTGGATTTTCTAGGGTCACGATAGGCCTTGTACCAAATTGAAATGCTATAGGGCCCACATCGGGATTGTCTAAAAATCTTTCATTTTCTTTAATATTCCAAATTCCGCCAGCAATAATTATTGGTAAGGTTGCTAAGCCTAATTCCTTTAATAAACTTCTTAATTCAACTATTCTTCCATATGAGTCTTGAGGTATCTCTGGATCCTCTGCATTTGTAAGACCGTTATGTCCACCGGCTCGCCAAGGGCATTCATAAACTACACCACCTAACCATTCTTTTGTTCTATTAAAACTTCTTTTCCATAGAATCTTGAAGGTTCTCATGGAAGATACTATAGGGAAATAATTTACTTTATATTTAGCTGCTATATCTCCTAGTTTATATGGTAGACCTGCTCCGCAAACTATACCTTGTACTAATCCTTTTAACTTTGAGAGAGTTTCATTTAAAATGTATTCTGTGCCCCCCATTTCCCATAATACATTCATATGGATTCTTCCAAGTTTTCCACAAATATCCTTAGCAATCTTGGCCTGACTTATGATTCCTTTTATAGAATTCTGGATCATTTCTTGATGTCGTTCTAGTCGATTTTTACTTTTAAATACTAGCGGAATAATTTCGCCATTACTATCTACTACATCAGTATTTACACCGGAAAAAGTTCCTATTGCATTGCTTTTAGCAAAATGTCCGGCTGTTATACCAGTCGATAAACCTATTCCTTTAGCACCTTCTACTATAGGTAGAAATTCGCGGTTATTTATAATCAAGGTTTTTAATTTTTCCAACAAGGTGGCCTCTACTATTTTTTATTAACTATAGGTTCTTTTGGGTTTTCAATTATACTTGGCCTCTCTTTAAAAATGTCTTTAGAATTTTCTATTCGTTTTAACTGGCAATTGATTTTTGCACCATAATCAACGGCCAGAACAGAGTAGTTTAAATCCCCATCTATTTTGGCTGTTTCTGAAATGTTAATTTTTTCACAAAAGGCTGAGCCTATTAGTGTACCTTTTATATTTAAGATCTTAGATTTAATATTTCCACGGATGTTACCTGTTTCTCTTATAGATACGCTATAAGCTTCTATATCTCCAATTATAATACCCTCTATCTCTAAAGAACCACTAGACTTTAGATTACCATTTTCTAGTTTTAGATCTTTCGATAAAATAGATGGATTTTCTTTTATAAAACTCATTTTCTACCAGTTACGTTAAAAGACTTTTTGTCCAAGATAAATAAAATTGATCGGATCTTTAACGGTGCCGTCTATTTTAGTTTCATAATGTAGGTGGTCATTGGTGCTTCTACCGGTATTACCTTGCAAAGCTATTATATTACCTCTCTTAACTATATCACCCGCCTTAACTAATATTTTTTTTAGATGTCCGTATTCTGTAGTTATAGAATTCTTATGTTGTATCTTTAGGTAATTGCCATATCCATTTTTACTACCAACAAAAACAACTACTCCATCTGATGGAGCTAAAACTTTTGCATTTATTGGGCCTGCTAAATCAAGACCTTTATGCATCTTTCTTGTTTTAATAAATGGATCAAGTCTAGTGCCAAACTTACTTGTAACCCGGTAATCACGCATTGGTTGTGTAATCGGCATGGCATTTAAAAAAGATTCTAGATATGTTAAATAATCTACTTTTTGTGCCATAGCTCCGGACAAATCATTTCCTGAAACAGACTTCTTATAAATAGATTTTATTTTTTCATCAGAAACGCCACTTTCCTTAATTAGTTCCTCTAAGTTGCTTATTCTACTATCTAGTCTAGCTTCAACTTTGTTTAGGTTAACATTAATACGATCCAATACCGGTAAGACTTCACTATATACGCCATTCTTCAAAAGGTTGTCATCTATCACCACATCTCGGCTAATTCTAAAAGATTGAATATTGTCAAATCTGTCGTACAAGTTAAGACTTTCTAAATACTGGTTAAAATTAGCAACCATACCCTCAAGATTGGTCAAATTTGTTTGCAAATTATTATTAACCAATGACAGATCCTGTATCTGCTGGTTTTTTTCTTGTATAAAGCGACCATTTATAAAAAAACAATAGCTTGCATATACCGTCCATAAAAATATGCTTATATTAAAGAGTCTTGTAATAAAACCGATGTTTTTATTATGTATCTTATTATTTGAAATAACAATAACTCGCTTTTTTTCTAAAAAAAATCTTTTTAAAAAATTTGTTCTCTTCATTAGTGGATTTTAATACAACGTAATGTTAGCTGACCAGTTTAGAACTCATAGTTTAAAAAAGCAATATGAGCTTGAATTTTTAAACTTCATTTATACAATACAGCTTGTTATTCCTTGGATGACCCTCTCTAAGTATTAATAATTATAAATAAGAATTCATTAAAATGAGTGTAAAGATAAGATTAGCTAGATTTGGTAGAAAAAAATTACCTTTTTATCACATAGTTGTTACCGATTCAAGAAATAGACGAGACAGTAATTTTATAGAAAAGTTGGGATTCTATAATCCTTTATTAGAATTTGATGCCAAGGATGCTTTTAAAATAAATAAAGAAAGAGCTGAATATTGGCTGGGTGTTGGTGCACAACCAAGTACAAGAATGGCTATACTTATGATTAAAGTAGGTATAAATGGTGCTGAGAAGTATAAACCAGTGTTTGTACCTAAAGAAAAGAAAATCGAGAAAGAAGAAAAAACTGAGTAAGATAAATTTATATTCATTGTATAAATAATATACGGGCTTGTTTTTATACAAGCCCGTATATTTTTAATTATATCTTTTTCTATACAAAAAAGATCGCTATTCGAATCCGAATAGCGACGCTAATAAAAGTAGTAATAGTATTTTCTTCCAATATTAACTCCCTACCTTGAAGGAGGAGTTTGTGGTCATAAGACCAACCGAAAGCAACAAGAAGTAGTAAAGTGATATAAGGAGTGAGTATCCTCCTGCTGCTTGCGGTCAAGTCCATTAAGCTTTCCTGTCTAGTGACTTAACGAACTTTGTTTCGGTTACATTTGTAATAATAGATTCCCTTGACAAATGAGTCAAGTAATTTATGTTAAACATTTGAGTGGATGTGTTAGATAATATAAAACACAAGGAGGTTAATATGAGCAGCCAAAAATTAAACAGATTTTTTTATAAAAGAGCTAGAATTCAACAATTTAGAGGGTTTTGCAGCGCGGCGCAGTTCGGCATTAGAGAAGCTGCTCGAAGAATGAATATTGAACCCTCAACTGTATCAATACAAGTAAAAGCGTTAGAAGATGACCTTGGAGTCACTCTTTTTAACAGAAGTAGCGATAATAAAATTGTTTTAACAGAGGATGGCATAAGACTTTACGAAAGATTAATACCTATTATACAAGGTTTGGATTGTGTATTAGATGATTTTCTTACAGAAAAAAAAGTTAAACACGAAGATATAATTCTTGGGGGTCACCGTACAGTCCTATATTATTTAATACCTCATTGTGTAGATATGTTTTATAAAGAAAAGGGTAATAATGCCACTAAATTTATATTACATAATGTTTCTTTCGAAGATGGTCTACAGAAATTACTAAATGAAGAAGTGGATATAGTGTTGCACCCGTATGAACAAGTACCACCACGGGTTACAGTACAATCTGTTTTAGAACTTCATAGTTGTATACTAATGCACAAGGATAATCCGCTAGCTCTTAAACCAGATCATTTAATTAATTTTAGTGATCTAAATAATCAAAGTCTAATTATGATAGATGATGAAAAAATTCTACCATATTTTGCTAAGACTGTTAAGGCACATAATTTGTGCCCAAAAATTGAATTTGTGAATGGAGATTGGGAATTGGTTCGTAATTTTGTCAAGCTTAATCTTGGAGTACATCTTTATTCTAAACTATATTCAATATTTGAAAGCTTTCAAGACAAAGATCTTGCCTTGAAAGATGTAAACCATCTATTTCCTAGTATTAAAGTATATGTGGTTACTAAAGCTGGAAAGTTTTTAAATGATGATACCAGACTATTAATTAATATTATACGCAAGGTTACATCCGCTAATAATGCGGCTAATTAGACTATAGCATGTAATTTTCCAAATGTGTTAATATTTGTTTTTAGGTACTCCTTTAGATATAAGTAACGTTCTTCAAGTTTATTTCGGTCAAAATTTGGATTAAACCAAACTAAGTTAGTGGCATTCTCAAGTTGGCACTCCAAACTTTTATTAACAGCTCCCTCGGAAGTATATTCTACACGACAACCATGGCGTATATAACAATTAATGGCAACATTATTGGTTTCATGCGGGGCCATAATAACCCTGTATACATACCTATGATTATTTTTTATTTCCTCAAAGAATGCGTCAAAAAGCGAAACAAATGCTTTTTTACCAGAGGAATTTGGTAAAACTGCCAGCGTCATATTATCCATGATGTGAGTCAGACTTCTATATGGTGACGTATAACCTTTATAGGAACCTACTATTTCACCACTACTATTTTCCGCTACCAAAATTATGCCAAGTTTTAACGCGGGAAGTACAACCTCATTTCTAATATAATCTAAGGATATTTCGTCTTCGCATTGCGTAAGATAGTTTGGATAAGCCACAGCACATGCCTTATATACATTGTATATTTGGCCTACATCATCTAAACGTCCCCTTCTTATTAATACTTTACTTTAACTCCTGTTTTTTAGAAGAAATAGAAAAGACGGAAGAACCGTCTTTTCTGCTACAAAATTAGAATCCGTTCATGCCGCCCATGCCCATGCCTGCGGCTGGGTTATGGTTACAACCGCAATTGTCGTCTTCTTTTTTTTCTACAATCGCACATTCGGTTGTGAGTAGTAAACTAGAAATAGAAGCGGCACCTTCAAGAGCAATTCTGGCTACCTTGGTAGGATCAACAATTCCTGCCGTGAGCATATTTGTATACTCATTTGTTTGCGCATTATAACCAAACTTTTCATCGGAATTTTCCATAATCTTGTTTACTATTACAGAACCTTCAACTCCAGCATTTTGGGCTATTTGTTTAGCTGGTGCTTGTAAAGCTTTATAGATTATTTTTATACCAGTAGTTTGTGCCTCATTGTCACCTTTTAAGGTTTTTATCTTTTCAGCGACATGTACTAATGTTGCTCCACCTCCGGCAACGATACCTTCTTCTATTGCGGCTCTTGTTGCTGCTAGAGCGTCTTCTACTCTATCTTTTTTCTCCTTTACTTCTAACTCTGTTGCTCCCCCAACTTTTAAGATAGCAACGCCGCCAGATAATTTAGCTAACCTTTCTTGTAGTTTTTCTTTATCATAATCGGATTTCGTATCTTCTATTTGCTTTTTTATATTAGCACAACGTGCTTCAATAGCAGCACTCTCTCCGTATCCATCAACGATGGTTGTATCATCTTTAGTTATAACAATTTTTTTTGCTCTTCCTAAATGCGATAACTCTATATTTTCAAGTTTAATTCCTAATTCTTCAGAAATTAGCTGACCACCTGTTAAAATAGCTATATCTTCCATCATTGCCTTTCTTCTGTCACCAAATCCTGGTGCTTTAACGGCAGAGATTTTTAAACCACCCCTTAATTTATTAACAACTAAAGTAGCTAGTGCTTCGCCTTCAACATCCTCGGCAATGATTAATAGTGGTTTACCTGTCTGAGCTACAGCTTCTAGGATTTTTATCATTGGTTGTAAGGTCGAAATCTTTTTGTCAAATAATAAGATAAAAGGATCCTCTAAAACAACAGTCATCTTATCTGTATCGGTAACAAAGTACGGTGATAAATAACCTCTATCAAAATTCATTCCTTCAACTACTTCAACTTCAAAATCTAAACCTCGTGCTTCTTCTACTGTTATAGGACTAAAATGACCAACCTTCTCCATGGCTTCTGCCAACTTTTCTCCAATTTCTTTATCTCCATTAGCAGATATAGTACCCACCTGTGATATTTCTTCTTTACTGTTGATTGGTTTGCTAAATTGCTTAATTAATGCTACAGCTTCTAGAACAGCTTTATCTATACCTCTTTTGATATCCATAGGGTTTAAACCTGCTGCTACGGCCTTAACACCTTCTTTAAAAATAGCTTGTGCCAATACAGTAGATGTTGTTGTACCGTCTCCAGCTATATCGTTGGTTTTATTAGCTACTTCTTTGATTGCTTGAGCACCCAAATTTTCATACTTATCTTTTAATTCTATTTCCTTAGCTACAGTTACTCCGTCTTTTGTTATTCTTGGAGAACCAAAAGATTTTTCTATAATTACGTTCCTACCCTTAGGTCCTAGTGTAGCCTTCACTGCGTCAGCTAGTGTGTCAACACCGCTAAGTATTTTAGCTCTAGCGTCAGCTCCAAACTTTATTTCCTTTACGCTCATTTTCTATTATGTGTGTTTTATTCAATAATTGCTAAAATGTCGCTTTCTTTCAAGATTATGTAATCTTCGCCGTCAATTTTAATTTCTGTTCCACCCCATTTGGCAAAATAAACTTTATCATTTACTTTTAGAGTCATAGGCACAATATCTCCTTTTTCGTTTCTTGCACCTGTACCAACGGCTATAACGATTCCTTTAGATGGCTTATCCTTGGCAGTATCCGGTATGATTATACCTCCAGAAGTCACCTCCTCTGCCTCCTCTCTTTTTACTAAAACTTTATCAAATAAAGGTCTTAGATTCATATGTTTTTAATACCTGGTTGTAATTAATAAATTCTAATTCATACAGCATGTATATAATGCTTTATTTTTGGCTTTCAAGGATTGAAAGATAAATTATCAAAACAAAAAAGGGGAGATCCCCTTTTTTGTTTTATATCCAAGTATATACAAGTATTCTACTTTTCTAATACAAATATTACTGCTCTTCTATTCTTTGCCCAGCTTTCTTCATTATCGCCTAAGAATTCTGGTTTTTCCTTACCATAGCTAACTATCTTAATTCTAGATTCAGCTATACCCTGTGATGCTAAATATCTTTTAACGGCATAAGCTCTCTTCTGCCCCAAAGCTATATTATACTCTCTTGTTCCTCTACTATCTGTGTGACCTTCAACAAGGATATTAGCTTCTGGGTTTGTGTGTAACCACTTTGCAATCAAGCTTAGAGTTTCTCGTGCCCCTAAGTCCAAACTATATTTATCATATCCAAATAGTACCCTATCTGGTATCTTTACTGTTTCTACCTGGTCTTGAACAATGATTGTGTCATCAATACGACTGTTCTTGATTTCAGGATGTTCTTTGTGAGCACAAGCGCACAATGCACATAAGGTAAATAGGAATGAAATATATTTTTTCATAAAAAACACTTTGTTTTTGATAACAACTGGACTATAAAACCAAAAATTTTTTTGTAAAGTAAAAAAGTTTCATTTTATCAAATTTATGTGATTTAAATAAAGGGAAAGCTTGGGTTTAAATATGAATTTCCTCTTGATTTTATTTTTGTTTCAAAAATAATTTAGGCAAATTAATTATCAAATAAGTAGGGTATGTCTGGTGGTAAGCTAAAGGCTGACCCATTGTTTTTGGGTTTGACTAGACCAAGTATGATACTTGGAGTGACCTATGTATATGCGGCTATGAACGCCTTGGCATCCTTGATGGCCTTTGTTGTGACCAATAATTTTCTTTATCTTTTAGTATTGATGCCAGTCTTGCACTGCGTTGCCTATCTTATTTGTTTGAAGGAGCCATTGATGCTTGAGCTATTAATTATGAAGACTAGCAATTTTAACATATGTTATAACAAGACATTTCATGGTGGTGTAAATTCGTATGATGTGTATTAAGGTTAACTGATTAATTCGAATTGTATGCATTTAAAGAAAAACTTAGGGGTTCCAAAACAAAATTATATAGGGAATGAAATGTCGTCTTCTAAATTCATTCCTTATAAGATGCATATCAATGAAAATACTCTCCTTTTAAAGGATGGCAGTTTGTTAAGAGTGATTAAAATTAATGGTTTTTCTTTCGAGACCGCTGATGATGAAGATATAGATATAAAAAAAGATGTAAGAAATAATCTATTAAAAAGTATGGCGTCTGGTAACTTTGCCTTATGGTTTCATACTATTAGACGAAGAGAAGAAGCTTATCCAGATGGTGATTATTCTAATGTGTTTACAGCTCGTGTTAATAAAGAATGGAAAGAAAGGCATACAGGAGATAGATCATTTGTTAATGAGCACTATATTAGTGTTATTAGAAAACAGGATACCGGTGGTATAGCTACTATAGCGAACTGGTTTCAAAAGATAAGGGAAAAAGCTGACAAGAGTGCGAAAGAGAAGGCCTTAAGAAATTCTATTGCTGAATTAGATGAAGTAACGGAAAGAATTATAAATGGTTTTGGCAATTATGGTCCGAAATTACTTGGTGTGGTCAAGTCTGGGGAGGCTGTATTTTCCGAAATATTAAAGTTTCTTGGTTTAATAGTTAATTGTGGTGAAAAACAGGAATATAGGTTGTGTACACTACCTGTAGATTCTTATCTTAATACGAATAGACTATACTTTGGTAGTAAAACTATAGAGGTTAGAAGTCCGTCTAACGTAAAATATGCAGCACTTGCTTCTATTAAGGAGTATCGACCATCAACTAATGCTGGTATGTTGGATGGTTTTTTGAGATTACCCTTTGAATTTATAATATCACAATCTTTTGTTTTTATTAACAGAATGATTGCAATCAGTAATATGCAACTACAACAGCGTAGAATGATTCAATCAGGCGATGTGGCTATATCGCAGATTCAAGAAATCGATGAAGCTCTTGATGCTGCCATGAGTGGTAAATTTGCTTTTGGTTCACATCATCTAACTATTATGTGTACTGAGGATAGCATTAAGGGTATAGAAAATGCTATGTCTATGGCTATAGTAGAGTTTTCTAACGTAGGAATTACTGCTGTACGCGAACGATTAAATATGGAAGCAGCATTTTGGTCACAGCTGCCAGGTAATCTTAATTATATAGTCCGAAAATCTACTATTAATACGCTTAATTTAGCTAGTTTGGCCTCCTTTCATAATTATCCTTCTGGAAAGAGGGCTGGTAATCATTGGGGAAATGCTTGCACTGTATTAAATACTACTTCTGGTACCCCATATTTTTTTAGTTTCCACGTACGAGATGTGGGACATACTATGATTATAGGACCGACTGGCGCTGGTAAAACTGTGTTAATGAACTTTTTATGCGCTCAGGCACAAAAGTTCAATTGTAGAATGTTTTTCTTTGATAAGGATAGAGGCGCAGAGATCTTTATAAGAGCTCTTGGTGGTATGTATTCTATACTTGACGCAGCTAAAGTTTCTGGATTCAATCCTTTAAAATTGCCAGAGACTAATGAAAATATTGCTTTCTTAAAAGAATGGTTAAGAGCTCTGGTGACGGCTAATGGTGAAAGTGTAGATGCTGAAGATATGGCAAGAATTAATGACGCTATAAATGGTAATTATAAATTACCTTTTGAAAAAAGACGATTAAGAAATATAGCGCCTTTTTTAGGTATCGCAGGGCCTGGTACCTTGGCTGGTAGGCTAGAAATGTGGCATTCAGATGGGTCACATGCTCGTTTATTTGATAATGAAAATGATGATGTAAATTTTTCTATATCCTATGCCTTTGGTTTTGAAATGGCAGAAATACTAAAGGATAAGATAAGTATTGGACCAGTTCTACTATATTTATTTCATAGGATTAATAGTTCTTTAGACGGTATGCCTACTATGATTATTTTGGATGAGGCTTGGGCTCTAATTGATAATCCTATCTTTGCTCCAAAAATTAAAGACTGGTTAAAGGTGTTACGAAAATTAAATGCTTTTATTATATTTGCTACTCAGTCTGTAGAAGATGCTACTAAAAGTGATATTTCAGATACCTTAGTTCAACAAACGGCTACACAAATTTATTTGCCAAACTTAAAGGCAACAGAAGTTTATAGAACAGCCTTTATGTTGAGTGAAAGAGAGTTGTTCATTATTAAAACTACTGATCCTGGCTCTAGATTTTTCTTAATAAAACAAGATGCAAATGGTGTGGTGGCAAGAGTTGACTTAGCTGGTATGAACGCCGTGACAAGAGTTTTATCGGCTAGAGCAGAGACTGTGGTTTTGTTGGATGAAATTATAAGAGAGGTGGGCAGTACTGATCCTAAGGATTGGATAGAAATTTTTTATAATAGATCTGCAAAAGTGTAAATATTATATGGTAAGGAATATGATAAAAAATGTTTGTAAGCTAGCGTTAATTTATGTTCTATTGATACTCAATGGTTTTACTGGTTTGCAAATAGCTGAAGCAAGTATTTTATCTGATTATAAGATGGATGGTAGAGGTGATAGAATTAGAAAATATAACAATATTAATTATACATACTCTAGTGCAAAGGGTTTCCAATGTTATCCTGATGGTTTAAGAAGTACTTTTAGTTGGGCAGATGGTATTAGTCCTTCGGCAGCAGCAGTTTCTGTTCTTGGTGGTGTATTAGTTAACGATATTATTTTAGCTCCATTTATATGCGGCGCTATATTGGCTTTATATTTAAAAACAGGTCTAGCCATAGGTGCTACTATGGCAGTTATTGTAAGTATATTAGATGGTTTTTTAGACAGCGTTATATCACGTTTTGATTTTGACATAGACTTTGGTTTGGATATAGAAAATACTAAATGTCTTCCAGTTATAATACCTTTATTAGGAGTTTGTGCTGGCAGTATGATTACCTTTGGTGTGACTAAGCTAAGTAGTCAAACTCATACCAAGGGTGTCTTAATAGCCCTAGCCGCTATGGGCTTAAGTTATGCAATTATTAAAAATTCTTATGGTCAAGTACAGTATAGTAGAGCACAAGCTGTATTTAACAGACTTAAAATTTGTGGAGATAATTGGGCCACCTATGGCAACTATGAGTTTCAGAATCTTATAGATAAAAACCAAGCAGAGGCTTATCTAAAAGAAGGCCGTATTATTCCAGAAGCAATTGAGGAATTTTATCCAAGCAAGGGTTTTTTTGATGGATCGTACAAGTACTATCTTGATAAATGTATTAAAATGAGGGATTTTACATCCTGTATGAAGATTGATCCAAGTGTTGTTACCAAAGATAACGACTATCAATTTAAAGAGTCAGATAGGCTCTTTAGGGAATACAAGTATCAAGGTAAAGAATATGCCTACCCTGGTTGTAATGATCCAAGACCTATAGCTAGGACTTATGATGTAAACCTTAGTTCTGGCAATAGCAATATGCAGTTATATTACTCCCAAGGAAGTGACGGAATTAACTTTGCTTGTGAGAGATTTCTTGAAAAGGCTGAATGGATGGATGCATATAAATGTTGTGTGGATGCTAGTAATAAATTATTATGTATAGAGTATACAGAGGGGTCGAAAACAGGCCATATATTTTGCTCTAAGGATGAAAAGTGCATTATAAAGTCAAATATTTTAACCCAATTTAGATTACCTGAGGCTCCAAATTTAAGTACTTCCAAAAGTGGAGCGGTTGAAGAATGTTTACCTAAGGCTAAAAATTCATATGAACAGCAGGTTAATAGCAAAATAACTGAATTAGAGGAAGAAATAAAAAAATTAGAAAGTAAGAAAGAAGCAGAGACATCGAAGAGCAAGAAGAAGGAATTAGAGACAAAGATAGAAGAACTAAAAAATGATAAAGCCTTGTGGGAAGAAAAGAAAGTAAGCGGCATGACTGATGATGAAGCTAAAAATGTATGTAAAGAATTATATGGAGTTTCTGATACAAGTTCCGAACAGAATCAATTAGACAAGATTTATAAAGAACTGGGTAAAAGTTTAAATCAGATTGAATTAAAGATTTATAGATCAGAAAAAGAAGGTAATAAATATTGCGTTGCCACACAATCTTTCTGTCCTTATGATTTCAATTTAATGGGTGGTACGGAAAAAGTAGGTTTAGAGTTTAGGGATACAGCAGGAATCTATAAAGGAAAACTCAAGGTGACACAATCAAATTGTTATAGGCCTGATCCAAAGGATTCTTCAAAGAAAATACCATTGTCGTGTTTGGGACGAGCGTCTAACTTTTGCCAAATAGATAGACATTGTGTATATATGAAACCATATGGTGCTGCGGATCAAAATCTTCCTTCTTCTCCTTATATAGATAAATCTTGTATTAATATGATTGGTACGTCTCACAATAATGAGAACTATAAGACATTAAATACATATATGCGTGTACAAAAAACCAAGGATCATTTAACCGCGCCTTTAGTCGAATGCATTATAGAGACTTCCAAGAATTTCTTATTTAATGTTGCAGGTTTTTCTGTATGCCAAGGTCTGGGCATGCCTGATGAAAATGATGCTTGTGCTACAGGGTATGTATTTAAGAGGGGCGAAAATTTAGATAAATACGGCACTAATGGTTTATTAGAAGCTGGTTATAAAACTACTCCTGTTTTTAATAACTTTAGACATAGATTTAAACAAATTGCGCAGATCTTGTTGGTTCTTGCCATAGTGTTTTATGGCTTTAACATGGTTATGTTTGGCGCTGTTTTCAGACAAGGCGAATTAATGAAGTTCTTAGTAAAGATAGTCGTTGTTTCTAGCTTTGCTATGGGCGGTTGGTGGATTAAACCAGTTCTTAAAGGTGTTTTTACTATAAGTAACAGTGTAATTAACCTTGCCTTAGAGGTTACCCAAATCGATTCTTTAAAACCTTCTTATGATAATTCTAGCTTTGATGGATGTTACTTTGGTGATCATAAGGATTTTGGTATGCATAACAATTATTATGATTATGGAGACAGAGGATATCTAGCCTTTTTTGATTTTGTTGATTGTAAAATAAACAAATATTTAGGTTTTGAGGTTGGAGGATTAAATATGGTTATTATGGCCATTGGTTACTTCTTTGCCGGCTCCGCTGTAATTATTCTAGCCATTCCTCTATTAATGATCTTCTTATCACTAATATTAGTTGCTGTAAAAATTGTGTACATCTTTGTTGTGTCCATGCTAACCTTAATCTTACTCTTATTCTTTGCACCATTTATGTTCCCACTTATGTTGTTTAAGAAAACCGAGAAAATGTTCCAGACATGGATTATGAAGATTGTGGGTTATATATTTTATCCTATTTTCCTAATAGTGGCAATGACTATACTCTTCTTGTTGTATGATACCTATTATACAGGTGAAGCGGTGTATTTTGGTAGAGATAATGGTCCACATAGAGAACTTTTTTGCGGATATGCGTGCAAGGCTGGTAGCGGAATGTATCTATTTACTGATTCTGATAGTAAAAAGGATCAACAAGAGATAGAGTGTAAAGCCAAGCTCAATGGTGACTTTATAAATCTAAAAGATAAGTCAATTTTATGCTCATTTGTAGACACTAAAATAGATTGGCAAGGTGGGCATCCTATTTTGAATCTTTTAGGTAATATTTCCTATCCTGTAGTTGTTTATGCTGGACTTTTATGGAAGACTCTTTTTGGTAATTATTGTATATTGCTTCTGATTATACTATTTATTGATAAAATTTTGGATGGTATTATACGTATCGGTTCTGTAATATTCGGAGTTGGTGCTGATTCTAAAGAAATTATGAGCGTAAGCGAGGCCTTCAGCAAAATCGGAGGTGCTTTGATGAAAAAAGTTCACCAAGATTATCAAAGGGTATTGGGGGCTGCGCATGGTATTATAAATAAAGCTCATAAGAAGAAAAAAGGTAAATCTAATAATGGGGATGTTAGTGTGACAGCAAGAAGTCCTATAAGTTTGAGCATTAAAGAACCTAATACTGGCAGTGAAAATGCTACTCAAGGTGATGATGATCAGGCAGAATAACAGAGTTGGTTTATGATAAATAACCGAGGTAACGACTAATGTTTAAAAATTTGAGACTAGTAATTATAAGTATAATGTTTTTTGTTTTAGGTATAATAGGGATAACTACTATCTCTTATCCACTTTATGCAGTGGATTCTATCGAAGATCAAGAAGCTACAGAAAGATCACAAGTTTCAGAAGCCTGTTATGAAAATTATAATGATGCCGAGCAAGGTTTTGAGAATTTCAAAAATATCTTAACAAAGATTCCAATAGTTGGTGGTCTTATTGGTTCAATATCAGAGTATTTAGAATTTGTGGTTAAAGTCTTTTTAGATCTCATTAGCTCACTCGGTTCTAATGTAGTAGATATATTGTCAATGTTGGCAGATTTTATAACTCTGGATAATTTTGCTAATATTGAATGGCAGAAGGTTTTTGGATCTAATCAATATTGCGGTCAACATGATATATATAAAGAGGAAAGTAGTATTTTACAGTTAAAATATGCTATGTTTCCAATTTATCCATTAAATATTGGGCTAAATGCAAGTGGTATCTGTGAAATAAACGATAACTTTTTGGAAAATCGTTTTTTGCAGCTAGTAACTAACCCAATTAGTGGTAGTTTAGTAGAAGGTTCTACTAAGACATATAAACCTAAAAATAGTAAATGTTCTTATAGTTATACCAACTATAATGCTACATGTGTTTTACACCTAGATCTTCCTATATTATTAGAGGCTGAAATTGCTGAGTTAGTTGTTTCGGCTGTATGTATGTTTACAGATATTAAGAATAGCGAAAAAGCTGCCGGTGAGGCAAAAAGCAAAATAGCTTCTATGAAAAATCTGCTGAAGTTAGGTAAGATGATTGGAACAACGATGCTTGATATTTTGGGAGATGCAGCTTTTAACTTTGATCCATATTCTTTGAAACAATATTATGGAATGAGAATAGTCTTTTTATTAGTAAAGAATTTGATCAGTTCTATTCCTAATGTAGCCAAAATGGCACCATGTTTAATTACATCTAGTGTAGCTATAGCTACTCACGAGGTTGTTATGCCTTCTATTATGGATGGTGTAATTGCTTCTAAGTTTAATACAGCAAAAGAGGGTATAAAAACTTTAAGATTTTGTGGAAACAATTGGTATAATTATACAAAGACAGAAGATGGAAAATATTATGAAAGAGGCTCTGGAGAGAAGTCATATTCTGCTTGTGTTTCTGCTTGTGCTATAGCTGATAATGAGTCTTCAAGTAAATGTTATGACTGTTTAAATGCTCTTTGGTTTAATACCGGTTCCTGTTCTAATAAGAGTTGTACAGATAAGATTGATGGGGTGATCAATAAGTCTATTAAAGAAGGTCTTGATGCTGATAATACTTCCGTGAGTTTAGATACTCATAAACCTTATGAGAATGATGTTTGGAATAAGATATTTAGGGAGTATATATATGATGGCGAAGAGTACAGTTCTAATTTTGATAAATCATATGCTTGTTATGATCCACGATTACCTGAACAGAAGGGTTACTATGGGGTTATTCAGAGATACTATATGCGTGGCAATGATAAGGCTAATTTTGCGTGCGATAGGTTTTCTTACTCAGGACGTGGCTGTGTTTTACATGAAAGCCAGGTAAATCCCGAAGATCGTACAAATCCTAAGGTTATTAGGTATAATGTTAAAGATGGTATAGATGACAAACATAGCAAGGTATTTTATGCTATTTATGATGAAAATCTTAGTGATGGTGTTTATAAAGAATTGTGCTATAAGGCCTTTCATAATGCAAGAAAGTGTTGTGTTCAAAGAACACAGGACTTTGTATGTTTAGAAAATATAAATACTAGAGAGGCTAAATTTTGTAAAGCCAACAAGGTACCAGATGAAGAAGAGAGATTCCAGAGCTTAGCTGGTCTATTGTTTAGTATGTTGAAAACTGATGATGACGATGAAGTTAATGATGAAGATTACCAGGAAGTTGATGAAGGTATCTGCACTTTACATGTGTCTGAATCAAATACTAAAGTCAAGATGCAGGTAGTAAAAAGACGTGGCAATAATTATGCTTGTGTAATATCGGATAACCTATGTCCATATAATTTTAAATTAGCTGCAGGTTTAAATTATAAAGCCACATACTGCGACGATAATAGTCTTTTAGTGGGAGATGATGAAGTAAATGGAGTTGAAACAGATGACTTATATAGAAGGGCGGAACCAAAATTAAGCGATACTGAATTAACTGAAGGTATTTGCCAAACCGGTTTGTTTTCTGTGGCAAATTGTGAATCTATAAAAACAGGGGAGATAGCTTCTGCTTATGGAGTCGAGACTAACAATCAAAAAGCAAATTTATTAGCTTGGGCCTTTGATAAAACTCAGGCAGATATGAAAGATTATAATGGCGCTGACTGGTCAAATATTTTTGCCAGAAGTAGTGATGGTTACGGACAACCTGTTGCAACATCTGCTTTTGGTAGAGTAAAGAACTTCTGTCAGTATAAGGCGCATTGTGTAAAGGTGGAACCGGAAACTGTTCTAGATATGGATTACATGACAACGCCAGCCTTTATGGATGCTTCTTGTAACACAAATAATAATTCAAATTCGAGACATATTTATGGGGCAGGCTTCTCGAGACAGCTGACATCTAGAGTTGTTGAGTGTGTTTATGAAAGTTTAAAAAACTTAGTTAATGGTGTTGCTGGTTATAGTTCGTGTCAGGGTTCATTTACTTTGAATGCTGATGGTTTTTGCGGAAATGACAATGCTGATACTATCGAAAGAAAACTTCAAGAGAATGATATAGATTATATCAGAATGAGATATCAGTCTATAGGTAATCGATATTTTATTAAGGGTTATGAATTACCTGAAGAATTAAATCCTTTTATCAAGTTGCAGACTAGAATGAAGCATTTAATTAGGATAGCTATTGCCCTATCCTTAGTCTTCTGGGGTTTTAAAATGACTGTACTTGGTGGTTTCAATGAAGTTGGAGCCTTTTCTGACAGAAAATTCCTAAGTAAAATAATGGTAAATTTAATAAAGTTTGCCATAGTATGTTACTTTGCCTTGGGTACCGGGTGGAGAGATGGAGCAAGTGATTATCTTTTGAATTTTGCTACAAGTATATACTCATATACAAATAGACTTGTGGGCCTAACCCTTAAGGGTACTAATGTAAATATCTTAAATTCTGATAAGACCTTTGGTATTACTGCAGGTTCTACAAATACACCTATAAGTTTTTGTTATAGATGGGATTTGTTTAATAATCTAAAACTTGAAGCGCCTAACAAGGATAATTCTTGTTCTAGAAGATTTAAATCTACCAAGTTAATTGAGCTTGGTACTAATCAGGAAATTTCATCTTTTAGCTACTTTATATCTAAGCTCAATAAGGAAGATAGAAGTGGAAGATATAAATTAGCTCTTTATGAAAATAATACGTACAAGAGCGATTCTGTAAGTCTTGGAAATATCTGGAATAAGAAATATGATGGTTGTTATTTTGATATAAATGAATATGAAGATGATAAAAAGTATTTAAGCATCTTTGATACCATTGATTGTAAAATAATCAGATATTTAGGTTTTGCGCCAAAGTTAAATGTGGCTAATATATTTATAATACCTTTGCTTTTTGTATTTATAAATTCATTAGGAACATTCTTGTTGGGGCTTGTTTTAACTTTTGTTTTTGCATTATTTAATGTTTTAATTGAAGCATGCTATATATTCTTAGTATCATTCTTCTCAATCTCAATTCTCATTTTTGTATCGCCGATAATCTTACCTTTGGCTTTATTTGAAAAAACTAAGAATATTTTTGATAAATGGCTAAGTAAATTAATTAGCTTTGTATTCCAACCAGTTTTAATGTTGGTGACCTTAGTTCTTTATATTAATATAGTAGATATATTTGCTCTAAAGAATATGGCATTTATCAAACATAATAGTGAAGGAAGATTCCCAACAGTAGTATGCGGCAATAATGTTTCATCATATGACTTCTTCTGTGTAATAAATGATCCAACAAAGATATTTAAAGTTGCAGCTAATGCTGCTGTAGATATCTTCAAATTTATTAGAAATATGATTACCCAAGATACAGCCGGTGATTTATCTCAATATCCTATTTTTAGTATGATATGTGATATGTTGATACTGTTTATTTTGTTTAAGCTCGGCGATCAGTTATTGGCGGCAGCAAAACTCTTGGGAGACAAGTTGTTTGGTTCTGGAGTAGATACGGCTAAGTCTCAAGGTCTTGCACAAGGTATGGATAATACTAACCAACTTGGCAAGTTAACCAACAAGAATTCGCTCTTAAATAGAAGTTTACGAACAGGAAGACGTTATGTTGCATCTAATGCTATACCAGATACCCTAGATAAGGGAGCTGATTTACTTGGTACCTGGGCATCTAGAAGGCAAGAATCTGCGTTTTGGAAGGAACAAAGTCTGGCGCGTGCACAAAAAAGACAAGATGCGCTACAAGCTAGAAAAGATAGCGGTAAAGCTGTATCGCCAAAGTCTTTAAAACAAGCAGAAAAACGTGTTGATAGAAGACAAAAGGGATTAGATAAAATTAGTACAAAGTTAGCTAGATTAGAAAGAGTTAGAGGAGGACTCCAAAGGTTAGGTAAAAAATCAACATTTGTTTTGGGAACGAGAGCATCAATTCATGGCTTAGCAGAGGACGTTGGAAGTTTTGTAAGGAAAGGAGTAGATGTTACTAAACAATTCCTTGAGGAGAAAAAAGTACAGAGGGCTGAGTATAGAAAGACGTCAGCAGAACAAAGAGCTCAAACCAAAGCTGCTGAAGCTTTAACAAAATCTAAGAACCGTTTGGATAGAAAAATGGCCGCTTTACAGAAGCAAATAGATTCTTCTTCTAGCATAAGGAAACAGGCTAATACAGAAAGAGAATCGTTACTAAAAGAGCTAGTAGATATTAAAGAGTCTGCCACTCGTAGTAATAGAAGTGTGGCAGAAAGAAAAACACATATAGAAAGTTCACAAGCACGACTAAAAGAGGTAAGAGAAGCACAAAGAAGGTTGGACTTGATAAGAAGGCAGGCAGCGCAGCCAGGAAATGACTTTGGTGTCAATATGGAAGAACTTACACTATCTGCAACTATAGATGAGGGGGAGTCTTCTAGACTAGAAGGTGAGATTAAAAGAGAGAGCCAAGAAATTAAAAGAGAAGATAGACAAATAACAAGGTTATATTTTACGCAAGCTTTTTTAGAGAGAAAGCTACGTATAAGAGAAACTAGAATTGTACATGGAGAGAAACGTATCGAAAGAGCTCAGAAAAAAATAACAAAGCTTTGTGCAAAAAGAGCAAAACTAGGTTAAGTTACTTATACTTACCTTCTATCTATAGGAAATAGAGGGTAAGTTTAATCTATAATATAAGGCTATTAGATTATAAAAATGGAGTGCCAATGATGAGGTTGAGCGCAAAATTTAGTATCTGGTACTAAGCCTTTCCGCTAGAAATTGTTTTTAAACCTCCGTCAAAAGTTGCTACTTAAGATAAAATGATATTAAATCTTTGTGTTGCTGATTTTGACCTAAGAGATAAAGGAAATGCTAGATTTTGACTAAATAAAGAGTGTGGTTAGCTATCTCATAATGGAAAGTTAAGGTTTACGATAAACAGGAAGGTATGAGATTTATAATGTGTTTAAGTGGTACCAAGATGTTTATATTGATGTAAAGAATTTGACGCTAGTTACCCCCAGTGAATTCTCTTTATTAGAGAAGAGCAGGAATTTTTAAGTATAAAAGGGGATAAATATCCCCTTTTATTTATTTTTCAGAGTATTCTGCATTTATAGAACCATCATCATTTTGTTGAGGCTCTGTGTTTGTAGTTTCTTCCCCAGATGAAGCATTAGGATTGTTTTGTTGGTTCTGATATATAAGTTCTCCTAACTTCATAGAGGCTTTAGTTAGTGCTTCTGTGGCAGTTTTTATGGCTTCTATATCTTCGCCCTCGCTTGCTTTCTTAGTTTGTTCTATTTCTCTCTCTATATTAGATTTGTCTTCTGGGCTTAATTTGTCGCCATAATCTCCTAAAGATTTTTCGATGCTGTAAATCAAAGTATCAGCTTGATTTTTTGCTTCTGCTAAATCTTTTTTAATTTTATCTGAAGCTGCGTTGGTCTCGGCATCTTTCATCATTTGTTCTATTTCTGCCTCGCTTAAACCACCTGAAGATTGTATAGTAATATGTTGTTGTTTATTTGTACCCTTATCTACAGCTGATACATTTACAACACCATTGGCATCTATATCGAATGTAACTTCGATTTGCGGTATGCCTCTTGGAGCCGGTGGAATTCCATCTAAAGTAAACTCTCCAAGTGACTTGTTGTATACAGCTATATCTCTTTCTCCTTGGAATACTTTAATCGTTACGGCTGGTTGGTTATTCTCTGCGGTTGAGAAGATTTGACTCTTTTTTGTAGGAATTGTTGTATTTCTATCTATTAATCTAGTAAATACACCCCCCATTGTTTCTATACCTAGAGATAATGGTGTTACATCTAGTAATAAAACATCTGTCACATCGCCTTTTAATACTCCGCCTTGTATAGCTGCACCAACTGCTACAACTTCATCTGGATTAACACCCTTATGCGGTTCTTTACCGAAAAAGTTTTTTACTGTTTCTTGTACCTTAGGCATTCTGGTCATACCACCTACTAAAACAACTTCATCAATATTTGAAGCCTTTATACCAGCATCTGCGAGAGCCTTCTTACATGGTTCTATAGTTCTTTCTATTAAGTCACTTGTTAGTTGTTCCAATTTTGCTCTTGTTAGTTTTATATTTAAGTGCTTTGGGCCAGAAGCATCAGCTGTTATATATGGTAAATTAATTTCTGTTTCTAAGGTTGTTGAAAGCTCTTTTTTAGCGTTTTCTGCGGCTTCCTTTAATCTTTGTATAGCTAAGTTATCGTTCGTTAAATCAATACCCTGGGTTTTTTTAAACTCATCAATTAAAAATTGTTGTATTCTATTATCGAAGTCTTCACCTCCTAGGAAGGTATCTCCATTTGTTGCCTTAACTTCAAATACTCCATCTCCTATTTCTAGAATAGAAACATCGAAGGTACCACCACCAAGGTCATATACAACTATTGTTTTATTACCTTCTTTATCTAGACCATAGGCAAGAGCGGCAGCAGTTGGTTCATTAATTATTCTTTTTACTTCTAAACCAGCAATCTTACCTGCGTCTTTAGTTGCTTGTCTTTGCGAGTCGTTAAAGTATGCTGGAACTGTAATAACTGCTTCTGTAACCTTTTCTCCAAGATAAGCTTCAGCAGTCTCCTTCATTTTTTGAAGAGTATAGGCTGAAATTTGTGAAGGCGAGTATTTTTGTCCCTTGGCTTCCACCCATGCATCACCATTACCGGCCTTAATAATTTTATATGGTACCTTTTTTATATCTTCTTGAATTACTTTTTCATCAAAACGTCTACCAATTAATCTCTTTACCGAGAATATTGTGTTTTCAGCATTAGTTACAGCTTGTCTTTTAGCTGAACTACCTACTATGATATTGCCATCTTTCGTGAAGGCTACAATTGATGGTGTTGTTCTAGCTCCCTCGGAGTTTTCTATAACTTTCGTATTCTTGCCTTCCATTACGGCTACACAAGAGTTCGTGGTTCCTAAATCAATACCTATAATTTTTCCCATTTTTCTTTTACTCTTTTTTTACTAAATTTGTAAAATAGCTAAAAGGGATATAGGTAGCCGAAAAGTCTTTTCAAGGGGAAGAGATTAATTTTTTATCAATATATCTTCTAACAAGAATAAAAACATGCCTATACATATAAAACTATCAGCAAGATTAAAGGCAGGAAAATGCCATGTCCCTATATGAAAATCTATAAAGTCTATAACATAACCATATTGGAATCTGTTTAGTAGATTTCCAATAGCTCCTGATAGTATCAACATAAAATAAAGTCTTTTATATGAGTTTGTGGCTTGGTACAAAAGATAGGCTATACAAAGGCAAATTATGCTGATTATATATGTTAATATAGTTGGTATAAAATTACTATGATTAAATAAACCAAAACTGATACCAGTATTCCTAATATAAACTAGGTTCAGTATTGGAAGTATGTGAATGTATTTGTGGATACCCTTGGTTTTTATAACTAAGTGCTCGATCTTATTAGCACTAATTATCTTTGTAATTTGATCTAAATATATTAAAAAGAATGAAATCAATAAATTTATTGAAAATAATTTATATAAGTTTAATTTTTTCAAAAGGTTTTTCATTATTCTCTTTAAAGAAATAATATAATTCAAAACTTTAGGTAAATAAAATTTAATATCAATATTAAATGAGGTTAAGACATGATTAGCACAAGAACAGGTGCGAATATTTTATTGAGTGGTCAATATATTAAAGATTTGTCTTTTGAAAATCCAAGAGCCCCAGGCATTTATACACTTGGACAAGTATCTCCAAATATCAAGGTCGCTATCGACATTAATGCCAATAAATTACAAGACGAGATATATGAGGTTGAGTTGATAATTACTTGTGAAGCTACAGAAAAAGATGAGACAGTTTTCATGGTAGAACTAAAACATGGTGGAGTTTTTAAAATAACAGATGTTGAACAAAGTCTTATAGAAGAGACTCTATTTGTAGATTGTGCATACTTATTATTCCCATTTTCAAGGAGAATTATAGCAGATTTAACAACTGACGGTAATTTCCCGCCTCTCTTATTAGATGCTGTTGATTTTGATGGATTATATAAGAAAAAGAAGGAATAATTATTAATAGTAATTAAAAAAAATAATAGAAGCTATGACAATAAATAGATCTGATGTGATAAATAGTTTGGTTCCTGTGGTAATAGAACAAACATCTAGAGGGGAGAGATCGTTTGATATATTTTCTAGATTATTAAAGGAAAGAATTGTATTTCTTAATGGTGAGGTTGAAGACGGGATGTCATCTCTTATTGTAGCACAACTATTATTTTTAGAATCAGAGAATCCAGATAAGGATATATGGATGTACATTAACTCTCCTGGTGGGGTTGTCACTTCAGGTCTGGCAATATATGACACAATGCAGTATATTAAACCAGATGTATGTACTATATGTTTAGGTCAAGCATGTTCCATGGGATCTCTGTTGTTAACAGCTGGAGCTCCTGGTAAGAGATATGCTTTGCCAAATTCCAGAATTATGATTCATCAACCATCTGGAGGTTATCAGGGCCAAGCTACAGATATAGAGATACATACTAAAGAAATCTTAGATTTAAGGAAGAGATTAAATAATATTTATGTACACCATACTGGTCAGAAATTGAGAGCTATTGAAACCAATATGGAAAGGGATAATTTTATGAATCCTGAGGCTGCTCGTGATTTTGGCTTGATTGATAAAATTATTACAAACAGGAATGAAATTTAGCTGTCCCGGTACTAGTATTGAAAAAATAAAATTTTTTATTAGATTTTAACCATCAAAACCAAAATAAATTTCTGTATGCAAATTTTTAAGAGACTCGCAAGAAATACCAACGCTGGATTAATTAAGAGAAGTTTGGCTTTGTGTATGGACATGATGTGTGCTGGTTTTTTTAGAGCCATCATCTTACAGATTGTATTTTTTACGAGAAGTAGAGCTATATTTCTGGACTTTTTTGAAAAGTTTGATACGGCTTACCCGGGTTTTAATTTAGCAAAAATACATGATTATGAAGCCTTATATATTACTTCCAGTAGAGCTTTTAGAGAGTTCTTACTACTTATAATTATTGGTTCCTGTGTTGGTTTTATATATAACCTTTTTAATTTTGTTTTTTTTAAAGATGGAACGATTGGACAAAGGATTATGTCACTTAAGGTAGTAAACAATAGAGATGACTCGCAAGAAAAATTAGCTAAATGGCAGATTGTACTTAAAAGTTTTTTATCGTCTGTAGTCTTTGTGATATTTTTTGATATAGTGTTGTTTTCTGGTTTCAATTTTTTGAAACTTGGGAAGTATACTCATACAAGCAGCAAATTTATAAGTTTTTTTGCTAAAGTAATAAATGTTAGCAATGTGTATAATGCATTTCTATACTCTATGTTTATTATTTTATTTTGGTTTAATCTATTCTTTTTTTCTAATAGGTTCTTTTTACACGATATAATCACATGTACTAGAGTTGTAGATACGCAATCAGTATATTTTAGTAAGGATGCTACCAGCATCTCTGATGGCTTTATTAATATGTTTGATAGAACTTTAAATATTGTAAAAAGACTCTGGAAAAGATGTTTTGGTTCTAAAGATTTATAGTTGGTATGCAAACTTGCCTTTTTAAAGAGACCTCCTTGGGAGAAAATATAGAATATAATAGATTTTTCTTAAAAACTAGAGAATATTTGACTTTATTAGACATTCTTAGGCTTAACGAGATACCACAGGATGTAATTAAAGAATATTCTGTGAAAGATCTAAATAAACGGTTTGTTGATATAAAAAATCTAAAATCTGCTGGGCCAGACGATATATCTTTTTTTATTAATCCCAAATATTTAGAAGATTTAAAAAATACCAAGGCAGGCCTTTGTGTTTTAAAAGAGGAATACAAGAGTATATTACCAAGTACAACGCTTGGTGTTTTTGTGAAGAATCCACATTATGTATACACGAAAATAGCAAATTTTCTTTTTATAGTTCCTCAATTTGTTGTAAAGCCTGGAATTTCTCCTAGAGCCAATATAGATCCTAGTGCTACCATAGGTGATGGTGTTGAAATTCAAGCTGGTGCTTGTATTGGCAGAGAAGCTTGTATTGGAGACGGATGTAAGATTTGCGCAAATGCCTTTATAGGTGATAGATGTATAATTGATAAAAATACATTTATAGGACCTAATGTTTCGATTTCTTATGCTGAAATTGGCCAACATTGTGTAATCCAAAATGGCGCCGCTATAGGGCAGTGTGGTTTTGGATTCGCGTATAACAATGGATTCAACTACAAGATACCACAACTGGGTATTGTCAGGATTTCTAATTTTGTTGAGATTGGGGCTAACTCTTGTGTAGATAGAGGTGCTATAGGTGATACCTGTATAGGTGACAATACCAAGATAGATAATCTTGTTCATATAGGACATGGAGTTACTATTGGTCGTGGGTGTTTTTTTGCTGGTGGTACAGTTGTAGCTGGTAGTGTCGAATTTGGCAATTTTGTACAGGTTGGCGGACACTCAGCAATCAATGGACACATTAAAATTGGTGACGGGGTAATTATCGCTGGACACAGTGGTGTAGCTAAGTCTGTTGAAGCAGGTCAGAAAATTGGTGGTGCTCCTGCAATGAATTTAAGAGAGTGGGAAAGACTAAATATATTTTTATATAACTTAATGAAAACTAGAAAAAAGAATTTGGAGAGTAATAATGTCAAGTGAAGTATTAGGTATTAAAGAAATCATGAAGACGATACCACATAGGTATCCAATGTTATTAATAGATAGAATAGAAGAATTAGTAACATTACAAAGCGCTGTTGGTGTAAAGAATTTAACTATAAATGAGGCATTTTTTCAGGGGCATTTCCCTGAGAACCCAGTTATGCCTGGTGTTTTAATGGTTGAAGCTATGGCACAAACTGCTGCTGTACTTGTAGTCAAATCCATTGATATTGATCCAAGCTTATTCAGTGTACTGTTTACAAGTATAAGCGATGTTAAATTTAGAAAACAAGCTGTGCCAGGCGATGTTCTTAAGATACATGTAAATATTGTAAAACATAAGCTTAATATTTGGTTTTGCGAGGGTAAGATATTTGTTGATAACGATCTAATATGCGAAGCGAAGTTTTCTGCCCAAATGAAGAAAGAAAACTAGTTGTAATATGAAGCAAAGTACTATAGCTCAGGCTATAGAGTGTAGCGGTATTGGTCTACATTCTGGTATGCCGAGCAAAATTATTATAAATCCTAGTAGACCTGATACAGGAATTGTTTTTAGGAAAAGGTGTAATGCTAGTGAACCTGTTATATTAAAAGCTTGTTATAATAATGTAATTGCTACTGAACTTGGTACCACAATAGGCAATAAGGCGGACATGACTGTATTGACAATAGAGCATTTGATGTCGGCCTTGTGGGCTTGCGATGTAGATAATGCAGTTATAGATGTTTTTGAAAATCGGCAGGAGATACCTATTTGTGATGGTAGTGCTATAGAATTTATTAAAAAGATAAAAAGCGTAGGTACTAGTTATTTAGATAGTGCTAGAAAATTTTTAAAAATACAGAAAAAAATACGTTATACTGAGCAAGATAAGTTTATAGAAATATTGCCCTATAATGGTTTTTGTGTTGATATAGATGTTGAATTTAGTTATGGCCAAATTGGTCACCAATCTTATTCTTTTAATGGTGATAAATTAACTTTTATAGAAAACATTGCTAGGGCACGTACTTTTTGCAACCAAGATGAGGTTGACCGTATGCACTCACTAGGTTTAGCAAAAGGAGGTAGTTTAGATAATAGTTTGGTATTTAATTCAGAAGGGGTAGTTAATCCGAGTGGGCTAAGATATCAAAATGAAGTGGTTAGACATAAACTATTAGATTGTATAGGAGATCTATTTACCTGTGGTTATAATATCCACGGTAAGATTATAGCTCATAAAGCAGGGCATCGCTTACATAATATGCTCTTAAAAAGTATTTTTTCTGAAAAGGAAAATTATATTATTGAATAATAAGATTCTTTCTGGTATTGTAGTTGCTTGAGCACCTATAGCTTAATTGGATAGAGCACTTGGCTTCGAACCAAGCGGTTGGGGGTTCGAATCCCTCTAGGTGTACCATTTCTTGTTTTTGTATTTCATGTAAACAAAAGACCCGACTGTATAATTGAACCTGCTTGATTTATTTGCTCTTTTACTAAATTTGTATCAATATATCTTCTATATATATGGATCATATATTGCGAGATAAAGCATAGCCTTGTTAAGACCGCCTTTATGTTTGGCGCAACACGCATATATCTTGTTAATTTTTGACGGGGAAGACCAGGTAAGATTAGACGATGTAACACTCTCACCATAATAAGACATCAATTTATCTGCTAACTTGTCGCAAAATACTGGATTAAGACTATAATCCCAGGCTGTATTTGAAATTACATAGTAATATGTATTAAACACAGGCAATTTCCCGTTTTTATTTTTAGTTGTGCTTGCTGTAAAACACTCCCGATTTTTGGAATTAGATCCAGCCAAACCCCACATATAAACTTTATACCATGCATTATTTGAGACTTTTGATTTATATACATGATCGTTGTAACCATTGTGTACTATCAATCCAGGGTCTTCTAAGTACCCAGCATTTATTAATTCTTCCGGGCCAATTGCTGGACCGTCATACTCCACACTTTCTGTATTTAAGGGTTGCCCATCGTTTATATAATTGGCTAATGCTATTCTTATTGTTTCGAGTTCACTTTTTATTACATTTATTTTAGCCTGATCAATTAAAGCTCTTCCTCCTATTACTGCACTAATAAGAAGACCTATTATGATAAGAACTATAGATAACTCAACCAAAGAGAAGGCTGATTTAAATTGATTAAAAAAAGATATATTGCTTTTATTAAGAGAGTTACTATTACTTAAATTTTCTTCTCCCTCTTTCTCTATTATTAGATTATTGGATATACACATATTTGATATGCATTTGTTGTTATGTATTATAATCTTTATAATGCGTTATTTGACTAATGCAAGTGATCTTGATAATTTCTGCTAAATTTATTGAATTTTAAGATTTTATACCTACTGTTGTTACTAACAAATAATAGTCTTACGAATGTTGCAATGTGGCATAATTGGTTTGCCAAACGTTGGTAAATCAACTTTATTTAATGCATTAACTCAAACGTCTATGGCAGAGGCTGCTAACTATCCATTTTGTACGATAGAAGCCAATGTTGGTAGAGTGAGTATACCCGACGAAAGATTAACTAAACTAGCTAATCTAGCTAATTCCAGAGAGATAATTAAGACTCAAATAGAGTTTGTTGATATAGCCGGTCTAGTAAGGGGTGCTAGTAGGGGCGAGGGTTTAGGTAATCAATTCTTAAGTAATATTAGGGAAGTGGATTGTGTTGCTAATGTAGTTAGATGTTTTGAAGATGAAGACGTTAGTCATGTAGAGGGTGGTATAGATCCTATTAGAGATATTGAATTAATTCAGACAGAATTAATTTTAGCTGATATAGAAAATCTAGAAAAACGTATAACAAACTTGGCTAAAAAAGCTCACGGGGATAAGAGTTTAGTGGGACAAATAGACTTAATGAAACAAATATTGGAAGTATTAAACAGAGGTGAGCCAGCGATTAAAGTTAATTTAGAGAAGGACCAGGAGAAATTTTTTAAAACATTACAGTTATTAACTGGTAAGAAACAGTTTTTTGTATGTAATGTTGGAGAAGATGATGTTTTAAGAGGCAATAAATATACTGAAACTGTTAGAGATTTTTGTAAGGAAAATAATTTTATTTATACAATAATATCTGCTAAATTGGAGGCAGAGATAGCCAATCTAGATACAGAAGCAGAAAAACAGGAATTTTTGGCAGAACTAGGTTTAGGTGAAAAGGGTTTGGATAAAATTATTAAAATAGCGTATTCTCTACTGGGCCTAATTAGTTTTTTTACAGTTGGGCCCAAGGAAGCGCATGCTTGGACTGTAAATAAAAACGCTTTAGCGCCTAGGGCAGCTGGAGTTATTCATACTGATTTTGAAAAGGGCTTTATTAGAGCTGAAACTATATCATATGATGACTATATAAGATATAAAGGTGAAGAGGGTTGTAAAACTGCTGGTAAATTAAGACTTGAAGGTAAAGATTATATAGTTAAAGATGGAGATATCTTTCACTTTAGATTTAATGTATAATTTATTATGGATACATATAAAAAAGTATACAAATTTCTAAAAAAATACAAGTTATTGATAGCAATTATTGTCTTTTTTTGCATAGTTGCTAGATTGACCAATTTCTATAATTATAAGTTCTCAAGAAGTGCAATTACTGCCTTGATCAGCAGAAGTATATTTGCTGGCAATGCAGTTTTTATAAATAAAACACAATTGTTGACTACAGCTAGCCTAGTTGAAGATATTTGTAATTATAATGAATACTCGCGAACATCGATATATGTTATAGATAGTAAGACCTATTATAAGGTAGATGTAGCTGCCATAAATCGTGGTTATAATTTAGCCTTGCTGGAATTACAACCAGTATATTCTCGTAGAGCAAATATTAAGAATTATAGTATATTATCTACAGAAGACCTTCTACATAAGACAAATGTTTATTATTACACGAATAATAATGAACCGTTTAAAACCTTTATACATCAGGGTAAGGTTATACTTGAAAACACCAATACAAGGTTAAAATTACCAGCTATGACGAGAGTAGATGAAGGTGGACCGGTTCTTGATAAAAACCTTAGTTTGGTGGGTTTGCTGGGTCCTAATACACCAGACCTTCGTCCGAATATTATAGGTCGCAACTTAATAGAAAAATTTCTTATAGAAAATCACGTGGACTTTAGAATAAATTCTAATAAGATTGCTCTGCAAGGTGTCAGGAATTATCATAATGAGTTAAACACTCAGGTTATTTGTATAACCAAGCCTTTATCAATAAGAAGAACTTTTATAATCAATGGAGTCTTTTAATATAGAGCTTGATAAAATTTTTGATATAAAAGTTATAGCACACGCAAGTAAGAACGAAATTACTTTGGATAAGGGTTGTATTAAGGTTAAGGTCACAAGTATCCCAGAAAACAATATGGCTAATAATGCTATTATAAATCTTTTTAGTCATAAATTTAAAATTCCCAAATGTCGAATAGACATTGTTAAAGGACACAAATCTAATAAAAAATCTATGATTATTAAATCTCCTCAAAATAAATCCAGTGCACTTCGATGAAATGCACTGTAAATATAGGAGTTAATATGGAAATGTGTATATTGGTAACACAGTGAGAAGCGTACAATATTACTTTGAATAAGTCAATGAGATTTTGATGGTATTTTACGGAATTACAACCTTAGATAGGTAGTTTTTTATTTTTGTGAATTAGGATTTGTGCTTTTGTTTATTTTTTATAGATATTATTTTTTATAGATATTATAATATGTCGAACACACTAAGATTTTCAGTAAAGTTGTTTTCTACAATTTTTTTGTAATTATTGTCCATAATGGCTTTAGTGTGATCTGTAATTAAATTAACATGAGAGTTGTTGTCTAAAATATTTGGAACTTCCTCTATATCTGTAAGTACCAGTGAATTTTTCGGTAAAAAGGATTTTAAATCGTCTTTTTTTATTCTGTAATAATTTTTATTAAAATCCATTACATTAAAAAAGTTACAATAAGCGTTCAAGACTAGATAATCAAAGTTTCTGTTATAGCTTATAATTTCAAACATGTTGTTGGTTATTACAGGTATGTTTAAAAGTACTTTCATAGCTTTAGTACAAGTTATACTACACTTAAGACTCAAGGAATTAGCGGGGCCATTCATCACGGACAAATGAGATAGGTCTTTGTAGGAAAGGTTGTTTTTGGCTAAAAGATTTTCTATATCTGGTATAAGAAGCTCTGTTTCTGAATAAATTTCATTGTTACATACAGAGTCGATCAATCTATTATCATATTGTAAATATACCTTTTTACGCTTGTTTATAATGGCTATTGTTATAACTTTATACATAATTTTGGTTGACTATTTTAAACAAATAGGTATTAATCTATTGTGATTGATTATTTTCACTCTTTTTATAAAATATTCAAGAATAAATTTATTATTTAACTGATCTATAAAGAAGTAGAAAATGGAAGAAGTGATACATCCGTCAAATAGAAAGACTATTGTATTAATTGGTATGATGGGAGCTGGTAAGACAACAACAGGCTTCGGTTTAGCTCAGAAATTAGGAATTAAGTTTTTAGATTCTGATAGAGAAATAGAAAAGGTTGAAGGACAAAGTACTAGAGATATATTTCAAGAAAAGGGAGAAGAATACTTTAGGAATGTTGAAAGAAGAGTTATAAGTAAGATTATAAATTCTAACAAGCCGCAGGTTCTATCAATAGGTGGTAATGCTTTTGACGATGATGTTATAAGAGAAAAAATAAGAGAAAGAGCTGTTTCTATATTTTTAGAGGTAGAGCTTGACACTCTTATAAAGAGAGTAGAACGTAGAAATAATCGTCCTATGTTAGAAAGTGGTGATAAGACTGAAATAATGACAAATCTATATAACCAAAAGATGCCTCTTTATTCTACGGCCGATATTTGCGTTAATACTACCTTTCTAAATAAGGAAACCACAACAAATGTTATAATCAAATTACTTGTTAATTATATAAAGGATTTTGATCCTAAACAAAAAACACAAGAATGATTTTTAATAGATGGAGAGTAGTTAGATATATAATTATTCTGAGTTTATTTATACTATGTGCCAGCCTTGTAAGTGCTTTAAATATTTATAGTCCAAATAAGAATTATGTGCCGGATCTACCCTCTATATTCTTATTTTATAGCTATCTAAAGTCTAACTTTAATAGTGTTTTTTATATAAATGTATTCTTATATGGATTAATAGTAGATACTTTAGCTCTTTCTTATCTTGGTACAAGTGGTATTTCGTGGTTGTTAGCTATTAAATCTGTATCTCTCTTTAAAACATATTGCCCTAATTTAGATAAAAAACAGTATACAATATATAGTTTTATTATTTTTATATTGTTGTTTAATTTTTTTAGATGGTTTATTTTGTCTTTCTTATCAAATTCAATCTATAATTTTTCTGGTATTCTGATAAGTTGTATAGTAAATTCTTTCTATTTTATTATGCTATTTTTTGGTTTGGAAAAACTTAAATTAAGGTATATTTACTAATATGTCTGGCTTACATCAGGAGCATTTAAAGGGAAGGATTTTTGTACAGAGGGTATTTATTGTATTAGTATTTTATTTTTTATTAATAGTAATTTTATGTGCTAGACTAGCTTATCTACAAATTTTTAAATTCAATTTTTTTGTAAATAAAGCAGAAAACAATAGAATTAAGGTACAAATTTTACCACCTGTTCGTGGTAATTTTGTGGACAGAAATAATAAAGCCCTGACTAAAAATATAGACAGCTATGATATAGTTCTATTTCAAAGTTCAGAAAACAAACAAGTTGTTGATAAAATCCAGGAAATATTGGGTTTAAGTAAGGAACAAAAAAATAAAATTTACAGAATCTTATATAAAAACAGAAACAAACCAATAGTACAAATATTAAATCATATTACATGGGATGATTTAGTTAAATTAGAAGCCAATTCTTATGCCCTAAAAAATATCATTATAGAGAATAATAATAAGCGTAAATATTTATATGATGAAGAATTTGCGCATATTCTAGGCTATATTGCAAGTCCAAGTCCTTCAGAAATTAAAGAACTTGCTTCTCAGACTAAGTTGGATCTTTTAATGAATCCAAACTATAAAATAGGTAAGATAGGTTTAGAAAAGACTTTAAATGATAAATTAATAGGAGAAATAGGTTATAAGAAGTTTGAGGTTAATGTTATTGGTCTACCTATTAAGAATCTAGAAACTGTATCATCAAAAACTACGGATGATGTTAAGTTAACAATTGATGTAGACTTACAAAAGTATGTTTATGGTCTGTTAAAAGAAAAAATTGGTTCTGCTGTGGTGGTTGATGTTAATACCGGCGAAATTTTAGCTATGGTTTCGACGCCATCCTTTAAGACCAATAATTTTATAGATGGTGTTTCTCAAAGTTATTGGAACGAAATAAATAACGATCCAAGAAAACCTATGATAAACCGTAATATAAGTGCGCTATATCCTCCGGGATCAACCTTCAAGCCAGTAGTTGCGGTGGCCGCTCTTGAAAATGGATGGCCGGAAGAGAAGCAGATATATTGCGGAGGTATCACATACTTTGGGCCAAGGGAGTTTAGATGTTGGAAAAAAGATGAAGGACATGGTTTTCTTGATATTAGAGAAGCTCTACAACGTTCATGTAATATATTTTTTGCGAATCTAAGTATTGCTACCGGTATAGAAAAGATAGTTGATATAGCGCAGGTTTTTGGTGTTGGAGAAAATTTTGATATTGGTTTACCAAATTTTAAAGATGGTATTTTACCGACTAAGCAATGGAAGAAAGATAGATTTCATGAACGATGGGTAAGGGGAGATACGATTAATGTAGGTATAGGTCAAGGTTTTTTGTTGATGAATCCATTACAACTAGCTGTAATGGTATCAAGGATAGCTAATGGGGGTTACCCAATTAAGCCCATTCTACTATATAATCAAAATATTATAAATTATAATAAAAATTTAGTTAATAATCCTCCATTGATTTCTAAAAAATCCATAGATTTAGTAAAAAGTAGTATGTATACGGTAGTGAATAAACAAGGTGGTACAGCCTTTTTTAGGAGAATATTACAGAAGGATTTTGAGATGGCAGGAAAAACTGGAACAGCCCAAGTTATATCTTTAGAGGCTAAGGCAAAAATAGATAAACAGAAAGGTGAATTTAGTCAATTTGAACATCATAGTATTTTTATAGGTTTTGCACCATACGACAAACCTAAATATGGCATTGCTGTTTTAATACAGCATGGAGGCGCCGGCAGTCAAAATGCTACACCTATTGCTAAAGAAATACTTTTATATGCTCAACAGCATAAAATTGCTCAATAGGTCTTGTCTTGTTGAAAGACTTTTTTATCATAATATAGTATATAAAATATTGCTTGGTTATGCAGAATATAAAAATAGCTCCGTCTTTGTTATCGGCAGATTTTTCTAACATACTTGATGATGTATATAGTATTAAAAATGCATCTTATATACACTTTGATATTATGGACAACCATTTTGTACCTAATCTAACTTTTGGTACGAAATTTATCAAAGATCTCAGACAACATAGTAATCAAGTTTTTGATGTTCATCTTATGGTTGAAAATCCAGATCTATATATAGCAGAACTAGTGAAGGCTGGTGCTGATATAATCACTATTCATTATGAAGCAAGTTTGCATATAGACAGAAGTTTAAGTTTAATTAAGAGTTATAATAAAAAAGCTGGTTTAGCTCTTAATCCTGGTACGTCAGAAGGAGTCTTAAAATACTTACTTTCAAAACTAGATCAAATTCTAGTAATGACAGTAAATCCTGGATTTGGTGGGCAGAAATTTTTATATGATCAAGTACAAAAGATATCGGAAGTTAAAAGGTTAATAGAAAATTATAATAAGGATATAGATATAGAGGTAGATGGCGGCATCAATCCAGAGACTGCCAAAATAGCGGTTAAGGCTGGAGCTAATATACTTGTAGCTGGATCGTATATTTTTAATCAAGCTGATCGCGAGAAGGCTATACAGGAATTAACATCTGGAGTTCAATCTCTTTAATAATATATTATATACCTATTTCTGAGCTTGGAGAATCAAGTTCGTTGAAAGCTTGTTCGAGGCTGTCTACTGACATTGCATTCTCTTCTGATAAGGGTTCTAATTCTATCATTTGTACCATGTTACTTGGTAAAACGATTTCTTCAGGTTCTTCTTTAAAGTGTTCTGGTATGTCAAAAAGATAACTTAATAATTTCATGCTAAATTTAGGTGGTTCCTTTGTTGGATGTACAATCGATAAAGTATTATCGTTAGATGTTGTAGAGGATGTTGGTGCTACATATTTTTCAAAGACCTTTGTAACTACATTTTTAATAGAGTTCAAACAATCTATTACAAGACTCCATGTTTTTCTGAAGATACGAGCAATAAAAATTAAAAAGGTACGATATCCTAGATTTGAAGCATAACTAGATGTTCTTGGCTTATTACTTTGTAAAAATTTTGTGACTGCTTTTTTACGAACTGAACGCTTATTGATATCCCTAAGACCTATTGGAGCTATTGCCTCCGCTAAATTATAAGCGAATGTTGTAATTGTTTCCTTTATGTTACCCCTCAACGGTATAAAAATCTGTTTATTAAGGTTGAAAGCTGCCTTATTTAGTCCCCAGTCTGAAAATCCTACATTAGGCTTGCCTGTCTTTAAACGGATCCAATCTCTGAGTAATGATTTATTTGTGTGTCCAGGTTGCTCTAGGCTATGCATCTGTGTATCAAAAACATATTGATAACCTAAACTTCTTAAGAATGATATAGCAGATAAGTTTTGTAAGGCAATCTTATTTAGAACTTGGCCACTAGGTATATTAGATCCAATAGACTTTACTCCAACAAATTCAATTCCTACGTTATCCGTAATATAATGGCGTCCATTAGTTATATCGGAAATAGACGAGTAGCCTAGTAAATTTAATAAATTTGTACGTACTTTAAATAAAAGAAATCTATTTTCTGAAATGAAATCGTCTGAATTTTGGAGTGGATCATCATAACCAATTAGTTTTTTTACTTGGTCTTCTAGACCGAAAAATTCATTAAATAAATCCTGGTCTATATAATATACTTCTCTCGTTACTGGATGTCTGACAGCCACATAAGTTTTATTATTTGCTTTATCTTCTACCAACAAAAGTCCAGAGATATTTGCAAAATTATCTTGAGGTGTAGAAATCCTAGTAGCTAAAATTTTGTGAATATCCTGAGGCTGGTTGTTTGGAATTTGACCTTGCACATTAGAACCACTAGGATTTCTATTATCTCTAGGGCTTAGTCCTAATATTTCTCTAATAGTTTTTCTGTTTCTTGATGCTTTTTTGAATCTATCTGTTAATTTATTCATGTATACTATACCTGCTAAAATTCATTGTTACAAGATAATTTTATATTATTTGTTAAATCTTTACAAGTATAATTAGATGCTGGAAATGCATACTGCAATATATCATGCTTATTATAATTCGCGCATATAGATTATAAGATTAACCATGGTTGCATTTGCGCTCTTGCAATCAGTATATTGTCCTGTCTGCTTATTATGACACTGACAACTAAACCCAATATTTTTATAATTTGGCCATGATGAATTAGTAACTGCAGCCTCTGGTTTTTCCCCATAAAACGATCTTAGCTTATTAGCTAGTTTAGGGCATAAATAACCTAATGTTTCCATATTACCATATTCTAATGCAAATTGTAGTTTTTCAGTACGTTGGAAGACTGTACAGCCATAGGTGCCTCCCCAAATAATATGTTTTCCCTTGGTTTTAAGTTTTGATTTATACCCGTCGCCGTTTTGTATTTTGGAAGAATCTACCAAATTCATTGCTGCAATATCATGCCAAATATCTCGTGCGCAACGTGTTGAGATGTGATCCCAGGGGTCTAATGCGTATAAAGTACCACCCATATTTGCAAATTCTCTTATTATGGTACGTACTTCTTCAAATTCATTTTTTATACCAATGATTCTAGCTTCATCTATTAAAGCTTTTCCTCCTATTACTGCACTAATAAGAAGACCTATTATGATAAGAACTATAGATAACTCAACTAAAGAGAAGGCTGATTTAAATTGATTAAGAAAGAGTATATTATTATTGTTATTATTAATAATATTATTAATAATATTTACATTACTATAATTATTTAAATTTTCATTCCTATCTATTATTAGATTATTTAAATTATTATTATATTGGGACATATATGTGGTGTTGTATAGGTTGTTTGTTTTAAAGAAAAATTAAGTTGACTTGGAGAGGATGTCAAGGTAAATGATTCAAGCATCTTTATACTAACAATGCCAATATATTTTAATAGTGTTTATTAATTTATTATAGCACTATTATATATGGGATATAGCTACTTGTTGCTAGTGCCGATTTCAGATTTTAATTCTTTGACTTGTTCTCTAAGTTTATTGATTTTTTTCTTATGAACGGAATTAAAATAATTTGAGATCTTATTTATGCAATCAAAGATTACGGAAAACAAAAAACCTAGTATAAAAGATATTGCCATTAACACAAATAGTTTTGTTTCTATTATATAGTTAAAAGGATATAGGTTTAATTGTATATCAATGCAATTGTTCGAGAAAAATAGTACTAAAATACTGAAAATTGCTACTAGAAATAGAAATTTAATGATAAAACTAATTTTGTGTAACATGGTTTCTGTCTTGTAACAAATTGTTTAATAAATCTTTAAATTCAGAATATGATCTGTAGCCGAAATATTTTTGTCCGTTTATTATTAATAATGGATAACCTTTTATCTGGAGAATATGCGTTTCCGCATTTTGATAATATAAAAGTTCATCAATGTTTCTTTTGCTATAGATGCATAATTTAAATCTGTCTTGTTCGAGGTTGTGAGGTTTAATTTTGTTTATGAGATAATGCTCTAAATTCGAGAGCTCACTGTTTTTTATAAAAAAGTAGTCATTATTAAACTCTTCCCGTAGTAAGTCATTATTAAGACACTTTAAACTAGTAGCTAATAATAGAGTTTTACTATTAATATGTGGTCTAAAAACGTATTTGACTAATCCCTTATCAATAAATTCCTTTTTTATTTTAGGAAAAACTTCTTTTTGTAACTTTCTACAAAAGGTACAAGTGTAATTGTAGTATTCAATAATAGTTATTGGTGCCTTTGGATCGCCAATAACATGGTCTCTATGAAAATTAGTTAATAAATACTTCTCTTTTTGTTTATCGTCAGTTGCATTTTGCAACTTCATATCTATAAAGCTAATATTTGACGGCGAAGCTTGTGTATCGTTATGACTCTGAACAGTTTTTTGCCGATAAAAGAAACCCAGAGTTAATAAAACTAAAATTACATAAAATTTAAAATACTTTCTGTTAAAACTCGTTTTCTTTTGCATTTGTAAAACCTTTAGCAATTATGTAAATTTCCACCGAATCTTTTCTTGAAGATTTGGGTTTGAAATATTTAACTTCTTTAAAATAATGTCTAATTTTTTGTACTATTTGTTTTTCTAGAACCCCCTGAAAAATTTTTGTCACAAAAACTCCACCTTCTTTTAGAACCTTAATGGCAAAGTTGAAGGCAGCTTCCACTAAATTTGCGGTTCTTAAATGGTCTGTTTCTCTGTCCCCGGTAGTATTAGCGGCCATGTCGCTCATAACAACATTAAACTTGTGTCCTTGACTCATATTTAAGATGCTTTGTTCAGCATCATCTTCTAAAAAATTTTTCTTGATAAAATTAACTCCTTCTAATCTTTCCATATCAAGTATATCAAGAGCCAAGACGTTATTCTTACCAACTAAATTTACTGCAATTTGACTCCAACCCCCTGGTGCTGATCCTAGGTCTAGAACTTTGTAACCTTTTTTGAATAATGAAAATTTAGCATTAATTTCCAGTAATTTAAAGGCGGCTCTAGATCTATAACCTTTGTCTTGAGCCGCTTGAACATATGGATCATTTAGTTGCCTTTGCAACCACTTGGTAGAAGATATTTTACGACCGCGTGCGGTCTTTACCTTTGTTTTTGTGAAACGTTGTGATATATGTGGTGGTTGACTAGACATTTTTGGTATTATTTATCTATTTTTAATACATCCTGCATGGAGTAAAAACCATTAGGTTTACCATAGGCCCAGAACAGAGCTCTAATGGCGCCTTTTACAAAAATAATTCTCGAACCAGTTTTATGTACTAACTCAAGACTTTCATTTGGACCAGCAAATATAACCTGGTGTTCTCCTGCAATATCTCCGCATCTTAAACTAGCAAAACCTATCTCGTGTCCTTTATTTCCTGATTCTGGACCGCTTCTATACATTTTAAAAACTTCATTTGGTTCCCAACCCCTTCCTCTTGCAGCGGCTTTGCCTAGCGCTAAGGCAGTACCGGAAGGCGCATCACGCTTAGTTCTATGGTGTATATCTAGAATTTCTATATCAAAATCATCTCTTAATAGAGTTGCTGTTTCTTCCACTAGATTTAGTAGAACATTAACTCCTAGGCTCATGTTACTTGACCATACTATTGTGGTTTCCTTACCATATTCTCGTAATTCGTCTAGTTGTGTATCATTTAAACCTGTAGTACCTGATATGAAAATTTTGTGTTTTTTTGCAGCTACTCTAGCGCAGGCCAGTGTTAAAACTGGGCTTGTAAAATCGACCACGGCGTCATTTTGTTCAAAAAGCGTTTCTATATCGTCAGTAATGTTGACGTTCATGTGACCTCTATTTAAAAATTCACCTAGATCTTTATTAACTAAATCACTTCCATGTCGCACCAAAACCGATCCTATGTCCAACATGTTACTATTAGTTAAGACTTCTAAAACTATGGCTTGTCCCATTCTTCCAGTGATACCAGTTATACCTACTTTCATAAAAGTTTATTTGATTATTATTTGATTAAAATTATCTTAACGATAAGTTTTTTTACTAAAAAAGCAATATAGTATCTGTATTACGTATTGTGTGAATATATTTTTATTAGTTGCAAATAAAGTTATTCTACAATAGGAGATTACAATAAGATCTGTTTATTAAAAAAGACATTGGTTAAAATGAATCTAAACCCTTTTATAATACTAGTTTGTCAAAGTATAAACATATATTTATATAGTCTATTGATATATTTAGTTATTAATTGGCTTAGGTACTTTAACCTAATTAAATTGAATAATTTAAAATTTAGACAATTGTATTACAGTTTAGAACGGTTGCATGAAGAAATTTTGGGTAGAGTGCGAAACTATATATCGTTATTTGGTAATATAGACATTAGCCCAATTATAGTATATTTAATTCTAAATTTTTGTAAAAATATATTGATCACATATTTTTATGTTAGATAGAAAACCAAATGTAAAGAATTTAGAATATAATATTAATCTTCTAATAAAGCATTTGGCATCTGGTCCTAAAATGAGTGCTTTTGCTAAGATTCACAGACATTGGGACGATATTATTGAGGTTAAATATAGAAAATTTTGTTATCCTAAAAAGATTGTTTTAACATCTGATGAGAAAAGATGTCGCTTATTTATAGTAACACATAATTCTGCAACTTCGTTTTATTTTAATAATAGTAAGATGTATATTCTAGACAAGATCAACACCTATTTTGGTTATAAGGCTGTTACAGATATTTATATAGAAGAGGTTCCAATGATCATTAGTGATCAATATATTTCTCGTGAAAAGAATCAGCTAACCGATGCACAGATAAAAATGATTGATGGTATTACTATCGATGCTGATAAGTACAAAACGCTAACCAATGAATTAAAATTATTGAGTAAAAGTGTTTTTGAATATAAAGATCTTGATCAAATAACATGATGTATGGAGGGTTGTAATTTATATTGAAAATTAAATATTAATTTCTAACATTCTCTAATAGAGAATTATGAACAATTAGACTTTTAAAGGAAATGAAAAAGATCTTTTTACTATTTTTTATGTCTTTGTTTTTGACTGGTTCTGCACTTTTTGTTACTGCAAGCCAAACGGCAAGAGCTGCTGATGGTGCCGATACTACAAAAGCAGATACAATAGCATCAGACTTTAATACTACTATGACCGGTATTTTATGTAGTGTTTTAGGTTTTGTTACTGGTGGTGTAGGTAAGACATTTGCTGCATTTGCTATTATAGCCGTAGGTGTTGGTTTCTTAAGTGGTAAAACAACTTGGGTAGCTCTAATTAGTATAGCTTTGGGTATAGCAGCTATTTTTGGTGCTCCGACAATCATTAAAGCTATTACCGGAGAAGAAATTTGTGCAACCAACGGTTAGTACAACGGTTTAGAATTTTTTCTAAATTTTATATATTTACAATCAGTCCGATGCCTATCGGACTTTTTGTTTTTTAAATCAGACGAAATATGGTAGCGCACTAGCACACAAATACACCTATCATCCGTGTATCTGTTCCTTTAACTTAGGATTTTTAGGCTTTTTACTAAAATATCTCAGCCAACTTATAATTGCTCGGTTATAAAATATTTACTTAATATTTCCAGGTTTAGATCTTCAGAATTTTTTAAAAAATTTAAAAATCCAATTAAGTTTTAATTTAATAAACTTTCTTTAAGTTGCTGTATTATAATAGCCTTGCATGATATTTTTGAAGCGTCTTATATACTAGATTTTTACATTGTTATATTTTTCAAGCAAAAGATTTTTGATAATAGTTTGAAGATGGACCGAATAAATTCAGTTTATCAAAGATATAATTGAGTGTATACAAACTCATTGATGCAGTTTTACCCACAATGGGTATATAGGTTATTCCTTTAATTGTATTAAAATAAAGACATACTGGCATACTATTAATGTAGTATGCCAGTGAAACGTATTTAGCATCAAGATTTATATTCCTAAATCCTTTACTAGTTTGAGTGGTGCTTGTTAGGCACAGAATATTTAATTCATTAAAAATCAAACATAACGACTACTAAATTTGCTCTTGCATTTTTTGCTTCTGTTGATTTACCAAAATTACACTCAGTCCAATTTGTCCAACCTAAGCCGCATTGGCAATAAAACGCATACTTTTTAGCTTTGCTGACATTGCTTTTATCTGCCTCTACACTATTATCTTCTCCATAATGACTTCTTAACTTTCTAACTAATTTTTTACAAAAATCAGTAGTAAGAAAATATTCTTCATCAGTATTTCTTCCGTCTACGTTAGCATAGTATAAATATGCTTTGGCTTTTTTAGTTCCCCAGCTACTAGGTCCATAACAATTTTGATTAGACCATAAATTATACTGTTTGCTTGTTCCTTTTAATTTTGATTTAAATGCACCATAGCCTCTATTATATGCATATTGTGACTTATTTATATAACCTAAATCTCTCATTTCAGAGAAGATTTTAGAGTTGCAAAAACAACTGCTGCATCCGGAGCCACTATATATAAGTGAATGACCATCTTGGGAATATCGGTACAAAGCATTTTTATATTCTTCAAACTCATTT
>CAZAFD010000004.1:0-45393 GCA_964484785.1 uncultured Rhizobiaceae bacterium | reverse complement strand
TGTTCCAAAATCTGCAAAGGTGCTATGTTCAATTTCATGGGGGGTTAGTTGATTTAATAACTGTACTGAATCTAATATATGTCGTTCATAAATATTAGATATAGTTGTACTTCCTATTAAATTTATTCTTTTATTCCATTCTAATAATATCGATACATATTTTTTTAGTAATTCTACAACCTCGGGTGGCAAACTATTCAACATATCAAGCATAAGATGAATCTGATATTTTTTATATAATTCGATACAAATTTGTATATATTAAGATAATTTTAAAGCAATAATTTATTGCTCTTGACTCAGAAAATAAAATGTAAAATAGGTGTTTATGATTGCACAACAGATATAAAAGAGGTTGTAATATATAAATGTAATTTTGTATTACGAGGGGTTGTTTTTTAATATTAAATATTTATACTCGAGGTGCCTCCTTAAAAGAGTGGAGTATACGTTTTATAGGTATACTTCACTTGGTTTCTTTTGTTTTTAATCAAAAAAGTTTCTATATATTATATTAAATCCGATGGGTTTTTGTATTAAATTTTTTTCCAAAACCCCAACCTGAGGTTGCATAGGTGTTAGAATTTTGTTGTTGTCATTTCTGAAATTTTGTATACAAAAATTACCTCTAAAATTTAGGTTTTTTAGTTCTAAGATAATAGCATTTATATCGGTTTCCTGAAGTAAGTCTGTGTGGACTGTTGTTCTGACCTCTAAATCAATATTTTTCTTATTATTTTCTTGTGCTAGGTATACTAATGTTTTTTCAAAATCATTATATCTATCATATTGTGTGACAAGTTTAAATTTATCTCTTGGTGCCTTGAAATCTAGAGCCACAAAGTCTATCAAATTATTCTCCACAAGTTCATGAATTATATTAAAATTCAGGCCGTTTGTATCTATTTTAATTTTAAAATTAATTTTTTTTATTTCTTCCACAAAAGAAATTAAATCCCTATTTAAGGTGCATTCTCCTCCTGATAATACAACGCCTTCTATGAGGTTTGTTCTCTTTTTTAAGAAGTTAAGTATCTTGGTTTCTGGAATAAAGCTTTGTGTGCTTAATACAAGATCTGGATTTTGGCAATAGCGACATCTTAAATTACAACCACCAAACCAGATAATACACGCTGTATGCTCTGGATAATCCTGTAAAGTAAAATTTGTTATATCAATTATGGGAAGCATAACTAGGTTACACCATTTTAAATAAATTTATCGGGCTTTACTAAAGTGGTTGTGGAAGATAATCCTGTTCTAGATCGGTATTTTTCTCTAATTTTATTTCCACTCTTCTATTTAATTTATTTATGGTTTGTGCATTGGTTATTACTCCTGGTTTTTTAGAGCCACTATTTTCTATAGAAATAAGACTTGGGGGTACACCATTTTTTACTAAAATGTTGTATACAGTTCTGGCTCTTTTTCTTGATAATTCATTATTATATAAAACTTTTCCCGTTCTATCTGCATGACCAATAAGTGTAATTTTGTAATCATCCATGACATTTGATAGGTATTTCAAAAAAGTTTTAATATCTTGTGTTGCGGTAGCATTTAGCTTGTAACTATTTAGATCAAAGTATATATTTATTAAATTATCGTTATCAAATCTACTAAATTTTTCTTTTTCTTCATTTGTAAGATTTGTTTTCTTGTCTTGGGCTTCATATGATATATATTCCTCCTGTGTTAAACTTCTTTCCAGAGTTATAAAAAGATTCATGAAGTTTCTTTGACAGTAATTTGCTTGATTAATTTCGTTTTCCTTTAAAGAATAATATCCCCAACAGTCTAAGAAGAAAAATAAATTAGCTGTTTTTATAGGGTATACCTTTTTAAGGTTGTGCTGCTTTGCTAGATTTAGGAGTCTATTTCTATAGTCTAATAATTTAAATCGTAAATCTTCTGTAAATATAAGATTATTGCTACTATTGGTATTTAATAATACTTCGTCGGCAGCATTGCTATAAACCAACTGACTTTGTTTAGTAAAATAATTATAACTATTTTTTTGTCCTCTCTCTTTTACAAGAGTAGCATATTGTCTGTATTTTAATACTAATTCTGATTTAAAATCATTATACTCAAAAATATCATTATCATTATACTTGTCTTTGTTTTTAAAATTAAATGTACAAGATGTGATAACAATTAGTAATAAAACTGCAATTATGCTGTGTTTTTTCATTATATGACGTGACTAATGATTAGCTATAATGATATTAATGGTAATTTTTTGTTATTTAAATTCAATACAATTTAATTTTCTCGATCTTCATGGGAGCTTTTTAATTGGCCACAAGCAGCCATAATATCTTGGCCTCTTGAAAGTCTGACTGGACATGGATATCCAGCATTATTTATGATTTTAGCAAAGTCATTAATTTTCTTTATGCTGGAGGCCTTGGTAAAGATACATCCCTTCCAAGGATTAAATGGTATTAAATTAAACTTTGCTGGTAGTTTATATGTTTTTACTAAATTCACCAAGGTAGCAGCATGCTCTTTTTTATCGTTGATATCGTCCAACATTATATATTCAAAGGTTATTCTGCGATAATTTGTTTGCTTGGCGTAAAACTGACAGGCCAGCATTAAATCTTTTATCGAATATTTTTTTGCCACGGGCATAATTTCTTGTCTTAAAGAGTCTATCGGTGCATGTAGGGATATTGCTAGATTAATTTTGATGTCTTTAGCTAAGTCATATATCTTATCGACAATGCCGCAGGTTGATAGAGTAATTCTTCGGTTAGAAAAGGCTATACCACTTTTTTCATTCAAGATTTGTATAGTTTTTACTATATTATCATAGTTTAATAAGGGCTCTCCCATACCCATCATTACTATATTTGTTATTTTTCTACCATATCCTATGGCCTTGTCTAAATTATTCCATTCACCTAGATAATCTCGAGCTAACATGAACTGACTTACTATTTCAAAAGTTTCTAGATTTCTGATTAGACCTTGGGTTGCTGTATTACAGAATTTACAACCCATTGGACAACCAACCTGTGACGATATACACAATGTACCCCTATCTTCTTCTGGTATATATACTAATTCTATTTTATTGGAATCTTCTAGTTCTAATAACCATTTAACTGTTTTATCTGCAGATACTAAGTGAGTAATTACCTTTGGACGATAAATTATATAGTTTTCTTTTAACCAGACAATAGTCTTTTTAGATATGTCTGTCATGCTATTAAAGTCTCTTGCTCCTTTGCGGTAAAGCCATGTCCATATTTGTTTAGCTACAAAAGTCTTAAGACCTTGTATTAATAAATCTTCTTGTAGTTGCTCTAGTGTAAGGTTTAGTATATTTTTCATGTTTATTTATATTAAGATATCCTCCAAGATAAATTGTATAGTTTCCAATGCCATCCATTTGTTTAAAGATACTGTACCTAGTAGATCACAAGGTTTCTTTTGTTGGGTTAAAAATTTATATAGGGCTTCATTTCTGTTGGCATTAAAAGTAACAAGTGTTACAGTGTTATTTTGATATTTATTATTATGTGCCGATATGGCCACAGATCTTAGATGCTCACTATTTTTACCAAAAGGTTTTGTATTGACGATTATAGTATTTTTTAAAATTATTTTTGGCTTTGGGTTATCAACACCATATGGTCCTATTGCTTCTATATTTTTAACTAGTTCTAAACTAATGTCATCACATTCTAGAACTAGATCAGCGCTTAAGGTTTTATTATTTTTTAAATATGTTTGTATTTTATTAGTTAATTTGTTTTCTAAAAATTTCTTTAGGTCATTCAACCTGTCTATATTAAGGGTAAATCCACCGGCCATGGCGTGTCCTCCGCCAGAGATTAATAGTCCAAGTTGCTTAGCCTCAATGATTGCTGATCCAAGATCTATCTCTGGTGAAATTGAACGACATGATACCTTAATTTCGTTATTATGTATAGAGCCAATGAAAGTTGGAAGATTATATTTTTCCTTTAACCTAGAAGCTATTATGCCTACTATTCCTTCATGCCAATTTTTTCCGACTACAAAAATAAAACTATTGTTTTCATTTTTAGAAATTTTTTCTAAAGCTTGTGTATATAATTGATTCTCAATAACTTGTCTTTCTAAATTAAAATTATTCAATTTTTCGGCTAAAATTCTAGCCTCTATTGGGTCCTCGCAACATAATAACTGGTTACCAATATTTACATCGCCAACCCGTCCGCATGCATTTATACGTGGTCCTATTATAAAACCTAGATGATACGTGTCGTCAATTTTATCTAAACCTATTATATCACAAAGCGCTGCTAAACCTACGTTTTTACGTTGTTTCAAGTACATCAAGCCAGATCTAACCATTACTCTGTTTAATCCTATAATTGGCATCACGTCACACACTGTACCAAGAGCTACTAAATCTAGGAAAGACAACAAATTAGGTTCTTAAATATTGTTTTTTTTGTAATAATTATTTTTTCTTAAAAAGGTATTTAAGGCTATAATAACCATAAAGGCCACACCAACTCCGGCTAAATATTTATATTCAGATGTTTCATCCAGTCTATTAGGATTAATAACTGCTTCTGCCGGTGGCAGTACACTGTGGCCTATATGATGATCGGTTACTACGGTTTTAATATTTTTTTCTAGAGCATAAGCTATACAATCGTTTGAAGTTATTCCGCAATCTACTGTAATTATTAGATTAACATTATTTTCTTTTAATATATCAATAGAATGTTTATTTAATCCATAACCGTCATCAATTCTATCTGGAATATATTTTGAAACATTAATACCTATTGCTTTAAAGAATAAAACCATTAGAGAGGTTGCAGTAGTGCCATCTACGTCGTAGTCCCCATATATACAAATATTTTCTTTTTCTACTATAGCTTTATAAATAGTTTCCACTCCCTTTTGCATATCTAGGAAGTGGTATGGATCTTTTAAAGTGTCTCGTATTTTTGGGTCCAAAAATTGTTTTACTTCATTACATGGAATATTTTTAAGCGCTAAGAGTCTGGCTATTAATTCTGGAACATTATTTTTTTGATATATCGCAAGGGCTAAATTTTCATCAAAATCTTTAACCTCCCATTGATATCCGTTAATAGATTGCTTATCTTTAAAAAGCATTATTTATTACCCATAGCTATAATATTAACTATAGATATAAGACTTTTTTGTAAACATCAAGTTAAAATATTCAGTAGAAACTGTGTTAGGCCTTGTGTTTATTTAAAAATTTTAAAATAAGTTCATTTTCCGTGGTATCTAGATCCTTGGCGGTTCCTTTCCATGCTATGCTTCCGTTATTTAACATCACTATGTGGTCAGCTATTTTTTTTGCTGAATTTATATCGTGTGTAATCGTTATGGAGGTAGCGCCAGTTATTTTAGTAGTTTTAACTATTAAATCGTTGATAACTTCTGACATAATTGGGTCCAATCCTGTAGTTGGTTCATCAAAGAATATGATTTCTGGATTTGTGGCTATGGCTCTGGCTAAAGCTGCTCTTTTTTGCATACCGCCAGATAATTCGCAAGGGAACAAATTCGCTACACTTGCATCCAACCCAACAACTTCTAATTTTTCTATCGCAATATCTTTAGCTTCTTTCTTTCTAAATTTTAGATTATTTAATAACCTAAAGGCTACATTTTCCCAAATAGTTAATGAATCAAATAAGGCTCCATTTTGAAATAAAAAACCGAACTTAGCCATTAATTTATTTCTCTGCTCTTCTTTGATATTTGTAACCTCCTCTCCGTCAATTTTAATACTGCCACTATCTGGAGATAGTAAACCACTTATATTTTTGATGAGCACTGATTTTCCACAGCCAGATTTTCCTAAAATTATAGTAGATTTTTTATTTTCTATATTTAGATCTAGATTATTCAGTATAATCTTATCTCCAAAAGACTTAACGAGATTTCTTATTTCGATTTTGTTAGACATTATATATTTTCCAGTTTTATAATAAAATCTAATAATCTCTTTTTAAAGTTTGTGAGCCGTTTTTTAACTGTTTCATTAAGACCCTTGTCAAGGTATACATATTCCTTTACAATCTTTGTTTGAGGCTTTAAGAACTTAACTTCCTCCTCTGGTAACCTTGCATTATAGTTTATATGTTGTTGGTACTCTTGAATAGTGTTATTTGGAACTATGTTATTAACATGAATATTTAGATTATCATTTAGTGCAGATCTATTCTTCAATAGGTTTTGTAATCCCTTGATTGTATAACCACTATCATATAGATAGCTTTTAATTTTTTGAATTATCTCAATATCTTTATTGTAATAATACCTTCTGCCGCCCGCACCAAGTGTTGGTTTAATATGGTCTGGGAATTGTGTTTCCCAAAATCTGATAACGTGTTCTGGTAATCCTAGCTCCTTTGCTGCAGCGCCTATAGATCTTTTTTTATCCATTAACATGCTTAGTACTTGTTGTCCTTGTTAAATATCTTATTGTTGTGCCTATAACACCAGCTGCTGGTAAAGCAAATAACATCCCTGTAAAACCAAACAGGCTGCCTCCGCATAAAATTGAAAATATAATAAATAATGGATGCAGTTTAACTTTACTGCCTATAAGCTTTGGTGTGATAAAATTACTCTCTAAAACTTGTCCAGATATATAAATTAAGACTACTAATAAAATCTTATGTATATTAAAGTTATATTGGTAGCAGGTAATAATTACGCCAACTATACCACCGCTAAACGGACCTATATATGGTAAAAATGTAATTATACCGCTTATTATTCCTACAATAAAACCGAACTTAATATTGCACAGCCACAATAACACAGCATAATATATTCCAAGAATGAGGCACACAAGGGCTTGTCCGCAAATATAAGCTTCCAATGTAGTATTTATTTTTTTAAATAGTTTTAAAACATATTTTTTATTGTTCTTTGGTACACTTGCCTTGATCTGTTTAATAATAACTTCCCAATCCCTTAAAAAATAATATGTGGCTATGGGAGTAATAAATAGCATCGAGATAATATTTATTAATTTTAATGAGTAAGTTAACAAGTAATTAGAAATATTACCTAGATATTTTAGGATATAACGAGAAAGATTAGAAGCTCCTTCTATAAAATCATTATTGTTTTTAATTCCAAAGAATTTAAATTTAACTAAATGGCTTGTTAAATCATCTAAAAAATCCTTATTATCCACATATTGCATTAATTCCTTGATTAAATTAACCACCTGTTTAACACCTAGTGGTAAAACTAGAAAGACTAACAGAAATATTATTATAAAATATGCGGTTGTTAGAAGAAGGGCTAATATTTTTCTATTGTAACCTCTTCTTTCAGCAGATCTCAATATGTTTTTCGATATAAAAGCCAAAATTATACCAAAAACGAATGGCCAAAGAATACCTCTTACTAAAAACAAGAAGAGTAAAGTGCCTGCTAATAATAGATAAAATGTTAAATTTCTTTTTTCTTGGAGAATCATTCCCTCAAGCCTACATATATTAGATAATATTGATTATTTTTAAAATGTAACAATAAACCATTTTGTTTAAACAGTCCAAACACTTTGTTTAAATCTACATTTATTTGAAGTCTAAATCTAGCTTCTGTAAGAGTTAAATAATCCAACTGAACTTTTTTAATAAAATTTAAATTTCCAAGGATATTTTTTAAAAATAAATACTCTTCTAAGCCGTTATATACTGTATACACTATAAATTCGTCTTTTTCCTTTTCCATCTCTTGAATATTTGCTAATGGTTTAAAATATTTACTTAGATAATTTAAGTTTTTTGCTACGGCTAGAGACATAAAATCTTCATATTCTAGATTGTTTTCGTTAAAAATTGTTACCTGGGTCTCTTCAGAATCAGCAGGACTAATCTTTCTAAAAGTAATCTGAATATTTTTATATTCTGGTATATACTCACAGATAGCAAAAAGTAAAATATTTGCCTTGTGTGCATCTAAAACTTCAACAAATTCGTTGTACTTTATGTTTTGTGTATCGATATTATCGAATATTATTTCGTTTAATGGATTAGCGTCCAACATTACCATATTATTGAGACGTACATTGTTGAATTGTTCTAAAATTTTTTCTCTCCAAATGTTATTAGCTAAAATATGATATTCATTATCTTTTTTTAACACCGGTATATACAAGTATTTTGGCTCTAGTGTTTTATTTTTACCAATACCTAGCTTCTCTAAGTTAAAATTAACAAAATCTTTATTAAAACTGATTGTAACAAGACCTGAATATTTTACATCACTTAGTACTTCATTTTTTATTTGTATAGATTCTAATATTTGCGCTAAGACTTCATCGTCAATAAACTGTGTATTAATTCTACTGATTTCCAAATTGTCAAATAATAAATTTAGTGCCTGTCTTTCTCCTTCATGCATAGCTAAATCTTTTGCTTTAGCAGCATTTTCTGCTAATGCTTCAACCTTTACGTTTTCTATTATATAGCGTTTATCTTTCGCATAAGCACTTGTTACAAATAGCACCAATAAAATTGTGTATATATAGTGTAATTTTTTCATTTCGAATGAATACAAATCAGTCTGTTAGTATAAACATATGTTTGAGTATATATTGCAAAATGTAAAATTCAATTTAAAAGTATTTACTTGAATAAATACCTACTAAGTTTTCATGAAAAAAATTATTTTATTTTGTAGATCCTTAATTTTTTCTATATTATTTTGTTTATCTAGTATAATCTTATTTACTATCCTAATTTTGCCAATTATTTTTGATAATCAAACCATTTGTACTAAGATAGGAAGAATTTGGGCTGCTACTATAGTTTTTTTACTAAAGGTACTTTGTGGCGTGAATTATAAGGTAGTAGGTCTAGAAAATTTACCACGGAATGGTACTAAATATATCATAGCTAGTAAACATGAATCGACTTGGGAAACATATTTTTTATTCTATTTTTTTAGAAAAGATGTTTCTTTTATTTTAAAAAAAGAATTATTAAAAATTCCATTTTTTGGTTGGTCTTTAAAGCATACTGGACAAATAGCAATAGATAGGGAAGCCAAGGGAACAAGTATAAAGCAGGTTGTGAAAGAAGCCAATGAGGCTTTAAATAATAAAAATAGAGAAATTATCATTTTTCCTCAGGGCACTAGGGTGCCAGTTGATAGCAGTATGGAAGAATACCCTTACAAAATTGGTTTTTTTGCTATTATAAAAGCTTTAAAAGCTGATATTGTACCAATTGCGCTTAATACTGGTTGTTTTTGGCCTAAAGGTAAATTTATAAAAACACCTGGTGAAGTGACACTAAAGATCTTGCCAATAATAAAGTATGAAGAAATTGCGAACTTGAGCAAGGTGCAGGCTGTTGAATATTTAGCTAAAACAATAGAAACTGAAAGCAAGTTATTAGCGGAGAGACAATAACTTGTTGACTTAGATTTTAATATATCTAACATAAAACCTAGTAATTTTTATATATGTTTTGTAAATTTAAGATGGGGTAATTGTGTAGACTTATCTTAAATAGAAATGTGCATTAGGTCTTTTATTGTAATAAAGAGGAAATTATGAGTAATAAAAAATTGCCATTAATGCCAAAAGCGACTGCTATATGGTTAATAGATAATACAGTCTTGACCTTTAAGCAAATAGCAGATTTTTGTGGTTTACATGAACTAGAAGTGCAAGGTATGGCTGATGGTGATGTAGCTGCTGGTATAATAGGCAGAAATCCTATTGATGCTGGTCAATTAACTAAGGAAAATTTACAAATGTGCGAAGCAGATCCTGAGCAATCTTTAGTTTTAAATGACAGCATTGCCGAGACTATAGAGGTCAAAAAAACTAGAAAGAATACAACATATGTGCCTTTAGCAAGAAGAGGTGATAAACCAGATGGTATAGCTTTCCTACTAAAATATTATCCAGATATAACCAATTTACAAATTAGAAAGTTAGTTAATACTACAACTCCTATGATAGAATCTATTAGGAATAAAACACGTTGGAATATTAAGGATATAAAGCCTAGAGACCCTGTTTTGTTAGGTTTGTGTAGTCAATCACAATTTAATGCTGTGATCAGCGAATTAAATACTAATAATTAAGCAAATATTATGGTAGACAATAGTATTAATGACAATCATGCTATGACCGGCAACGAACAAGTTGTTAAACCAATTATAGTCCAACCCAAGATGCTAGATATGAAAGACAAATGGATGCCTCGAATTTCTATGATTTTATTAGGGGTATTTGTATTTTTTGCGCCTAGGACTATACCGCTATATAAATATCACTACCGTAGATATAGTCTAGATATGATTCCACCCCAATATTATTGTTTATTAGGTACTATAATGGTATTTATAAGTTTATTCAAGTTGATGCAGCTCAGATTATATGCGAAGCATACTCGTTATATAATTAGTCAGCAAAGGTTAACTATGGAATCAGGCGTTTTTAGTAAGAAAGTTGCCAATTTAGAATTATGGCGTATTGTTGATATACAATTAACGCAAACCTTTAGTCAAACAAGTTTTGGAGTTTGTACTATTAAAATAATTACAACAGACGTTTCTGAGCCTATAATTAATATAGAGGGATTAACAAAAGCAAAGGGTAGAGAACTGTATGACTTATTAAACAACTATGTACATAATAGTGTACGAACAAGCGGTATAATGAGAACAATTTAATATAAGCATTTATTATTAATTTATTAAAATAGGTAATTTAAAATGTTAAGAACACATACATGCGGTGAGTTAACAAGACAAGACGTAGGTAAAAAGGTTAAGTTGGGTGGCTGGATTCACTCAATTAGAGACCATGGTGGTTTATTATTTATAGACTTGAGAGATAATTATGGTATCACACAATGTGTTATTGACAATAATGCTAATAATAAGATATTAACTCTTGCCAGTACACTTAAGTTGGAATCGGTTATTTTTATAGAGGGTACTGTTGTAAATAGACGAGAAAATACTGTTAATGAGAACTTAACGACAGGAGAGATAGAGGTTGATATTTCCAATATTGAAATAGAAAGCCAAGCAGAACAATTACCATTTCAAATTAATGATGATACGCAAAACTATCCAGAAGATTTAAGATTAAAATACAGATACTTAGATTTGAGAAGACAAAAAATACATAAAAACATACAACTCAGATCAAAAGTTATTGATTTTTTGAGGGAGGAAATGAAACGCTTTGATTTTTTAGAGTTTCACACCCCTATACTTACTGCTTCTTCCCCAGAAGGGGCTAGGGATTTTGTAGTTCCAAGTAGAGTACATCCTGGTAAGTTCTATGCCTTACCTCAAGCACCACAACAGTTTAAACAATTGTTAATGGTTAGTGGTTTTGATAAATATTTCCAGATAGCCCCATGCTTTAGAGATGAAGGTACTAGAGCTGACAGGGCCTTATATTTTTATCAATTAGATATGGAGATGAGCTTTGCTACCTTTGAAGATGTACGAGAGATAATGGAACCTGTTTTGTACAATACGTTTGCAAAATTTAGACCTGATTGTAAAGTTTCAGATCTTCCATTCCCAAAGATAAAATTTAATGAAGCTATGCTTAAATATGGCACGGATAAACCAGATTTGAGAAATCCAATTGAAATTTGTGATGTCACAGAACTATTTAAAAATTCTAATTTTACAGTTTTTGCTCAGGCTATACAAAACGATAGTAATGTCGTAGTTAGAGCTATTCCTGGCCCATCAACCAGTGAAAAACCTAGAAGTTTTTTTGACAAAATAGTGGCCTTTGCCATAGAAGAGGGTGCTAAGGGTTTGGGGTATATAACATGGACGGCTAATGGTGAGGCTAAAGGTCCTGTAGCTAAATTCTTAAATAAAGAACAGTTGGATCAAATTAAACATACAGCAAGATTAAGTAATGGTGATACAGTTTTCTTTTGTTGTGACGCAGAAGATATAGCTTCCAAGTTATCCGGTAAAATTCGTACTAAGTTAGGCACAGAACTAGATTTGATAGATAAAAAAGAATATAAGTTTTGTTGGATTGTTGATTTTCCAATGTATGAGCTTAACGAAGAAACTGGAAAAATTGATTTTGGCCATAATCCATTTTCTATGCCGCAGGGTGGTCTAGATGCTCTTGTAAATACAAAGAACCCATACGACATTTTAGCACATCAGTTTGATATAGCATGTAATGGTTTTGAGTTAGCTAGTGGTGCTGTAAGAAACCATAACCCAGAAATTATGTACAAGGCCTTTGAAATAGCTGGATACTCTAAAAATGAGGTTGATACAAAGTTTGGTGGTATGATTACAGCTTTCAAATTTGGAGCTCCGCCACACATTGGTTGTGCTGCTGGTATTGAGAGAATGTTAATGTTGTTGTGTGACGAAAATAATTTGCGAGAGGTTACTGCTTTTCCAACTAATGGTAAGGGCGTAGATTTGATGATGGATGCTCCTGCTTATCTAACAAAAGAACAACTACAAGAGTTAAATCTAGATTTATCACCTTCAGTTAAGGAACACTTAAAAAAAGAGTCAAGAAATAATAGTTGATTTTAATCGGATTTTTCTTGTAAACTTTATTTAGGATTTAAAAAGGTTAATTTTATGGATCAGAAAAGTTTAGTGTCCATTATTGTGAAAAATACACCAGGTGTGTTAGCAGATATATCTAAGGTAATGGGCGATTGTAAATTAAATATAGAGAAATTAGTAGCTTCATATATTGATATAGGCGGTGAGTTTACCAAGATTATGTTTTACATTACTGGAGACCGAAAATTAGTGAATGATATTTTGGAAAAAAACATAAGGCCTTTGCCAACGGTTCAAGCTATTTTAAATTTTTCTTCTGACGATAAGTATATTGAAAGAGAGGTCTGTCTGATAAAGATAGCAAATTCTAACCCAGAAATGAATAATTTACAAAACGTAATTGAGACTTTTGATGGTAGAATGACTTTTATTAATGAAGAAGTGGCTATATACCAATTTATAGATGATACAGATAGAATTGATGATCTTGTTAAGAAACTCTGTCTATTTACTAAGCAAATAGAAATCTCAAGAACTGGTGTTATTGCAACAACACTGATAAATGATATCAAAAGTGTTGACTTTTTTTCAGAAAATAAGTAGACAAGATTGAATTAAATAGAAGTTTAATAATTTATCGATTTAAAGGTGGTAAAGAAAGAATGGTATCAGTAGCAGTTCCGGATCAAAGTAGACTTGATATGGCAATAAAGATTTTTAGGAAGAAAGGCCAGAAGGAAGGTATTATCAAGGAAGCTAAAAGGAGAAAGGAATATTTGAAGCCTTCAGAGGCTAAGAAGCTCAAAAGAGAAGAAAGTTTGAGTAGGATCAAAAGAAAAAGAAGATAGTATAAAATGCCTCAGAAAATAGCTTGAGGCATTTTTAATTATATAAGACAAGGTCATACAAATTATCTAAACAAGCGATCTTAATTGTAATATCTTAAATTAAATGCAAAGTTGTAAGCATTATTTTACAAGTGAATATTTATCACCAATAGGAAGACTGACTTTGGCTTGTAACGACGATGAGGATCTTGTAGGATTATGGATTCAAGGACAAAGATATTTTTTAGATCTTCCTGATGGCGTTAATATTATACAAAATGATGATCATAAGATCTTTTATAAAACCAAAGTTTGGTTAGACAATTATTTTTGTGGTTGTAAACCTCAGGTTTCTAAAATGTCTCTAGCACCAAACGGAAGTGATTTTATGTTGAGAGTTTGGAGGATTCTATGTACAATTCCCTATGGACAAACACTAACATACGGCGATATTGCTAAAATGATGACTCGGGAAGAAAAGGGGCAAAAAATATTTGCGGCACAAGCAGTTGGTAGAGCTGTCGGCCGTAATCCTATTTCTATTATTATTCCATGTCACAGAGTTATTGGAGCTAATGGTAATCTAACTGGATACTTTGCAGGTGTAGACATAAAGGCAAAACTCCTAAATCTTGAAGGTTTAGTTATATAAAATCTGTTTTTAAAAAAGAAATCAAATGGCGTCCTTGAGCAGATTCGAACTGCTGACCTACAGCTTAGGAGGCTGTCGCTCTATCCTGCTGAGCTACAAGGACCTAAAATAGACACAGCTCCGGATTAGAGCTGTGCTGAATATTACTTGTTTTTTTGGTTATTTTTAGCTTCTTCTAAGGCATTAGCTAAAATAGTTCCTAAAGTAGTTCTAGTATCACTAATTAAATATTGTTCTATATCAAAATCATCTTCATCATCTTCACTTAATGATTTTTCGCTATCTTCCACATTTCTTAGTGTTAGAACTAATTTACCTGTTCCATTGTTGAATGACACAACTGCTCCATCAAGTTTGTCATTAACATTAAACTTGTCGGTTTTTTGGTCTTTTTTATCTTGCGATAAATCTACTCTCTTAATAATACCTTTTAAACCTAGTTCTATTTCTACTTCTAAGAAGTCCTTTCTAATGGTCTTTATAACACAGGACATTTCTTTGCCCTTAGTAAGTTCCTGAACTTTTTCTTTAAAGTTGTCAATAGATAACTGTTTTAATCCTAAAGAGATTCTTTCTTGTTCAGCGTTGCTGCCAAGTAAGAGTACCTTAATAGCGTCATTTTTCTTATACTGTTTCAACATTTCCTTAGCTTCTTCTTCTGTCCAAGCTATATCAGAAATATGAACCAATCCATCTATACCACTAGGGAATTCAACGAATAGACCAAAATCAGTTATATTTTTAATGGTACCATCTAAAGTGTCTCCTACTTTATGTGTATTGGAGAATTCTTCCCATGGGTTCTTTTTACACTGCTTAATACCTAAAGATATTCGGTGATGTTCTGCGTCAATATCAAGAATCATAACATCTACTTCTTGACCTAAACTTAAGAATTTAGATGGAGAGATATTATTCTTCAACCAGCTCATTTCAGATACATGTACTAAACCTTCAATACCATTGTCGATTTCAACAAACACACCGTACTGAGCTATATTTGTTACATGACCTTTTGCGATGCTATTTACAGGATATTTTGTCTCTATTGTTTCCCAAGGATTATCTTGGAGTTGTTTCATACCCAAAGAAACTTTTTTAGTTTCTTCATCAAATTTGATAACTTGTACTTCTACTGTCTGGCCAATTTTTAAAACCTCAGACGGATGTCGTACCCTACACCAAGATATATCTGTTAAGTGTAATAGTCCGTCAAAACTGCCAAAGTCTATAAAGGCACCATAATCTGTTAAGTTTTTAACCATACCGTGGAGGATATCGCCAACTTTTATATTAGATAGTATTTCTTCTCTTTCTTTGGCCCTTTGATCTTCTAGTATCGCCCTTCTTGAAACAACAACATTACCACGGACATCATCGATCTTGAGTACCATGTATGGTTCAACTTTTCCAACAAAACTATCTATATCGGCTAGAGTACTGGTTTCCACTTGACTTTTTGGTAAGAATGCTGTCACTCCGTCTAGATCTACAGCAAAACCTCCTTTTACTTTACCTAAATTTTTACCTTCAACTGTTTTGCCTTCATTTAGACAATCTTTAAGATGATTCCAGCTCTTGTACTTTCTTGCGTTTTCTCTGCTTAATAATAACTCACCTTTTTTATTTTCTAATCTTTCTATAAATACCTCTGTTGAGTCTCCTACATTTATTTCTTCACCGGCAAATTCTGATAAAGGTACATAACCTGTTGATTTTCCGCCAATGTCAATTGTGACGGTTTTTTTGTCAATACCTACTATAATACCATCTGCAATTGTATTATCTTTTACACATTGTTGTACGTATTGGTCCAAAAGTTTCTCAAATATTTCGGATTCTTCTAAAAAATCTTCGTTCATACTATTTTAATAAGGGTAATTAATAAAAAATCGGACTAAAAATTCCCAAAAACCCCTTGTATTTTTAGTTTACTTAGCCCTTTGTTGTTTGATACTAGTCTTATTAATTTTAATTTCAATTAATTAATTACTGAAATGTATATAAGACAAAGCTTTCTGACTTGCTTCTTCTATAGTTAGATTAGTTGTGTCCAACTCTATAGCATCTTGTGCTTTTATAAGCGGAGCATTTGGTCGGTGTAGATCTCTCCAATCTCTTTCTCTTAAAATATCCTCTATATCTTGATAATTTACCGATATACCCTTTTGTAGCAATTCATTGTACCTACGCCTTGCACGTTCCTCTAATTGTGCTGTTATATAAAATTTATAGCTAGCTTGAGGACAAATGACGGTTCCTATATCTCTTCCATCTAAGATTGCTCCGTCTTTATTATTTGCAAAATCACGTTGAAATTTAAGTAAAAACTGGCGTACTTCCTGTATGCTAGCCACTCTTGATGCTAAAGATCCTGTTTCTTCGGTAAATAACTCAGGATTATCTAAATCTAATAGGTCTATTAATTTTAATTGTTCCAACAGTTCATTTTTATCTGCGGTTTCATAACTAGTAAAATTAGATTTTTTAAATCCTAACCCTACAGCTCTATATAATGCTCCTGTATTAAGATATGGGATGCCTAAGATTTTTGCCATATTTTTTGATATAGTTCCTTTTCCAGAAGCACTTAAGCCGTCAATTGCAACTATCCTATTTGTCATAAACATTCTTGTGTTTTTTAGATGGTAAAACTCTCTCGTGTTAAGTCAATATATTGTAAGAGAAATAATTACAAATCTTGAGAATATATACTAATTAGTCTTGTTCATTTTTTGTAACATCAATTTTTGGAATTGTTCTCCTCTTTCTTTAAAGTTTTTAAATAAATCAAAGCTTGCTGTAGCTGGAGAGAGAATTACTGCGCTATCACTTAAATTATTTTTTTTAATTTCACAGACTAAGTCTTGGAAGTTGTTAAAATATTTGTAATACTGAGAGTAGTTTTGGTTTTTAAGTAAATTATAAAGAATTACTCCTGTTTGTCCCATTAAATATATAGATATATTGTTATCCATTGATGATATTTTGTTAATTAAGGCATTATAGTCTTGTTGTCTATTATAACCTCCCAGAATTAAATGTATTTTGGGATAGGAATGGAAGGTATCTATAGCTTTCATACAAGCTTCTGGTATTGTGCTAATACTATCGTCTACATAGATTGTGTTATTAACTATATCCCTGTAAAAAACTTCTAATCTGTGTTCCAGTGTTTTAAATGAAGCTAATTGTTTTAAGGCTTGATCAATTTTTATTCCACATTCGCTAAAAAGCGTTAAAATAGCGCAAAAATTTTCGTAAATATGTTGTCCTAAAATATTGTGGAGACTTAAAGTGTCAAAAATTTCTAAGTCATTATTTACTATTTTAGTGTTTTCAATATGCCATCCATTTTGATTATTAAAATAAATAACTTTAGTAGGTTTAATCTCTTTAAAATGAGCTAAATTATTATAATTTAATATACTTGTACTAGAATGATTCGCTATATTTAATTTATCTTTATAATAATTTGAATGTGTTTGGTGCCAGTCTATATGTTCTGGCATTAAATTTAACACTAATCCATAGTCTAAATTATATGATAGATTAGCGCATTGAGCACTAGATAATTCTATAATAATATACTCGTATTTGTGAAAATTATCGATTATACTTGTAGCTGGAATACCAATATTTCCTACTAAAACACTATTGTATCCAAGTTTTTGTAATATGTGATGAAGAATAGAACTTGTCGTGCTTTTTCCTTTTGTTCCAGTAATTCCTATTGTTATAGGGGAATTTTTTTTATTTTCTTGTTTGAAGTTATTTATTTCAGCTAGTACTATGTTAGTTATAGTGGTTATTATTGTGCCTTTTTTTATTAAATCTTTAAAAATACCTTTATATATAGAAACTCCGGATGATTTTATTACTACGTCAAAGTCATAATCTAGGATTTTATCCTCTGTAATGAATTTAACATTCTTGACGCTATCGTTGATTTTAACGTCGGCAGCTATTATGATTTGGTCTAATTTGTTGTTTTTTTGTAATAAATCAAGAGCAGATTTCCCTTCTAAACCATATCCCCAAATTAATACTTTTTTGTTTAAAAGTTCTTTAACTAACATAAAAATTAAATACTAAATAAATCTTTATAGACAAGTTTTGCAAATATGCTAACTTTGTCAAGTTACTCTTCAATGATTACATTCGTTACACAAAATATTTACTTTTAGACTAAAAATTTTAATATCTAACCAATAAAAATTTTTTATAAACAAAATGGGTAAATTATCTAATACACAGACAGAGAAAAATATTTTAAAGGCCTTTGCGGGAGAATCGCAAGCACGTAATAGGTACACGTTTTTTGCTTCGGTTGCCAAAAAGGAAAACTATCAAGCGATAGCTGCTATATTTGAGGAGACGGCTAATCATGAAAAAGAGCATGCCGAAAGATTATTTGAATTGTTGGTCGAAGGAACCGATTTAGAGATAACTAAAAGTTTCCCTGCAGGCAAAATAGGTACAACCATAGAGAACCTAAAATCTGCCTTAAGTGGCGAACGTGAAGAAAGAGCTAATATGTATCCTAGTTTTGCTGAAGTAGCTAGGCAAGAAGGTTTTAATGATATAGCCAATGTTTTTGATAATATTGCTAAGGCAGAGTTGTACCATGAAGAGAGATTTGGTAAACTTTTGCAAAATTTAGAAGCTCGGACTCTTTTTAAGAAAAACGAATTGACTCTATGGAAGTGTACAAATTGCGGTTTCCATATCTTATCTAAAGAAGCTCCAAAGAAATGTCCTTCTTGCGATCATGATCAAGGGTATTTTATTGAGGTTAATGATACATTATTTTAAATTCATTCGTCAAAGAGTTTCTGTCAAGGGAGCTCTTTGCTTATAGTAAAGTATATAATCTTGAGTCTGAATCTATCGGGTCTATATTAATTTCTGTAAGGTTATATGGTATAATGTCTCTAATTAAATCAGGCCATTCGATTAAGCAGATGTTTTCAAAGGCATTTTCTATGTCTAGTTCGTATAATTCTGTGGTTTTTTTTATTCTGTATAGATCAAAATGATATATTTTTAAATCCTTTGTTAAATCATAAGTTTTAACTATGTTAAAGGTTGGACTCTTGACCTGTATTTCTTCTTTCTCATAGTACTTTAGAAAATAGTTTATAAATATATTAGAAAAAAAAGTCTTACCAGCTCCTATTTCTCCATTTAATAAAATAATTTGTGGCCTAGTTTCCAAGAATTTATTAAAGTGTCGGTCTATAAAGTTTTCAGTATCTTCCTTGTTCTTAATTATTGTTCCCATACTTAAAGAATGATTTTTGTAATCTCTTTTTGTAGATCTTGTCTAGTATAGTTATTTTCCAAGACATCAATGAGTAATGATGTTAAAGTATTTTGTATACCTACACTATTAAATACAGCGTTTAGAGTTTTTGCATTTGCAACACCTTCTACTGTTGTTTGTCCTAATAAAAGATCTTTTGTTTTTTCTCCACAACCAATTTTATAACCAAATGTCATATTTCTAGATTTTAAACTATTGCAAGTTAAAACTAGATCTCCTACGCCTGCTGGACTTAGGATAACTTCGTTATTAAAACCTAGTTTTTGGCACAATGAATTCATTTCATTAAGACCTTTTGTGATAATAGCTGCTGTTGTATCTTTACCCAAACCAAGTCCTTCTGCGATTCCACATACTATGGCTGCGACATTTTTAATTAAGCTACAAACCTGGATGGCTTTTGTATCTTCAAAATACCTCGTAGAGAAGTAACTACATCTTAAAATACTTTCTATTTCTTTATAAAAAATAGGATCTTGTGTGCCGATTGTTGTGATTGTTGGCATTTTTGCCATTACTTCCTCTGCAAAATTTGGTCCGCTTAAGATAGCTAGTCTTGCTTCAGAAAATATGGTTGATGCTATATCTAAGAAGAACTTATGGCTATCTGGTTCAAGGCCTTTGGTGCAAATTATAAAGTTCTTTTGAAATGGTACATTTAATTTTTTTATTTCTTCTAAATAACTTTTTAAAAATTTTGTCGGTAGTACCAAAAAAATATATTGCGCATCTTGTAATACAGCTTCCAAGCTTCCATTCGCTTTAACTTTTGGATTAATGTTACCTTGTATATATCTCGTATTAGTATGATTGGTATTAATTTCCGAGCAGCAACTCTCTTCATAAACCCACATCACAACATTAGTCTGTGTTTCTGCTACTGTGTTTGCCAAGGCTGTTCCCCAAGCTCCACCGCCTATTATTGCAATTTTTTGTGTCACTACCAAAATAGTTTTTGTTGATAAAAATAATGTTTCAGTTATTAAAAAATTTATAAGACAAACAAGTCTTTACTTTTTATTAATATTTAACAGCTTATTATTAAAGATACACAAGATAGAGTCCTGGTTTCTTAAGGAAAATTGCATTTGAATAGAATTAACCACTACGAAGCCATTTTCAACTGTATAATCCAGTAATGTTTCTCGGCCCTTGATATCTACGGCATATAAATTTGGTATGTCGGTATTGTTGTTTGGAAATTGGAAATAAGTATTGATACCGTCATCGAAAGTCTTAACTGGGGCCAATTTTTTAATATTTCCAGTCATAACATAGTCAAAGTTCAAATTCGGGTTATTCTTATCCAAATCAAAGATTGATTTTTCGTTATTGGAATTTGTATTCATATCAGCCAAAAGTTTTTTTGTCGTATCAGGATAAAAAAATCTTACGGAATAAACCAACTCATCATCTGTACCTTCTTCGTAGGCTCTAGATTTTATCTGAAACTGGTAGGTTCTTTCTGTGGTGATAATTAACATATTTGTATTAGCATTAACCTGCATTGGTCTAATAAACAAATATTTTCCAACAGGAGTGATTCTCCATGGATAAGATTCCCCAAGAGATATAATCTCTATTTCTTCGTTTTCTGAAAACTCTATAAATGCTTGAAATCCGTAGAAAAATGTAAGTTCAAATACTTCATTTGGATTATATATAATAGTTTTCATACGAGAGTCTATAGTAGTAGGTATATCTTCCACTGCCATAGCTCTAAAGCTAACTATAAAACTCATCAATAGAATTAGGAGAATCTTTTTCATTTTATTCTTTTATTTTGTTGGAATTAAATCTTTATCAACTTTATATTTTATTACTTGAAACCCTAAAGGATTTAAAAACCTTTCTGAGTCGGTCAATTTCATATCTGTAAATTTAAATTCTACAAAGGCTACAAAATGCTGTTGCTGTGGTATAGTAAGATTTGATGAGAGATTGTTTACCTGGAATCTTATACTAGCGCTACCACTAGTTAAAAATACCATTGATTTTACCTGAATAGTTAAAAATCCAGTATTCTTAAGGACATTGACAGGACTTTTTGGATTCCTAACAGAAATGGTATTTGTTATTTGTCTGTAAGTTTTAGCATCTGTAAATAAGCCTAGTTTAACCAAATCTTCTTTGTAAGTGCTGTAGTTATAACCTTCTGCTATTTTTAAAAAGTTATATACAAAATACCTTTTTAAGGCTGTATCTGCTGTTAAACTGCTTTGAGTTAAATTTTCAACTACCTGTATGTTGCCAGTTTTATCTTCCATTTCGATGATAAATGGTTCGAAGGATTTAGATTCTGTTATCTTTTTAACAAAGAATATAGCAATTACCACCGCTATTAAGGCACAAATAGTAAATAGAGCAAATAAATTTTTTTGTAGCAATACAATCTGGTATTTATTACTATACCAATCTCTTTTAATCTGATTAACTTCTTTCTTTTTTACTATACCCATTCTATCTAGCAAAAATATCTGGGCAATATCATATACTCGGTTTTTTATTTATCAAGCAGTACTTATTGTTAAAACCAGACCCAGATTAATGAGTAATAATGTCTAAATTTCGTAATAAAGGTTTGTTTTTTGTAAAAATCTTATTTATAAAGTGTCGTAACAAGAATGATCTTGGGTATTCTTTGGATATAGACACATCTATGATTTCTAATCTTTCCATATCTAGTTTCTTTACTTTAGATAAGTATTCTTTAACTTCATCAAGACCGCCGATTTTATCTATTAAGTGATATTCTAAGGCTTGTTTTCCTGTATATACTTGTCCATTGGCTATATCCCTTGCTTCGCTAGGTTTTATTTTTCTTTCTCTTATAAATAAATCCAGAAAGTAGGAATATATGTCGTTAATCTGTTCCTTTAAAACCATATGTGTGTCTTCGTCCATCGTTTCATAAGGATTTGGAGTTGCTTTTAGAGGTGAGCTTTTAACTAAATCTATTTTTATACCAATTTTCTGAATTAATTCCTGCACATCGATATTTTGTATAAGCACACCTATAGATCCGACTAAACTGGTGTTATAAGCTACAATAAAATCGCTGGATAAAGCCACCATGTAAGCACCCGAGGCTGCTAAACCTTTTATACTGGTTACTACTGGTTTCTTTTTAGATAGAGTTTTGAAGAAATTAAAAAGTATTTCGCTTGGCACAACTTCTCCTCCAGGACTGTCAATTTCTAATATTACAGCTTTTATATTATCATCTCTTAGTTTATTCAATGATTTAAGATCGAATAGACTGTCAGTTATATCGCTATCGATCTTTACCTTTGCTACGTAGTCTTTATTCTTGTTGCCGCTTCTTTTAGGAAAAAATCTCATACCTAAGATTTGGAACATGAGTGCTAATACCAACAATACAATAAGTATTCTGCTTCTTGTTAGTTTATTTCTTAAATTTTCGAAAGCTAAAAAATTATCTACATTCATCTCAATATATTTTTCTGAAGTTCTAAGTTTTACATGTTAATATAATGCTAATACTGACGGATAGTCAATATGTATAGACAATCTTTTTCTTATCAATACTGTGGTTTTATGTGTTGAAAAATAAAAGGACTTTACTAAACTAATGTCAACTTTAAATATGTACTATGAGAGTATATGAGATTTTTTTTGAAATTTTTTGCGATAGTGGTTTTTATGTTTTTAGTACAATCATGTGCAAGAAATACAGTTGTTGATGTTAAAAGCCCATGTGTATCTACAGAAGATGGACCTTGTGGTACTAGGGTTCCAGTAAATAAATGGTTGGTAGGTAAAGCTTAATTATGAAGAAATTTAGTAAAGTTCTGAAGGCAATTTTTGTCTTGCTAGTTGTTTTTATGAGTGGCTTGTGTCTTGGTATATCAAATAACTATATATTAAAAAGATATAATGGTAGCAACCAAAAAGGCAGTATAAGTAAGACACTTCTTTCAAGTAAGGATTTTTCTCTTAATCTTAAAAAAGACTCAATAACAAAAAGGCTTTTTGATTATAAGATTGGTCTGGACTCAAAAGAAAGTTCGAATTATATATCTTTGTTTAATTTTGTTCTCGATAAGATACAGCGGGATTACGTGGAGTCAGTTGAGTCTAAGAAATTATACGAAGCTGCTATAGATGGTATGTTAAGTTCCCTAGATCCACATTCTTCTTATCTTAATAAGGAGGATTTTGATGATATGCAAGTTAGCATGAAGGGTGAATTTACTGGTCTTGGGATAGAAATTACCAAGGAATTTTCTTTAATAAAGATTATTGCACCAATTGAAGGTACACCCGCTTATAAAGCTGGATTAAAGTCCGGCGATTATATTAGTCAAATTAATGGCAAATCAGTTATAGAGATGAGTTTAAATGAGGCTGTTAAAATGATGCGTGGTAAAATTGGTGAAACTGTAAGGTTAACTATTTTGAGAAACGGGGAGGCTGAACCATTGGAATTTGGAATAACGAGAGATGTAATAAGCCAAAAATGTATTCGTAGTAAAAGATATTCAGATGTTATTTATATCAAAATTATTAGCTTTACAGAGAAGGTATATCAAGAATTTTTAAAAAGTTTAGTCAACCTAACAAAAGAAATTGGCGAGAAAAACATTAAAGGAATAGTTATAGATTTAAGAGGTAATCCAGGCGGTCTTTTAGATCAATCTCTTAAAATTGCAGAATTATTTTTAACCAATGACAAAAAGATTGTTACAATTAAGGGTAGGGATAATAAGGTCTTGGAAGCTTATAAATCACATAATAATAAGCCATTTCTCAAGAATGTACCAATGGTTGTTTTAATTAACGAGGGTTCAGCTTCTGCTTCAGAGATTGTTGTTGGCGCATTACAGGATAATAAGAGAGCTGTGGTTCTTGGTACAAAGTCTTTTGGTAAGGCTTCAGTCCAATCAGTTATGCAGGTGCCTATGGGCGGTGCTATTAAGATGACTATAGCCAGATATTACACCCCTTTAGGTAGATCTATTCAGGCTGATGGTATAGAGCCGGATATTGTAGTAGAAAACAATGAAATTCGTATAGTTAATAACAAGATCTCCAAGTTTGCGCTAAAGGAAAAAGATCTTAAGGGTCATCTAGAGAATACCAAAGATGATATTGTATCTAAGAATATTAGTCAAAATATTAAAAAAGAACACGACAAAAATCTAAATGTGTATCAGGAGGACTATCAGCTTGGTAGGGCGCTTGATTTAATTATGGGGATTGGAGTTTGGGCAAACTTAACTAGTGTTGAATAAGTATTGTGAGTATTTATTTAGCTCTTGGTACTAATCTTGGAGATAGAAAAGCTAATTTAGAATTAGCCTGTAAAAAACTCTGCGAACATGGCATAGAGGTTTTAAGAACATCTATGATCTATGAAACACCGGCCGCTTTATTACTTGGTAACGCTAGGGACGAGTGGAATATCCCATATTTTGACGGAATAGTTGAAGTAAAAACAAAATTACGTCCTCTTGATTTATTAAAGGAAATTAAGTCTGTAGAAAGAGAAATGGGTAGAAATAGTAATGCTCGTTGGTCTACAAGGATTATTGATATAGATATTATTTTTTATAATGATGAAGTTATTAATGAAGACATTCTAACTATTCCACATAAATTGTATAAGCAAAGAACTTTTGTATTAGATCCTATATCTAATCTGAATTATAGCAAAGTTAAAAATTTGAATATATATAGACCAGGGCATCAACCTACTTTTATGGGTATAATAAATATTACCCCGGATTCATTCTCTGACAGTAAAAAACAAATTGATATAGATTCTTTTAAAGAGATTTTTAACTCTTGGTCTAAACAAAATGTAGGCATAATAGATATAGGTGCCGAATCGACACGGCCAGGGGCTAGTCCTATTGACGCAAGAGAAGAATTGACCAGATTAGGTCCAGTATTTGATTTTATAAGAAATAGAAAACGTTGCTATTTTGAGCCAATATTGAGTATTGATACTTATCATCCAGAAACAGCAAAAGAAGCAATCCTTAATGGTTTTAATATGGTCAACGACGTACATGGGCTAGAAGATGTGGGTATGTTGGAATTGGCTAAGGAATATAAGAATATTCAATTTGTATTTACTCACAATCTTGATATAAAAGATGTTAGTTTTGATCGTACACTTGATGTGGTAACTAACTGGTTGGATTCCAAGATAAATTTATTTGTTAAAAACAACTTAAATTTAAATAACATGATTTTTGATCCGGGTATTGGTTTTGGTAAAAATGCTACCCAATCGTTACAGTTATTACAAAATATAAGTGTTTTTCATAAATATGATGTAAGAATACTTGTTGGTCATTCGAGAAAGTCGTTTATGAAAATATTTTCTGATAAAGAAGCATCTCAAAGAGACAGTGAAACACTAGCTTTGTCTTTAGGACTAGCTAGACAGGTGGATATTTTACGAGTACACGATCCCGTACAGAATCAAAAGTCTTTATTAGCTTTTGATCATCTCTATAACCAATTTTTTATGGAAGACTAATTTTTTCTTGATATTTTAGACATTTCGCGTTTCCGAATATGATAAAAATGTTCTGTGCATAGAGGTTCGAATTTTAGATTCTTCCTTGTTCCCTCTATTTGTATAATGTCGTTTGATGTACTGATCATCCTTGTCCATCTTGCTGGTTTACCGCAAATACTGCACTTAGCGCTTAGTTCTATAACTCTAGTTGCTTTTTCTTTAACTATTTCATAATTTTCCCAGTAGTCGCCTGTGGAAATTTTATCTAAACCAGAAATTATTATTTGTTTTTTTTCTTTTAATAATTTTTTTAAAGCTGTATCTAATTCGTGTTTAGGAAAAAATTGATATTCATCAATAATTATAAACTGCTCTTTACGACCAACAAGATCCATTGGATTTTTTATTAAAATACAATTAACAGTTTTTTTAATAGCTCTGGATTTGATAAAATCCCCATCACGATCGTGTATATAGGGTTTAACAGCAAAAAACTTTATGTTGTGTTTTTTTAATATTTCTACATTTCTAATCAGTTCTTCACTTTTTCTAGAAAACATACATCCAGTAATAAAAAGCAATTCACCTTTGTTTGGAAGAAAATTAATAGCGTTTGTTTGTAATGACATTTATATAAACTATGTAATATATGCTTATATATTTTAACAAAATTATTTTTTTTTCAAAGACAATTTTTACATAAAATGTATCTTTAAATCATTTATGTATTTTTATCATTACCTATTGAATTAAATTTTAATGATAATTATGATCCCTTATCAAAGGAGTACTAAGTAATATAATTAACGTGTAAATATTATGTTAAAGGCAGAAAACCTAAGTATATCTTTTAATGGTAAAGATATATTTAGTAATGTTAGCTTTATTTTAAATGATAAAGAGAAAATTGGGTTAATAGGTAAAAATGGTTGTGGAAAAACAACTTTACTGAAAATTATAAATAATGATTTAGTTCCTGATTCTGGTCAAATAGTAAAATCAAGGAATTACACTATAGGTTACTTAAAGCAGTATATGGACTTCCGATGTGCTAATATAGTCGATGAAGTTTGTGCCGCTATGCCGGAGTATAAACGTGATAATTTTTGGGATGCAGAAAAGATGTTACTAAATTTAGGTTTTGCTCAGGATGATTTAAACAAAAACCCTAATGAATTTTCTGGCGGATGGCAAATAAGAATTAACTTTGCTAAATTACTCGCGATGGAACCTGATCTTTTGCTTTTAGACGAGCCAACAAACTATTTAGATATTGTTTCGATCCGATGGTTAAAAACTTTTTTACAAACATGGCGACATTCGTTTATTTTGATTACACATGATAGAAGTTTTATGGATGATGTAGTAGATCACATCCTGTTAATCCACAGAGGTACTTCGCAAAAAATTACTGGCAATACTCAAAATATGTATGATAAGATTGCGCTAGAAGAGGATAATTATGAAAAAACGCGGATTAATGAAGAAAAAAAACGTAAACAAGTGCAGACTTATATAGATAGGTTTAGATATAAAGCTAATATAGCTAGTAGGGTGCAGTCACACATTAAAATGTTAGAGAGACAAGAAGTTAAAACAAAACTTGATAATATTGCTACATTAGATTTTAAGTTTGCTTATCAACCCTTTTATACTAATAATGTATTTTTTTCGGTAGACAATCTAACCTTTGGTTATAGCGAAGACAATATACTTATTAAGAATTTATCTTTTTCAATCAAGCCGCATGATAAGGTTGGGATTATTGGTAAAAATGGTAAGGGCAAAAGTACACTGATGGATTTATTAAGCGGTAGACTAAGTCCATTATCTGGTGTAATAAGAATTAATAATAAGGCTGTAGTCGGATATTTTGGCCAGACCAATAAGAACGTTTTACGATTAGATCATACTATAGAGGAAGAACTATGGAGTGTTGATAAATCTTTAACTAGAACGCAAGTATTAAGAATGGCTGGTAATATGATGTTTCCAGATGAATTAGCGCAGAAAAAAATTAGTGTACTAAGCGGAGGAGAAAAAAGCAGGGTTCTTTTAGGTAAAGTGCTGCTAAAACCTTGTAATTTGCTAATGCTTGATGAGCCTACCAACCATTTAGATATGGATAGTTCTGAGGCATTTCTTAAGGCATGTCAGGATTTCGAGGGGGCACTTTTTATTGTTAGTCATAATGAAACAGTGTTAAATAATCTTATTTCAAAACTTATTGTATTTGACGATAATAAAGTTTTTTTGTTTGACGGTACATATAAAGATTTTTTGACTAAAGTTGGATGGTCCCAAGAACGATAGGGTAATTATCAGGTCAGGCTAGGTTAAATTTATTTTTCAATCTAGTCTAGCTTGTATATTTTAGATACCTTGACAAAACTTTGTGTAACTTTATCTTAAATCTCATTATTTTAATAATTGATGTTGATTTTTGAGATGTCTCATCTAATGACATTTTTGTTTATTTTGCAAATCATTTTAGCAATACTTTTGATATGTATCATTCTTTTGCAATCTTCGGATGAAGATGCTTTAAGTGGCATTGGTGCTGGAGCTTCGAGCACAAGTATTTTATCACATAAGTCTACCGTAGACTTGATTACAAGGGTTACTATTTTTCTAATTATTTGTTTTTTGATAAATTCTTTGTCTCTTGCTGTGATAGCAAAAAAGAAATATAAAAAAGGTGAAATGATTATTCAGGATTATATAAATAAAACTAATACTGGTTCAGAACAAAAAGTTAATCCAATAAGTAATACTTCAGACAAGAAATAGATATTTAGTTTTTGAAGGACTTGTAATTAAAGCGAAAGTCCTTCAAAGAATCCTTTTATTTTAGATCCCAAACAAATACTCCTATTATTGCTGATGTTTTTGGATCAGAGCTATTACAATTCCAATCCATGGAGTTATCTATTTTGTAACATCTACAAAAGAACTCAAATCTTTTAAAATCGTTTTTATTATTCTCTACGGTATGCATTACCAAACTTTGTTTTTCATTGTAGGTTGATTGTAATTTATGTACAAGTTTTTTACAAAATTTTAACGTAAAAATATATGGCGGCGTACGCACTTTTGTCCCGTCCGTGATAAGGCCATACCATAATAGTATTTTTAATCTTTGTCCATATTTGTTGAGCGTGTTGCTGTTTTTACTCTGAGCATACCATAGGTAAGTGCCCTTATTGGTATGTAGTTTAGTTTTATATCCATATAAATTGCCTTCTTTTGGGTTATAACCCAGTTTAGAAGCTGAGATAATTCCAGTATTTTTTATATCCAGAAAAATATTTGAATCCTTGGTTGTACCATTTTCTTGATAAAGGTTGCCCCCGCTATTTACGTATGTTGACAGAGCGATTTTTATTTCTTCAAACTCATTTATTATAGATATGATCTTGGCTTGATCTATTAATGCTTTTCCGCCAATTGTGGCAGTAATAATTAAACCAATTATTATCAAAGCGATAGATAGTTCAGTTAAAGAAAATCCTTTTTCAGTACAAGAATTACAATTGTCTTTAATAAAATTAATTCTTTTACTATAAATGTTTTTGTTATTTTTTAACCTCATAATTTTATAATGTATTGTTATATGAACATTATATCGTCTTTCAAATAAATCCTAATAGGAAAATGAATTTTTGCAAGAAGACAGACTTATTTAATTCTGTGTATAGTATATTTACATATTAAATTGAGCATTAAGTTTAAAACTTTAATTCCGGTATCTTTGTATACTAGTTTAATAAGGCAATTCTCTTATTTATATAAAATATATTTAGTATTTAATTTTTCTTTATTTTTATTTATTATAAAATCTGTTTTTTCACCTAAATAAGCCAGATATTGATTTTTATGCTATATTATCAGTTAGTGAGACTAAATATTTATTTACTTAATATTATGGACTAGATTTGTTTTATAAAACCTTGCTTTTATAAGGAATATTAAGTTGCATATTAAATTGATGGGTCTAGTCTAGAGTGGAGATAGTTTGTCTTATTTTTTAAAATTTAAAATATATTTATTATTAAAACACATTTGAATGAAAAGTAGTAGGAGGAAAAAATGTCTTATCTATGGAATACTAGTGAAATAAAAAAAGCTCTTAATAGAAGATTAACTAAGTTTAATGAAGATCATGAATTTAGTATAATGAATGTAACATTCGATAGCCGAGAGGTTGCTGAAGGTAGTTTGTTTATAGCAAAAAAAGGTGAACATACCGATGGTCATATCTTTATTAAAAATGTTCTAGAAAAAAATGAGAATGTTGCAGTTATTGCTTGTGATGCTTTAGCAAGAGAATTTGAGTCAGATCCAAGAGTGATATTGGTTGATGATACTATAGAGGCAATCAAGGATTTAGCTGTTTTTAGAAGAAATCAATTAACTAACACTAGAATTATAGCTATAACTGGTAGTATAGGCAAAACTAGTACGAAAGACTTTTTGTATACTATATTAAGTCATTTTGGTAAAGCACATTGTAATCAAATGAGTTTTAATAACTTTTTTGGTCTCATGTTCACAATGTTAAATACTGGCACAGATTTAGATTATGTTATTTACGAGATGGGCACTAGTGGTAAAGGTGAGATTAAGATGCTTGTTGATTTTGTTAGACCAGAAATTAGTTTGATAACTAACATAGAACGGGCTCATTTTGAATATTTTAAAAACGATGAAGAAATTGCTTTTGAAAAAAGCGAAATTTTGACGAATACTAGCAAATGTGCCGTTCTAAATAAAGATAATAAATTTTTTGATTTTCTTGCTGCAAAAGCTAGCAAGTACAATCTTAATCTTGTAAGCTTTGGTGAAAATTCAAAGGCCGACGTTTTTTTAAAGAACTTTTGTATAGATGGAAATACAACCAATGTAATATATGTTATAGATGGCCAAGAATTCCATTTGAGTTTAGATAATAAAGATTATAATCTACCATCAATTGCCTTGAGAGTTTTGGCTATCGCACACGCCTTAAACATAGATATTAAAAAAGTCTTTACCTATTTAAATCAATATAAGACTACGCGTGGTAGAAATAATATAGAAGAAGTTCAGTGTAATATCAAAGGTAAAGATATTCATATAACAGTTATTAACGGTAGCGCTAATGCTGTGAATCCTAAGGCTTTTATTAGTGGTTTTGAATTATTTAAGAATAAAGATTATATATCTCGTAGAAAAGTTTGTTTTTTTGGCCCTATAAAGGAAGCTGGATCTCAAACCGAGGACTTTCATTTAACTATTGCTCAACAAATACTTAAGTATGGTGTTGATGTTGCAATTTTATTTGGTGACGAGACACAAATTACTTATGACTTTCTAAAAAAGAATAATTTTAATACTGTCCACTATGACAGTGTTTATAATGTTTTAGAAGATATTCAGGATCTTGTCCAAGACGGAGATGTACTTTTTATTAAGTCTTCAAAATATCTCGGTAAAAGTTACGAAATAATAAATTATTTGGTACCAAATAATAAAATGTAATTTTTTTTATAAATTAAAACGATATCTTATGCTTGCATCTTTTAATCTAGGTATAACACTACTTCTGTGTTCTGTGTCATCTTTCTTTGTGACTGTATTATTTATTAAAGGGTTGATATTTGTCTTTAAAAAAAGCAATAGGTTTCAACCCATTAGGAATGATGGGCCAGAAACACATTTAAAAAAATGCAAAACCCCAACAATGGGTGGTTTAGCTTTTATAGGTGCTTTTTTACTAAATGTGATCTTGTTTTGTAATTTAAAGGTCCCTTATGTTTGGGTGATATTTTTAGTTACTGTGTTTTTTGCGGCGATAGGTTTGCTGGATGATGTATTAAAGGTGTTTTTTAAATCTAGTTTTGGATTGAGAGGAAGTATAAAGTTAATTATAGAGTTTATCGCTGCTGGTATAATCATTTTATTGTTAGCTTATATAGACCCAAGATTCTTAAGTTCATATATATATATGCCTTTGTTTAATTTTTCTTTAGATTTAAAACAACTAGCTTTTCCAATGTACATTGTAGCGCTTGTAGGTTCTTCTAATGCAACAAATATAACAGATGGTTTAGATGGTTTATTGACTATTCCAGTCATAAATATAACGCTATATTTTCTAGTGCTGTTGTTATGTAGTCTTATATTTGGCTGTACTTATTTGGTTAGTAGTATAGGACCAGAGGCATATACTAATTTAATGCTAGTGTTGGTTTCCTTATGTGCTTGTATGGTTGGTTTCTTCTGTTTTAATAAGCATCCAGCCAAGATATTTATGGGTGACGTAGGAAGTCTATCTCTAGGTGCTATATTATTTACAATAAGTTATATTCTTAAAATTGAGCTTTTTTATGCTATTATGGCTTTACTTTTCATAGTCGAACTTGGTAGTACCGCCTTACAGGTTTTTTGGTATAGGCTATTTCAAAGAAGAGTCTTTAAAATGGCTCCGGTTCACCATCATTTTGAACAATTAGGGTGGTCAGAATCAAAAGTTGTACATAGTTTTTGGTTATTTAGTTTTGTGGTTAGCACGCTTGGTTTATTATTGATATTCCTAAAAAAATAATAAAAATAAAGAAATTTTTTTTATATAAAATACTATTGATTTTTTTTATAAATCGTATACACCACTTTACAGTTTTTATGGCATAAGATGAATAGTTTTACGCCGAGTGGTTACGCGATAATAGAATTATTAATTTAAGCATTAGTCATAACTGGAAGTTAATTATGAAATTAGAATTTGTTATAAAGGATTTAATCCTGAACAATAAAATTAAAACACAAACCGAACTAACTAAGGTATTAAGCGATAAAGGATACATGACTACACAGTCCAATATATCTAGAATTTTAAAAAAGTTAAATACAGTTAAAGTTGTTGATGATGCAAAAAACAGTTATTATATGATACAGCCTAGACCACTAGAGCTTTCAGCTGCGGTAAAAACTTTGGTTACAATAGTTAAAAGTAATGGAGTAGAAATTATTATTAAAACTCGAGGCGGTACTGCTGGAGTAGTCGCTAGAATCATTGATGAGAGGAATATGGATAATGTAATCGGTAGTATTGCTGGTTATGACACAATTATAGTTCTTGTAGAAGATATCAAATTAATCAACGTTACCCTAGAAAAAATAAGATCAATGTTCTTCAATAAATAAGTCATAATGTTAAGGATATCGATTTTAGAAGAATCTTGGATTTCAATAAAATCAAACAAATTAAGGTCATTTCTCACTATTTTAGGCGTACTAATAGGGATTAGTACGGTGATTATGATGGTAGAGATTGGCCAAACGGTTATGAATACTATTAATAGTGAATTAAAAGCATTTGGTGGCAATAAACTAATAATAGTTCCTGGATCGTCGGGTAGAGGTGGTATACGAAGTGGTAGAGGCCAGCCTACGATTAGCTATAAAGATGCCTTAGCTATAAGAGAAGTTAAAGATGTAGAATTAGTCTCTCCTGTAGTTGGATACAGCGGGAGGCTGGTGTATGGTGGCGAAAACTGGGCTACTAATATAGTTGGTACAGATCCCACTTATTTACAAACTGAGGATTGGGAAATAGAGAAGGGGAGTTTTTTTACACAAGAAGATTTTGACAATTCTGTAAACTCAATAGTAATTGGTAAAACTGTAGCTGATAAACTCTTTGAGAATGTGGATCCTATAGGTAAGAGTCTTAGAATATCTAATATACCATTTACTGTGGTTGGAGTATTAAAGAGTAAAGGAGCCTCGGCTGGTGGGCATGACACAGATGATACATCTATCGCACCTTTGTTTGTGATTAAACGTAAAATAACAAACAATAGATTTCCAGATAAGATTGATATAATTATTTTAAAGGTTAATAAAGAACAAAACCTAAAGTTTGTTCAGCGTCGGATAAAGGTTTTGTTGCGAGAAAGGCATAAACTATCTGATTTTGCAGAAGATGATTTTGAAATCATAGATTTAACCGAAATTGTTAACAGACAAAAAAGAGTAGGTCTTGTCCTTTCTTTGTTGTTGGTATTTATAGGTTCTATTTCTTTACTTGTTGGTAGTATTGGTATTGTGAATATGATGCTTGTGTCTGTTGCGGAGAGAACTAGAGAAATTGGCATTAGGAAAGCTTTAGGAGCTAAAGAATCTGATATTTTATACCAATTCATGCTTGAAGCTATATTAATATCGGTAATCGGTAGTATTATAGGTACTGTTCTGGGTATTGGTATGTCGAAAATTGGTGGATATGTTTTTAATAAACATGTAGAAACTAATGTTTTTATTATATTTGTATCTATTTTTGTTTCTATAGTTATTGGTGTTATTTCTGGTATAGTACCGGCTTTAAAAGCTGCTAGATTGAACCCAATAGATGCGTTACGATCTTAATCAAAAATACTTTATTTTTTAAAAAATATATTTATATACTTCTATAGAAGTAATACAAATCGTGAAAAGATAAGTTATGAATAAACCAAGATGGCCAAACAAATCTAATGGTGGTTTTACTCCAGGATTAGAAAGAATGTATGCTTTATTAGCAAAATTGGGTAATCCGCAAAACAAACTGAAAAATGTTTTTCACGTTGCTGGTACTAATGGTAAGGGTAGTGTTACTTCTTTTTTGAAAACAATACTTGAAGAAGCTGGGTATAAGGTTAATCGTTTTGTCTCTCCATATGTTGTATGTTTTAATGAGAGAATACAGCCTCTTGGACAATATATTACCGATGAATATTATGATGAGATAGCTGAAGAGGTTAGAACTGTTGTTGAGAAGTATAAGCTGGAGATCACATATTTTGAAGCACTTACTGTTATTGGTATTGTGGCTTTTTCCAGAAATGATGCAAATGCCAATGTAATTGAAGTTGGCTGTGGTGGAAGATTTGATAGCACAAACGTTTTCGAGAATCCTTTGGTTGATATCATTACCAATATTTCCTTTGACCATATGGAATATCTTGGCAACACTTTGCAAGAGATTGCTTATGAAAAGTTTGGTATAGCTAGATCATCTACACCATTAATTATTGGGCCACAGTGTAAAGAAACTACAAATTATTTAATAAAACAAGCTGAGCACCTAGGCTGTCCATACTATGCTAGTGGTGAACAGTGGAAATATACGGAACTTGATGATAGGTGTGCTTTTGAAGGTATTTTTAAAATGCTTTATACTCCTAAACCAAGATTACAGGGTAAACACCAAATAAATAATGCTGGTACGGCTATAGCCGCAATTCTGGCACAAAATAAGTTAGTGGTATCAGATGAAGCCATTAAAAGAGGTATTAAAAAAGCTTTTTGGCCAGCTAGATTACAAGATCTAACAGATACTACTTTGGGTAAGTTATTACCACGTGGATTTGAGTTATGGCTGGATGGAGCACATAATCCAGATGGTGCCAGAGTATTATCGGAATGGGTTGGAGAACATAAAGATGGTAAAGAATCCATAATAATATTGGCTATTTTAGAGAAAAAGGATTATTCTGCTTATATTAAGGCAATAGTTAAATCAGTGCATAAATTTGTTTTATTAGCGAATGCGCCGGATGAAAATTTTCAATTTGCCAAGGCTGAAATTTTAGAAGAAGCACTACGACACGAAGCAGCAGAAATACTTGGATGCACTGAGGATGTAACATTGGCTTTAAAGATGATTGCATCTAAACATGCAGACTCCCCTAAGAGAATTATTATTACGGGCTCTTTATATTTTGCCAGTACCGTTTTACAGTTAATTAATAAATAATGGAAATGCTAAGACCTAGCGGAAGAAAGATTAATGAGTTGAGACCTATAGATATTATACCGTGTTTTAATAAATATGCAGAAGGTTCATGTTTAATAAGCATTGGAGATACAAAAGTTATCTGTACAGCAAGTATTGATGAAAAGGTACCGCACTTTATAAAGGGAAGCGGACATGGTTGGGTTACAGCTGAATACAGTATGTTGCCACGCGCGACAGAACAAAGACTCTTGCGAGATAAAGATAAAATTAATAGTAGATCTATTGAACTACAAAGAATAGTTGGTAGATCCTTACGCCAATGTTTAGATCTATCTAAATTGGGAGAGCGTCAAATTATAATAGATTGTGATGTTATTCAAGCTGATGGAGGTACAAGATGTGCTTCTATTACAGGTGGTTTTGTGGCTCTTTATCTAGCTGTACAAAGTCTAATAAAGGAAAGAAAGATTAAAATTAATCCGATTAAAAATTTTGTTGCCGCAGTTTCCTGTGGAATATATAAAAATGTGTGTGTATTAGATTTTGATTATACTGAAGATTCAGATTCTGAGTGTGATATCAATTTTATAATGAACGATCGACATGAATTAATTGAAATACAGGGAACAGCTGAAAAAACACCATTTTCCTTTCAAAAGTTTAACGAGTTGTTCGTCTTGGCTAGTAATGGAATTGACGAACTTATTAAAAAACAAAAAGAATCACTTAATGTTCTATCATAATTCTATCTTAGTTATTATTGGAATTGTCAAAAACAACTCACTTATTAGTGAGTTGTTTTTATGTAACATTTAGTATAATTAATTATAAATTGCTGTATTGCTTATCGTGCCAAACCAGGTGTGGTTGCTAAAGCTTGATCTGCTTGTGCAAGTCTTAGTAGTTCATGTTCTTGTGCTTGAGTATTTAAAGCTGGAATCCTGCCTTCTCGCTCTAAATCTAGGCATAAAAATGGACGTAATTCTCCTGGCATTCTTTCTAAACGTGCTAAATTTCTTTTTCTCTTTATAGCTGTTATCTTTGCAGGAATAGTTTGTACAAAGAAAGTTTTAACATTCAAAGCAAGTTTCTTAACGCCTGCACCAAATTTATAAACAAAACCACCTCTTTGGAATGGTTTCTTTACGCTAGTCCAAACATTTTTGAAGAAATTTTGAACTTTGCAGCAAAATTTATATGTACGAGAATTTTTCCACTTTTGTCTACGTATTTCTCTTCTTAGTATTCTTTCTTCTTTTCTCCTGGCCATATTTTGTTTTACTTTTTGTATTTTTCCTTTAATACAATCTTTTGCTTTAACAAAATATCTCTTAACAGAAGCTACCATGGTGCTAAAGTTAAACTTTACATTTGACCATATTCTTCTGATAAATTGTGGCAAATTGATACCATGTTCATATATAGGTGTACCAACCATAGATGTCTGTGGAGCTCTTCTTGAGCTAGCACTAATATTTGATGTACTCATTTTCTTTTAAATTAATTGTTGTTAGTTTATTAAAACGGTTCATTTTCATGGAACCTAAAACCATTATATCATAAAATATGATGCTAGTCAAGTGCATAAAATAATTTTTTTAGATATTTATTTTTGTTTTTTTAATGCTAGCATTTTCAGGGAAAAACAATTAATTGTTAGACTATGAAGTTTAAAAGGATTTTGTTTAAAATTTCCGGCGAAGCCTTGATGGGTGAGGGTGCTTTTGGACAAAGCAGTGAAGCTGTAAAGAAGTTAGCGGAGGAAATTTTAGATATTTACAATCAAGGAATACAAATCTGTCTCGTTATAGGTGGTGGCAATTTTTTTAGAGGTTGTTCAACCCCTGTTGAATTAATGGATAGGACTAATGCAGATTATGTAGGAATGTTAGCTACTATTATGAATGGAGTAACATTGCAAAATGCACTAGAGAGATTAGATATTCCTACACGAATGTTATCTGCTCTTGAAATAAATAAAGTATGTGAACCATATACGCGCAGAAGAGGTTTACGTCATCTTGAAAAAAATCGTATTGTACTATTTGTAGCTGGTACCGGTAATCCTTACTTTTCTACTGATACAGCCGCTGTATTGAGAGCTTCAGAGATGCAGTGTGATGCTGTTTTTAAGGGTACTAAAGTTGATGGAGTTTATGATAAGGATCCAATAAAATATAAAGATGCCGTTAGATATGATAGTTTAACATTTGATGAGGCTATTAATAAGAATTTAAAGGTTATGGATTCGACAGCCTTTACCTTGGCTAGGGATATGAGTATGCCGATAGTTGTCTTTAATGTAAAAGAAGAAAATTCAATCTTAAAAGTACTACGTGAAGAATGTAAATATACAATAATTAAATAAGTATTATGTGGTTTATTATCAGACATGGCGAAACGATGCATAATAGAAAAGGTATTAAACAAGGTTGTTATCCTTCTCTATTGACCCTGCGTGGTATTGATCAAATTAAATCGATTGCTTACCGTCTAGTTGACTCGGGACTGGACTTTCGACAGTTCAAGTTTGTTGTAAGCCCAATGGTAAGAACTAGGCATAGTATGCAAATAATTCTTGAAATTCTTGGCCTAGAGGATGATGTTGTACCAGTTGAAGAACCCTTATTAAAGGCAATAGACGCTGGTATTTATACAAATACGCCTAAAAATATGTTCTATGATATTTTTGAGAATTATGATGAAATGCGGAAGGATTTAGATTTTAAATTTGAAGATGGCGAATCTAAGATGGAGGCTATCCAAAGATTAATGCGCTTTTATGATAAGTATTACCACGAACAAAATCTTGTTGTTGTTGGACATGGTTCTCTTGGTTATCTAATAAATCATATAAAGAGTATATATGGCGGAGAGACTGGTGGTGAATATTTAAATTTAAAAATGAATCAGAATTATTTTTTTTGTATAAATAATGATACTGTTGAAATGATGTAATTATCTTTTCATATTTGTTTATTAATAATTTTATAAGTGAAATCTATGTTTGATTTGCGAAAGACATTGAGGAGAGTTATAGTTCCAATTAATAAAGAAGGTTACTCGATAATTGCTTTATCTTTTGGAGTAACGTTTTTGCTAACTTTACTTTCCAATATATTAGGATTGATCTTTTTTGTTGTTTCATTATTTATAGTATATTTTTTTAGAAACCCAAATAGATTTGCTCCAGACAATTTAAAAACCATTTTAGCTCCAGCTGATGGAGTTGTTGATGCTATTGCTGAAGTAGCGCCTCCGGAAGAGTTAAATGTAGATAGAAACCTTAAATGGACTAGGGTAAGTATATTTCTTAGTGTGTTTAATGTGCATTCTCAAAGAATACCGGTTAATGGTAAAGTTACCCAGATGTATTATAAAGAAGGGAAGTTTTTTAATATTTCAGACGATAAATACAGTAAAGACAATGAACACCAGGCTTGCGTTATAACAACTAGTGATGGTTTAGATATACCAGTGATCCAAATAGCTGGACTAATAGCTAGAAGGATAGTATGTAATTTAAGCATAAACCAAGAAGTACAACGAGGTGATGTATATGGTATAATTAAATTTGGAAGCAGAGTAGATATATACCTACCCAATGGTATTAAACCAATAGTCAAGGTTGGGCAGACAATGGTAGGTGGTGAGACAGTAATTGCTAATCTTTAGTTAGAGGGAATAAAATGACAAAAAAAAATAAAGCAATCAATTTAGATATTATAAAATTAATACCACATAGCTTAACCATTGGGGCTTTATGTATGGGGCTATATGGTGTGAGGTTGGCTATTATTAATAATTATATAATGGCTTGTGTATGCGTTCTATTTGCGTGTTTTTTAGATGGTATAGATGGTAGAGTAGCTAGAAAGCTAAATGCTGCATCGGATTTTGGTGCGCAATTAGATTCTTTAGCGGACTTTTTTAATTTTGGTGTTGCCCCGGGGTTTATTATGTATTTTTGGAAGATGGATGAGTATTTAAAATTTAAAACTATTGGTTGGTTACCTGTTTTGGTATTGAGTATGTGTATGGCTATTCGTTTAGCCAGATTTAATGTTAATCTGAATTCCGGAGATAATAATAATCCGTTAAAAAAATATTTTTTCCAAGGTATTCCTGCACCTATGGCTGCTTTGCTTGTAATGCTACCGATGATTATGAGTTTTGAGTTTGATATTCCCTTTTTGGATATGCCTATTGTAAGTATTATTAACACGATAGTAATTTCTATTTTGGCTGGTAGCACTATACCAACTCCATGCTTTAAGAAGATGAAGATTAATCCTCAATATAAATATCCACTTTTACTTTGTCTTGGTACTCTTATAATATTTATTATAGTTAAACCTTGGTTGACTATAACCTATATAGCATTTTTGTACATACTATCAATAGCTATAAGCTGGTTTTTCTATTATAAATTTAAAAAAGAAGCCGATTCTAATTTGATCAAGACAGCAGAAAACGCTGGTTATAAGAGAAGTAAGAAGGATACTCTGATTAATAAAACACGAAGCAGTTCTAAAAACGTTAAATAGTTTATTAAATATATATATATGTACCCTAGACAATAGGGTACATATGTTTTAAACAAATATTTAATCTATAAACTGCGTGCTATTTGTCTTGATAATTCATAAGATAGACCAGCACCTAAAACTAATATATGTATTTTATCTTGTGAATTTAAATGTATGTAATCTTTAATAGTCCTTATTAGCTCAGGGTTTGTGTCTATATATTTTATAGAATTTTGATTGTGAAGATAGCTATTAATATCTAGATCTGGTTTATCTATTTCCCTAGATTTAAATACTCTAGTTATGATGGCAAAGTCTGCAAGTCTTAAATTATTAATGTATTCTGTATAATTTTGTTGGAATCTTGATACTAGATGTGGCTCAAATACTACCAAGATTTTATCATTAGGGTATTTATCTTTTAGTGCCTTGATAGTATAGTATATCTGAGTATGGTGATGGCCATAGTCATCATATACGCAAACATGATTTTTATTATAGATTAATTCCATTCTTCTTTTTGCCCCAGAAAAACCATCTAAAACACTTTGTATATAACTATTTTGTATATTTAGTTGTTTAGCTAAGGCGGTAGCCATGCTCATATTTTTTATATTATGTTCGCCAAATAGTTTGTTAAGCTTAAATATTTGTTTATCTAAAATAAAATTATTTGCCTCAGTATTTTCTATATGAACTAATCTATATAAATCACTATTTGTTTCATTATTAAAGGTTATTCCTGTAATTTTTACGTCTTTCTTTAAAAGAGAGTCATATATTTCATCAATAATGTCTAATGAATTTTTGTCATCATAATTGAAGATTATGCTGCCGTGATTTTGTACGCTTAATAAGAATTTTTTGAAATTATCCCTATATTCCTCAAAATCCTTAAAATATTCTGGATGTTCCATTTCTACATTGTTCAACAAAATATATTTAGGATGATAATAAAGAAAATTACCAGCATATTCATCTGCTTCAACAATATACCACAAGTTCTTTTTTCCGACTCTATAGGTTTGGTTCCATTCTTTTACTGTACCACCAATTATACAATTTGGTTCTAGTCCGGCTTTTTCTAGTATTAAACTTAAGAATGTTGTAACTGTTGTTTTTCCATGAGTGCCAGCAACAGCTACACTTTCTTTGTCTTTCATTAAGTAATTGCCTAAAAACTCTTGCCATCTTATCATTTTCTTGGCTTGAGAGGCCTTTTCAAGTTCTGGAATACTCTTGTATCTATCCTTATATAGCAAAGCTGGAGTTACTACTACTAAATTAGTATCTGGTGTAATATGATTTTCGTTATGACCAATTTTTATTTCTATATTTAATCTATTGAGCTGGTCTGAATAAGATCCATATTCATTGAGGTCACAACCATCCACCTCAAAACCTAACGTTTTTGCCATACAGGCTATACCGGCTATGCCACTACCGTTGATTCCAACAAAGTGTAATTTTTGTGGTCTTTCAACTCTTTTTGTCCAAAAGTCACTAAGTTTATATATTTCTCTAGTTTCTTGAGTAAATAAATGGATAATAATATCTCCTAGATCAATTACAAACCATCCGGTATTTTCTCCAGTAACCGTTAGAATGTTAATATTTAATTCTTTTAAGGTTTTACATAATTTATTGGCTACCGCATTTATATTTTTATTTGATGTACCTGTACCGATTATAATATAAGAAGCTAGGTTACTACTTTTAGTAATATCTAAAACGTTAATTTCTTGAATTTTATTAGAATCTAATTGTTGTTTAATTAACTCTAATAGTTGTGATCTTTCCATGTCTATTATATTTATAATAATTCTTTTAAATGCGGGAATAAAATTGAATTTGTTGCTAATAAGTTGTTTTGTCTTTCCAATATTAACCCTCCTGCTTCCCTTACAAATAGGGCTCCAAGCTCTGAATTAATCTTGTTTTTTTCATATACAAAACAGGCGTCAAGTTTGCCAGAGGCTACATATAACATATCTAATATTGAACAGCCATTTATTTTGACATTGTCTAACTTACTAATTAAGTTCTTGATTGATGTTTTATCTTTACTATATTTCGCTCCAATTAAAGCGGTTGATAAGTTATTTCTTTTAGAGGTTCGTAATCTTATATTATTGATTCGACTATCAACAAAAGCTCCTCTGCCATTTTCTACATAAAACAACTCCTGTGTTATATAGTTATTTACTACTCCACACAATACTTTGTTTTTATCGTTCTCTTGATGTTCTTGTATTGAGATAGCTGTACAAAAATAGGGAATTGAATGTATAAAATTCATCATACCAATAATTGGATCTATGTATATAGTATTTTTTTTATTTGGGTCAATATTTTTTTCTAAACCATTAATATAAATATTATAATTTGATCGCTTTTCATTAAAAAATGCTACAAACTTTTGTTGTAAAAAAATCAGTGTTTTTTTTGCAAATAGAGCGGTAGCGTTATGATTTGTTTGAAGATTTTCTAACTCAAAATAATCTCTGCATACCTTCGACTCAACCAACCTTATTGCGTCTTTTAAAATACTTACGTCGGAATTATTCATTTTTTGAACTTTATTTTTGATTTATCACAAACCATCAACATAGATCTATCAAATATAGTAACATTTACTTAATTAATTGCAATAATTAAAGCTATTACTAATTCTAATTTATATAATCATCGTTGTCTGTATTATATTTTAGATAGAAATTTCTATAATTATCATTTAGGCTATCATTCTTATCAACGATTGTAGCCTTGATAAATATTACTGTTTCTGTGATATCTCGTGCCTTTTGTTTATATTTAAAAGCCCAACCTAATATTGGCAAATTTCTTAATACAGGAATACCACCTTCAACATTTGTTGATTCTTCGCTCATTAGTCCACCAATAACCATCACATCGCCCGAATTAATCTTTAAAGAAGTTTCGATTTTTCTTGTTTGTAAGATTGGTACAACATTCATCATATCTGGATTAGGATCTTCTACTTCTCCAATTTTAGTTATTAATTCTGGAGTTACCTTCAATGTAATCTCTCTGGTAATAGGATTGATAGAAGGTGTAATATTTAGTTTAACACCGGTCTCAGCTTCTTCTTTTGTAGATGTATAAGTGGTTGTTATTTTACCAGTCTCTGTATCTTCTTCTTCCTCTTTCTCTACTGAAAAGTAAACTAGTTTTGTAACAAAATCTAAAACAGCCGTCTGATTGTTTAAAGCGTGTACTCTTGGACTAGATAAGGTTCTGGTTGTACCAAATTCTTCCATGGCATCCACTATTATATTTAAATCTGTAAAATTGGTTTCAGAAGAATTTCTCCTTAGGTGTCTTGTGTGGTCAATTAAATGCTGTATGCCAGCTAAACCAGCCGGATCTTCTCTTTGTCGTAGTCCTAAGGCGCCTGGGCTTTCTACGTTAAATATTCTTCCTACTTGTTGTGCCTTCAAGATCTTTGCATCTTCTCCTGAACCATTTTGCACAAAAACATCTCTGTTCTTTACTATATTCCAATTTATTCCTGCCCTGAATTCTTTTTTTAGTTTAACTTCTACAACTTTGGCTTCTATTAAAACCTGCGTTCCATAGTTAAACTTGGCTTTTTCAATATAAGCATTTATAATATTATGAGTTTTTGCGTCTGCATAAACACTTAAAATACCAGCAGGTTTATTTATGTCTAGTTTGAAGTTTTCTGTTGAATAAAGATCGGTTGTACTCAAATTTTGGCTTGCTGTACCTTGACCATTGTTCTCGTCTTGTGAATTTTGAGCCTCAGATATATTGCGCGCATTTATTTGCAAAGCGCGGAGTCTTTCTATATTATTGTTATAATATGTATTATATGTTTCTAAAATATTTTTTAAGCTTGCCTCCATCGAGGTCCATAGTTCGTCAGTGCTGATAATATCTACATTATAGTCTTTTAAATAAGGAATATCTCTAGATATATGTAATATTCCATCTTTGTACTCATACTTCAAATTAGCTAGTTCGCATAAGTTTTTTATGACTATTTCAATAGGTTTATCCACGACTCTGAATATAACATTGAAATTGATGTCCGCATCTATTTTTATATCGATATCTGCCAATCTAGATAATTCTACAAAAATATCTTTAATTGGCACTTCTTCTGTTACAGATATTGATATTAATTGACCATTACCCAATGGTGGTAGTTGTGGAGGTACAACTATGGAGGTTAAATCAAGCTTGTCCTTATATTTTGATTCTTTATCTTGATTTTTTCGCTTTTTTTGAAAAAGTTCATCCTGATGTAACCCTGTATCCTCATCTAAAATAGGATTTAATAGCAAGTCTTTAAATGGTTGTGCGTCGAGTTTATCTGTTTCACAAGACGCTAGAAACACAATAGTAAACAATGAGACCAGTATTTTTGTCATGCGAAAAGAATCTAACATAAAAAATCTATAATTTATTTTCATTTATTATCAATTATACCGATTGTATTAGTAATTGAATATATTATTAAAATCAATTTTTAATTGATTATTTGTACATATATTAGAAAAGTTAATTTTGTTAAGTATTTTTTTTATAAAAATCATGCCACCTTCTTTATTATTATAGTAAATTCTACCCTCTATTAGATATTTTTTATTTAAATCCGATATGTTGAGGTTAATAGTATAGTTGTCTATATTTATTTTTTTTAAAAATTTTAATTTATCTGTTTTTATTTCGTATAAATTTATATAATTTGGCGCATCAAATAATATATTTTTATTTTGATCTATTTGTATATTAACAGGAGTTTGGTTTGCCAGTGTACTTTCTTCTATATTATTAAAGTACAAAGTATCGTATGATTTAGTAAAATTCTTCGCCAAATATGAAAAACTAAAACCGATATTTTTAATCACATTCTTATTATGTAAATCTATGCGCTTAAGACTAAATTGATCTATAAAATACAGACTATTTTCAAAGAATGTCATATCGTTAATATGAGGGATATTTTTAAGTGTTACAATGTTCTGGTTATTTTCCTTGGATATTTTGATAATTGTATTATCAAGGGCATTGAATAAATAAAAATTTTTGCCATTAAAGGCAAAAGTTTTTATTTTATAGTCTCTGTCTGGTATTAATGATACTAGATCTATAATTGTTGTTATATTATAATCTTTAAAAGATAAAATTTTAGATTGTACAGGATCTAATAAAAAAAGTTCATTGTTGTATCTGATAATCTTCCCTACGCTAGCTAACTTACCTTGAGTAT
>CAZAFD010000003.1:31600-45606 GCA_964484785.1 uncultured Rhizobiaceae bacterium | reverse complement strand
TTATTTATATCTAAAAACCTATAGGACCGCTCTTTGAGCGGTCTTTTTGGGTTTAGAAGGGATGCTTGATTTTAATTATCCTATGACTACCATACATCTATATCTCAAGGCTTTGCATTGTTATGAAAAAATATATTTTTTTACTTATATTAGTTTTGTTATGTGGTTGTGCAGGTGGTTTCAAAGAAGATAACGACCTGTTAATACCGGATGCCTTTAGACCAGAATATCAAAAGATTCAGAATAAATGAAAATAACTGTATTTACTATATTCCCACATATCATAAACCCTTTTTTTGCGGACACTTTATTAAAAAGAAGTTTGGATAAAGGTTTATGGTCACTAAATATTGTAAATATAAGAGATTACGCCTTAGATACACATAGATCTGTGGACGATACAGCCTATGGTGGCAGTCCTGGAATGGTAATGCGGCCAGATATTATAGGTAGAGCCATAGATACTAACTGTAATTTAGAAGACACACATTTTTTTTACATGTCACCAAAGGGTAGACATATAGATCAAGAAATAATAACAGAGTCTTTATCTTATAATAATATAGGTATTCTGTGCGGCAGATACGAAGGAATTGATGAGAGAATTTTAGAAGAATACAAAATGACCGAGCTATCCATAGGCGATTTTATTTTAATGGGTGGAGAAGTTGCTGCCTTGGCCTTTATAGAGGCAATGATAAGATGTATACCGGGAGTTGTTAATAACTCTATGTCTATAACAGAAGATAGTTTTGGTGGAAATGTTAATGAAGAATATAAGAATCTTCTAGAATATCCAATATATACCAAACCAAGAATTTGGAAAAATAGAGAAGTACCAAATGTATTATTATCTGGAAACCATAAGGAAATAAAAGATTGGCAATTAACCATGGCACAAAAACTCACACAAAAAAAGAGACCAGACTTATGGAACAAATATTTAAATAATAGAGATGAGTAAATTTAACACAATTTTTAAGAAAACTCTAAAATATATTATAGGCACAGCGCTAATAGGTTTTGCAATATACTCTGTCCTAGCTATTATATTTTTTCATGAAGGAGATGTATCTTTAAATACTATTAGTAATAGTAGAATTGTTTATAATAAAACTGGTATTCCTGGAGCCTATATAGCTGATTTTTTTCTTCAATTTTTCGGAATCAGCTCATTGCTAATTATATTACTAATTTTAAAGTTAGGGTTTAACTTCATCACCAATAAGTTGATTAGATACAACATATATTACAAGATAATAAGTTTTATCTTATTTATATTATCTATCAATCCTATAACTACTTATCTGTCTAATCGTCATTCATATTTAAATATAAAAGATCATGCAGGTTTTGTTGGTACATACATCCTACAATCTATACAAAATAAAGAATATTTTTTAATAGGTTTTTTAATTGTTGCATTATTTAGTTTAACCATTTTGTTGGACAGACCATTTAAAATATGGTTAATACTTTATTATAAAATGCTAGGAATCATTAAAAAAATCCTTAAATATATATTACATAACTTATGGAAGATATTAGGCTTTCTAGTACCTAATAAAATAAAATATTTTTTTAGTGGCTTTAAAAACTATAAACAACTATACAATTCTCAGAATGAAAAAATTAAACAATTAGAGGAATATATTTTAAAGTCTCGTCTAGAGAGAGAATATTTAGACAATGATCCAGAAGAAAATCTAAAGACTAAAAATTTAAATAATTCTGAGGTGTCTGTACCAAAACAAATATCTAAATCTACAGAATCTATCAATAGAATTAAAATTTCTAACAAAAATAAATATATTTTACCGGGAACTGATTTATTAAAAAAACCTTCTCTTCCGGAAGATAATATAACTAAGGAGGAATTGATAGGACAAGCCAATAAATTAAAAAGTGTATTAGAAGATTTTCATGTAACAGGGAAGGTAATTAGCGTTAAAGCAGGGCCAATAATAACACTATATGAATTTGAACCAGCTGCAGGAACCAAATCTGCTAGAATTATAGGTTTGGCCGACGACATAGCAAGAAACCTACGTGTTAAATCTACAAGAATTTCCGTCATTGAAAACAAAAACGCTATGGGTATAGAATTACCTAACAAATTCAGGGAAACTATATATCTCAGATCTATCTTAGAATCTAAGGAATTTAGACATAATAACTATGTACTTCCAATAATTCTTGGAACAAATATATCAGGTGAGCCAGTTGTTATAGATTTAGCCAAGACTCCACATTTATTAATAGCTGGCACAACTGGCTCTGGAAAGTCTGTTTCTATAAACACCATGATTTTATCATTATTATATAGATTCACACCAGATGAATGTAAATTCATTATGGTTGACCCTAAAATGCTAGAATTATCTGCTTATGAAGGCATTCCACATCTGCTTACTCCAGTAGTAACTGAACCACAAAAGGCTATTACATCACTAAAATGGGTTGTTTCGGAAATGGAGGAACGTTATAGAATGATGGCCAAGCTAGGAGTAAGACACATTAGTGGTTATAATGAAAGATTAAAAAAAGCGGAAGCAGAAGGAAAACCTCTAGTAGCAAAAATATTACTTGGTTATGATGAATATGGTAACCCTCTTTATGAAAACAAAACCATCGATACTAAGCCTATACCATACATAGTTGTGGTAGTTGATGAAATGGCAGACCTTATGATTACTGCTGGTAAAGATATAGAAGCTTTAATACAGAGGATAGCACAAATGGCAAGAGCCGCTGGTATACATATAATTATGGCTACGCAAAGACCTTCTGTGGATGTTATAACTGGCGTTATTAAGGCAAATTTTCCAAGCAGGATCAGCTTCTTAGTAAGTTCAAAAATTGATAGTAAGGTTATTATAGGCGAGCAAGGCGCAGAACAATTGTTGGGCTACGGAGATATGTTGTATATGACCAATGGGGCTAAACTAACTAGAGCACATGGTCCTTTTGTATCAGATGATGAAGTAGAAAAAGTTGTTAGTTTTATAAACACCCAAGGCTTTAAACCAGCTTACGTGCGTGAAATTATAGAAAATACAAATGATGAAACTAATACTAATTTTGAAATTAGTATGAATTCGAAAGACCTAGATATAGAAGAATTGTATCAACAAGCTGTCCAAATAGTAAAACGTGATAGAAAAACAAGTATTAGTTATATTCAACGAGTTTTAAGAATTGGTTATAACAAGGCTGCGACATTAATAGAAAGAATGGAAGCTGAAGGAATTTTAACTCAGCCGAACAGTCTTGGTAAGAGAGATATAATTGAATAACCTTAAAATAAAATCTGAATGTTTTATTATAACTTAATTTAGTACTTGACTTTTAAAGCAGGATGTTCAGACTACATGGATTAATAGGAGTTCTCCAAAGAGAAAATTTAAAATTATATTCTAATATAAGTCTGTTTTTAACAGTTATATTTTTTTTAAAAAAGTTTTAATATTACAAAATGAGTAGTAAACACAACAAGTCGTATCAAACATACATAATATCGCTTATTATTCTTTTATTAAACTGTATACTTGGATTCAACAATTTAGCATTAGCAGCAAGAAAACCGGGCATACCAACAACAAAAGTAAGCAGACATCAAGATAAGGGTCAACCTAGCATAAGCAGGAAAGGTAAACCATCAGATACAGATAGCTATAGACAACAAGCAAGTACCGAACCGCCTAGTGCTTCGTCAAAGCCTAACGGGGTTATGACACCAACTACATTAGCAGGTGCCGCAGGTCAAAGAAAGGAAGCTGACGAAGCCAAAGCCTCTCAAACAGAACAAAAGGCTCTCTTTAAGATAGATAAAACAGCAACGTTTACTAAAAAACAAACTCGTTCTTTTCAAGAAATTAGCAAATCTATGGTTTACATAAGTTATTATAATATAAATTATCTAGTTGATAGATTTGTTGATGTTAGATCCAAAAAGTATACAGATAAATTTAATGTTTATTTAACACATAAAAATGTATCTAGTGATTTTATTGATAGAATCAGCACCTTTGGTACATCTTATAATACAGATAAACATAATTTATTGGGTAACGAAAGTAACACTTTATCCAGTACTTTATATCTCGAATATCAAAATACCAAGATTAATTCATCTATATTAAATAATAATAATCTAGACACAATAAACCTTGGTTTAATCTCATATTTAGATAAAGACTTTAAATATTTTAATTGGAGAAATGGTATATTACTACAGTATGATGCTACTATTAAAAATTCTTCAAAAAGAAAGTTAAATAATCATATGTGTAGTTCTAGAATCTTTACTAGACTAAATAAGGATTTAGTGGCTGGCAACAATAATAATTTTATTACTAGAGTAAACGCTGGGTTTAATTATGATTATTACGATTACAACAGTCTTACATTTAGAATAGAAAATGATTCTTCCGATTATCGTATAAAGAACTTTCACTTTGATACAATCAGTACTACAGCTGGTATAGATCTATTATATAATATTCAGTTAAATAACAATCTAATAGAAAATATACAAACCGGTTTAAGTGGTGAATATACTCATCTTTTTAGTAAAATAAAATCTTATATGGTAACAAGAATGAGTGATAATTTCTCCGATAGAACCCTACGTCAGAAGGTTAGAGACAATATATTGGTTAGTGCTAAGGTTGAAACATATATAACGAATAACACTGTTGTTCAATTAGCTTTCGGTAGAGACTTTAACATTAAAAATAATGTATTTAATTTAAATTTAGGTATAAACTTCTAAAGATTTAAACAAATCTTTTTAGATTAATATTTTAAAAAATACTGGATACTTAAATATCCAGTATTTTTTTATACAATTTAATTTAATCAAACCTCATATCGCAACCACTGAGATTTAGTTGGTTTACAATTTCATTTTTGCATAGCTCAAAACCCTCTGGACTTAAAGCTTCACATCTAACTGTAATGGCCGGTTCAGTATTAGAAGCCCTTATTAACCACCAACCATCGTCAGTATCAACTCTAATACCGTCAATAGTATTAAACTTTCTTCCATGTTGTCTCATTCTCTCGGCAATCTCGGATGGTATCTGAAATCTTCTGTCGTCAGAAACTTTAACTCTAATTTCACTAGACGCATAAGTTCGCGGGAATGCTTTTCTAATGTCAGCTAATTTAATATTATTGGTTGATATATATTTAATTAATTTCATAGCCGCAAACAATGCATCATCAAAATTATGATTCTCTCCATAAAAAATATGACCACTTGTTTCCCCGGCAAGTTTTATATTATCAGATTTCATTTTGGCTTTTTGACTAGAATGGCCAGGTTTCCACATAACTGGTTGTCCTCCATATTTTACAATATCATCATATAATACTTTACTTGCCTTAACTTCGGACATTACCTTTTCACCAGGAAAATCTTTTAAAAAGTCTCTAGCAAGAACATCTAGTAATTGATCACCATAAAATATAAAACCCTCATTATCTACAATGCCTATACGATCCCCATCTCCATCAAAGGCAATACCAAGATCAAAATGGTTTTTTAGCACTTCATCTTGAAGCATTTTCATATTTTTAGCTATAGCTGGATCTGGATGATGATTTGGAAAGTCTGGATCTACAGTGTCACATATTGTTTTATGCGTACCAGGAAGGCGTTTTACTATCTCCTTAACAATTCCAGATGTAGCCCCATTCCCTGAATCCCAAACAATCTTTAAACTATCTTGTTTACATTCTTTATTGTTAGATATCTTAAATTTTTCAAAAAAATCCAACATACCAAAAGCAGAATCTTTTTTATCTTTTAAAACATTTAATAAAAAACCGATATAGTCTTCTCTAATGTCTTTAAAGGTTAAAGTGCCTTTTCCAACTTCAAAATCACCAGAAGCACTAATTTCTCCAAGTTTAAGTATATTATCACCCCATACTGGTTCGGCATTGGTTAACATTTTAAAACCATTGTACTCGGGTGGGTTATGCGAAGCTGTAACAATGATACCAGCGCTTTTGTCTAAAAAAAACAAAGCAAAATATACAGCAGGTGTTGGCATTAGACCTATATTTACTACATTAACACCAGTTTCTAATAAACCTTTGGCAACAAAATTCGAATAGGCTTGCGAGCTATGTCTTCCATCATAACCCAATACACATGTATTTCGTTTATTACGCCTGAGGAAGGTCCCATAACTCTTACCTATAAAATAGGCATCTATTTCATTTAAGTTTTTATCAACTATCCCACGGATATCGTAGGCCTTCAAGATTGATTTTTCAAATATATGAGTTGTAGCGTCCATGTATTAAAATTTAAAAAGTTAAATTTTAACTATAAATTAACAAAACACTTAACAAAATCAAGATTAAACGAAATGGTGATCTCTACGGGATTTGAACCCGTGTTGCCAGGATGAAAACCTAGTGTCCTAACCGCTAGACTAAGAGACCATACTACAGTAGTATCAGTTATTTACACACAAAAGTCAAGTTCTTATTTAACTATATTTAAATTGATAATAAATATACACAAAAATGTTATTAAAATAACTGGGCCAAAAGGAAATATATTCAATTTATTTTTATTTAACCTCAACCACAAAGAACCAAAAACAGTACCAATAATTCCGGTTAAAATCAGAAAAATATGTAAATACTTTATAGCTAAAAATATGCCGATTGATAATACTAAAGTTAAATCAGCAAAACCAATAGCTTGTTGTTTTTTATATAAACTAACTATCTTACTTATAAGATAAAATATGGTCAAATACATTAAACCGGACTTAATACTGTGTACAAAATTATGTTTAAAGAAAGTAGCATAGATAATTGACATACTAAAGAAGACCATTTGTGTACTTAATGGAATTTGATAATTTTCTAGATCTATAATACTCATTAATAAGATAAGTTCCAAAAGACAAATTACAAAAACGGTTAATAATAAATTATTACCAAGAAACCTATAAGGTAGAACAAAATTAATCACTGATAACAATTCAATTAGTGGATACCTAAAACTTATCTTACTACCACAAGATAGACATTTACCACCTTGGATAATCCAGGAAAATATAGGTATCAAAGATCTTATTCTGAGTTGAGCATTACATTTAGGACAAAATGATCTTTTGAAGACAAGATCTTGCCTTATAGGCATTCGGTAACTAACCGCGGTAATACAACTTCCTATACATGCCCCAAATACAAATAATAGTAAATATATATACATAATCAACTAACCCCATAATTGATATAAAGCAATAGAACAGGCAACAGAAGCATTCAAACTCTCAACATCTTTATCTATATTTATTCTGCATAGAATATCACAATTCTTCTTTACCAAAGGTCTGATCCCCTTGCCTTCATTACCTATTAATAAACATGTACTACTATCTTGAATATTATTTAAGTCTTTTAGTGTCTGTTTGGCTTCTCCTGCCATACCAATAATAAAATAACCAATATTTTTAAGTTCTTGTAATGCATTATTAAGGTTACCAACCTCTATAATATTGACTAACTCACTAGTACCAGCTGAAGTCTTAATTATAGTTGCAGAATCCTGAATAGTATTAAACCTTGTAAGTATTATATGACGCACTCCAAAAGCAACCGCAGACCTAATAATAGCTCCAATATTATGTGGATCAACTAACTGGTCTAGAATAACTAACTTTGGTAGAGCTTTAGCTTTATCACAATATTTTTCTACAAAATCCTCAAAGTCCATAATTTTACGAGCACCCACTAAAGCTACATAACCTTGGTGGTTAACATCTGGACCAACAAGCCTTGCTAACTCATTATTATTTTTATAACTTATAATATTATTGTTTATGGTTATATGATGTTCTTGTAAAAAACTCCTTAAAGTCTCAATATTAGAAGTATATATGTGCTTAAAAAATCTTTTTTGATTTTTTATTGCAAGCAAAATTGGATGTTTGCCATAAATAAAGAAATCTTTCATAATTTTCTATTATAAATTATTTTGGGTTCATAAGCATTTATAATTTGTCTCATGTATTTATTAAAGGCTTCATCTTCTACCATATCCTTAATTATATCCTTAACATCCTCAAAAGATCTTGGCTCAATAAGGCGTATATCATTAACCATAACTAAATTCCAGCCCTCTTCTGTTTGTATAGGCTTAGACATTTCTCCCTTTTTTAGTAAAAATGCAATGGCAGCTAATTGCGGCACAGATATTTCCTCCTTTAGCAAATAACCAAGATTACCATCGTGTTCAGCACTAGCCTTATCTATAGAATACTTCCGAGCCTGATCAGCAAAATTTCTTCCATTTTTTATTTTAGATCTAATTTTTTCTGCCTCAGCTTCACTTGCCACTAAAATTAAAGAAATCTGCCGCTCCTCTCTATTCTTAATTTCTTCAATTAAACCATTATACTTTTTTATAAAATCCGTTTCTGTAAGCTTACTTAACACATATTTGCTTAAATACTCTTCCCTTATAATTTTCTTTTTATAGTCATCTACCAACATATCTATTTTTTTCTTGTTGAAGGGTTGTTGGTAGTATTTATGCAAAATAACCTCATCAAAATATGCCTCTAAAATAACAGCTTTTAATATTTCTGGATCTACATTATCTAAGGTTATAACTGTATTTTGTAGAGCAGACATATAATTTAACCTTGGAAGAACATCTTTTTCATAAATTTTTTTATGATTGACGATTGCAACAACACTTCCTGTTTCCACAGAAACATATTTTTTATAAAAATAGAAATCTAGATAAAAAAATACAGTTAGAAGTAAAGCTAAACCTGTTATTATACTTGCGTATAAAATTCTTCTTTCTTGTTTTCTCATATTTCTTCTATATGTTTCTTTAAATATTCATAAAAAACCTGAGCACACCGTGGAACAGTCTTATTCCAGTCATCTTCTCCAGAACTACTACAGTTGTCAGTTACATATTTAATAGAGTTAAAATCTATATGTTCTATATTACATATTTTTGCTAGAGCATAGGCCTCCATATCGATAACATCTATATCTGAATGTGGTTCTTTTGTTTCGAATTTATCTTGCGTACCACATATAGCCCTAGGTATATCTGGGAATAATAGTTTGTGTTTCATAACCAGAGAATCTGGCTCTTGCGGAGTTTGTCCTAATTTATAACCAAAAGCCGTACAATCCATATCCAACTGTTTGAATTCATTACAAACTACTAGCTGATGTCTTTTAAAGTGTTTACTACCACAACTACCAACATTAATTATATATTTTGGAACCTTGCCAAGATTATACATTTGGTATAATTTTCTAGATAAAAAATATGATGCATTTATTTTTCCAACTCCAGTATATAAAATATCTACACCTAATGCTTCTAACAGATCACTACTTTCCTCCTTGCAAGCAATGACTAACAATATATCTTGTTTTTTCATTTACCAATTAACATTAAAAGTTAAATTATATAGTAATTCTCGTATTTCTTGTATTCCCATCTTCTTCTCGCTACTACAGGTTAATACATCTTTATATAGAGCTGTATGCTCGACATTAATGGATTCAATCCTAGAAATCAATTTTTTCAAATCAGTCTCGCTAACTTTATCAGTTTTAGTTAAGATTATTTGGTATAAAACGGCGGAGTTATCTAAAATTTTCATAACATGTAAATCATTATCCATTAAACCACGTCGGCTGTCTATTAACAAAAATAATCTTTTTAGATTCACTCTTCCCAACAAATATTGAAAAATAAGATTTGACCAGTTCTCTACCTCTTTCTTACCGGCTTTAGCAAAACCATATCCAGGCAAATCCACTAGACTCATGTTATTTACAACAAAAAAATTTAATTGTTTAGTCCTACCTGGCGTTTTTGAGGTAATAGCTATATTACTGTTCGTTATTGCATTAATTAAACTAGATTTACCAACATTAGATCTGCCAGCAAAAGCAAATTCAATCATATTAGATGGCTGAATTTGGTTAATATTTGCAGCTCCAATAACAAATTGTGGTTTATTTCTCAAAAAAAATTCATCAGCTTTTCTCACAGAATTAATCCTCCATTAACATTTCTTCGGTTAAATTATATTTTACTAAGACATCTTGTATCATCTTTTCTGTTTTATCTATTTCTTCTTGTTTTCTGGTAATTTGGGCATTCATTCTGGCTTTTTTAATTTTATCTCTGAGCTTCTTTTTTTGTTCAGCAATCTTAGCCTTCATATCTTGACCACCATCTTGGGCTTTAGCGGGAGTTTTTTGGGTGGAACGCACTTTAGTTGTAGGTTTAGCCGGAACAGCAGCATCAACAGACTTATTATAAGAAGATATATCATTTAATCTCGTAGCTATTTCTCCTTTCCAGAAGTTTTTAGTAATTGACATTTGTTGTTTATAAAAACGCTGCTTGGTCCCTAAAGAGTGAATTGCCTTATATTGAGTAACATATGGAGAATATAATTTACGAGCACTATAAGATAAAAACTGCATATTAATCAATAAACTAAGGAATACAAAAAACCAGAATTTTAAACCATAAAACGTTGGGAAGAATAACAGAAGCGAAGCTGTAACACATAACCCTGTGACAAAGATTTTCTGTTTTTTAATATAATAATTTTTATCTTGCACAATACCACATGATTTAGCTAGCATGAAAAACGTACACGCCACACTGAATAGGTAAGCATTTATAAAAATCATATACATTTCTCCATTATTAGCGCTAATATTCTTAACTTATTAAATTAATATAAATATGCAATATTTATTATAATTTACCTAAAGAAATATATCGTGAATAAGGAACTTGAAGCTTTCTTAACTATAATACCCAACATTGCATTTTTATTTTTTTATGCTACTAATGTAGCAAGATAATCTCAATATAATTATGTTGCAATAATATGTCTAGCGACAAACCAAAGATATCTAGGGCAAGTGTACTAAGGTTGATTGCGTGTCAGGCCTTATGTATTTACAATAATGGCATTATCATTCAGAAAAATTTTGATGAGATTTTAAAAATCATAAATGATAATTTCATTGAGGTGTATCTGAATGAAGAAAACTCCAAGAGGAATAATTATAAAACGCTTTACAAAACAAAATTCATTAAAGAATTATTAACCAACGTGGTTTCTAAACAAGAAGAAATAGATAAAGTATTGGTTAAAGAGCTAAGAAATTTCAACACTATAGATAATTTATTAGATACAACAAGAGAAAGTTTTAGATTGGCAATATATGAGATGTTAAACTTCGCTGATGTACCAGCTGAAGTTATAATAAACGAATACACTGATATTATAGCAGAACTTTCCAACGATACAAAGGAAACTAAGTTTGCTAACAAAATCCTGGATAATCTTACACAGACAATAAGGCACAAAAACAACAAAAAAGAAATAAACAATAAAAAGATAATAGAAAAGCCACGACAGGTTTTGTCTTTAGCGCATAAGAAATGATCACAATAAAACAACATTGACTTAAGTAGAATGTAATTTTATACTTCACCATGAAATGGGCTGTAGCCAAGCGGTAAGGCAGTGGATTCTGATTCCACCATGCGAAGGTTCGAATCCTTCCAGCCCAGCCATATATCAAGATAATTTTCATGGTTAGATCTACTTTGTTGTAAAATGTAAAAATCACATTCTCTAATAAAGAAAAAATACAACAAGAACTTGTTTATCCTTTAGATTTATTAAATGGTATTTAAGTACAAGATAGTACTTACAATATTTGATGTTAAAAAACTAAAGAAATCATTTGTGATATGCTATCATTCGTAATGTGTTGACTGAGTATTATTCAGAACTATTCAGTATAAACGATTAATATATAGAGACATTCATTACCATTAGTGATTCACTAACAAGAGTTCTTCATTTTTGCACTAGTAATATTAATGATTATAAATGCCATCTATTCTTGTAAATACCTTTGTACCTCTTGTAGATCTATCCAAGCTTCTCTTTTCTTAATAGGATTTTTAATCAAAAAACTTGGATTATAAATGGCTGTAGCTTTAATGTTATTGTACATATATTCATTGGTATAATCAAAAAACTTACCATGTATTTTAACAATACTACCATTTAGACCAGTAAAAGTATTTATACCGTAGCTACCTGTAAAGATAATTAACTCGGGCTTAACAATAGAAATAAATTTTTCTACTATAGGTTTACATAAGGACAATTCTTCTTTTATGGGCGCCCTATTTCCAGCCAATCTCCAAAAAAACGTATTAACAAAACAACAGTCTTCTATGGAAACCGCTATAGCTCTTAACATCTTTTCTAACAAAACACCGGTATCTCCTGAAAAAACCTTACCTTCTTCATCATCAATCTCATCCGGAACCTCATTAATAATAAGTATTTTTCCCTCAATATTACCATCAAAGAAAATTGTATTGTTTGATAATTGACGCAATCTATCAAACCCACCAAATGTATTAACAAAGTCTTTCAACAAATCTACACTATCTAATAGGTCGCAAGTATTCTTAACCTTTGCGATAGAATCAATCTGATCTATACCGGTTCTTACAATATCACGATTTTTATCGGCTAACTTTTGTATTACATGCTGAAAATTTTTATTGTCCGATACTTCTATTATATGTTTGTCTGTTTTGGATTCTAAGACATTACTCGGTATCTCATTAAACAACTCAGTAATACCATTAGCATTTAACCATTCCAATAGAATTATTAGCTCATCAGACATTATCTTTTAATTTCTTGATAAAGTTGTTAAAATCTTCCGGATTCTCAAATTTCTTGTACACAGAAGCAAATCTTATAAAAGCTACCTTGTCTATTTTTTCTAATTCACACATAATCATTTCGCCGATTTCAACACTTTTTATCTCGTTGTCAACTACAAGATCAAGTTTATTTAAGATTCTGTTTATTATATCATTTAACTGAGAATCAGTTAGTCTTTTACCAGAACCAAGTTCAATAGATGTGCGAAGTTTGTGTTTATCAAACAATTCTTTTCTACCATCGCGCTTAATAACATAGACTTCTTTCTTAATAATCTCTTCTAAAGTCGTAAATCGACTTTCACAATTAGTACAGATACGTCTACGCTTGATGGATACACCATCATTATAAATTCTACTATCCTTTACTTGTGTCTCTTCGTTGCCACAAAATGGACATTTCATAAGAATATTTGATAATAATTAGTTAATTAACTAATATCCACCTTAAATAAAATTGCAATAAATTTGTCAAATACTTTTAGGTCAATATTGATTTTTTTATTTATATTGATACGTTGTTGCCACGAGTTGGTGGAGATTAATTAACACTTATTAAAATGAGAAAACTTCTATTACTATTTTTGATTTCATTAACAGCATGTAGCACCAGAAATGCATTAGACCATAGAATGTACACGCATAAAGTAACTCCAAAGTTAAACCAGGTTTATTTACAACAAGTAAATAATAATCAAACCAATTATAGCCATAATAATACTCAATTGGTATCCAATAATATAAGGAATCAAAATAATAATAAGACACTAATCACAAACTCAAAAAACGATATAGCTGCCTATAATAGGCAAATTGAAAAAAATATAGAACAAAATAATATCTTAAAAACAAAAATAATGGAGGAGATTAAAGATATCCAAAGACAAAAGACTATAGAAGACTTTGATTATCTACCGCCTTCACTTTTTGAAAATATTGAAATAAAAACAGCCGAGATTGTAGCTCCTAAACATCAAGAACACAAGCCAACAGCTACCGAGACCATAGTGGTTAACAAAAATGATAAAATTAATAAGAAAAATACAAAACCTGAAGAAACCAGTATAAAACTAACAACCAAGCCTAGTGATACACACCCTAAATTAATTGTAAATAAAGAAACAAAAACTGTTCCATATGATAAAAACATTGAAACTACTATAGAAGATATTTTATCTAAACCGGAAACCATATCCCAGCCGAGTCAAACTCC
>CAZAFD010000003.1:0-31590 GCA_964484785.1 uncultured Rhizobiaceae bacterium | reverse complement strand
AAAAGAAAATCAATTTAGTAATGACTGCCAACGTAATCCGAAGTCCAGAAACAGATGCTTTACAAAATCAAAAGTCTATAGTCACAACTAAGCCTGCCAAGAAGCTTTCAACAAAGATTCAAAATAAACCAGTTGAAGCATCTCAGGATTCAAAAATAAAAATCACTAAAACAGAAGATAAGACAACAAAAGAAACACCGCAAAAGGTAGCAAAAATTTCTGAAAAAAATATTAATACAAGTTCTACGGACAAAATACAAATATCTGACACAAAAGATGTTAAAACGATTACACAAACAAATATACAGAAGAAATCAAACACAAAGAAAACCGATTTATCCAAACAAAAGAATAAAACTAGCAAAAATATAAAAGAAGAAAACATCATTGTTATAAAAGAAGAAAAACAACCTAGTTCTAATTTAATAGGCAGCACCGCTGAAACCACGACAGGTAGTACTACAGTGCAAATACAAAAGAAAAACACTGTACAACCGCCAAAAAAACAGCCAGCCACTGTTAAAAAGGTTGAAATACCACAATTTTATGTACAGTTGAACTCATCTTTGGATAAAAAAGAAGGAGAGGCTCTATTAAAAAAATACCAACTAACTGAAAAAGGGAAGATTGAACCAACTAAAGTTAATGGACAAACATACTATAGAACAACTGTTGGGCCTTTTAGTAATAAATTACAGGCCGAACAAGAAAAAGAGAGAATTATTGAGCTAGGACATTATGATATATTCATTTTTAGCAAAAAGTAAATCTTATAAAAGACTTATTGCTATAGTAACATTAGCATGCCTGATAAGCAGTTGTGGTTTAATAATTAAAAAATCCCCGGTAGACAAGTATAATAGGGAATTTTTGGCTAAGCATGAAAACACAATAAAAAAACAAAGGGACAAACATAGGTTGATCGCAGCACAAAATAATATATATTATGATGCTGAGATGAATCGTATGAAAAGCATAGAGGTGGAAAAAAATAAAAGAGAAGCTTTGAATAAGAAGTTTCTTCAGAATTATGTAAATGTCCTAAATGAAAGACAAAAACCAGATGAGTACATATATACAAAAAATAACCATGGACCTTTTATAGTAAAACAAAACAAAAAACTGAATTACAATAAATATAAGTTTTTAGATCCTGCCAAGATCCAGGAAAAATCTTTTAATCACATTAATTATACCACATTGCAAATAAATTTCGACTATTGGCAATTAATTTTGGAAGAAAATCAGGAAAGACGTAGGGAAACTTTACAACTTATCAAGGAACAAACACAAAACAAACCTAAAGAGCCAGAAAAGCCAACAGGAACTATAGAAAATTTGAAAGAAAGATTTAGAAATATTTTTAATAAAAAAGAATAATGTTATATCATACAATAGTAATAGGTGCTGGGCACGCTGGATGCGAGGCAGCAGCAGTAGTTGCACGAATGGGTAAAAATGTAGCTTTAATCACTTTTAATAAGAATAATATCGGTGAGCTATCTTGCAATCCATCTATTGGAGGCGTTGCCAAGGGTACTTTAGTCAGAGAAATAGACGCCCTAGACGGATTAATGGGAAAGTGTGCAGATCTATCTGGAACACATTTTAAAATTTTAAACAAGAGCAAAGGGCCAGCTGTACATTCCCCTCGTTGTCAAGTGGACAGATCTCTATACAAAACTGCCATGTCTAAATTTCTTTCTGAATTTTCGAATTTAGACATAATAGAAGATGAAGTAATTGATATTATAGTTAAAGATCAACAGGCGCTTGGGGTAATACTAAGTAATAAGGAAAAAATTTATGCAGAAGCAATAATTGTAACCACTGGTACATTTTTAAATGGTGTTATTCATGTAGGCCATACCAACTATCCAGCAGGTAGGATTCATGAAAAACCGTCTAATAAATTAGGCGAATTCTTTAAAAGATATAATTTTAACATTGGGAGATTAAAAACTGGTACCCCAGCAAGAATCGATAGATCGTCTATAGATTTCACAGATTTAGAATTACAAACAAGCGACAGTATTCCAACACCGTTTTCTTATTTACATAGTAAAATAGAAGTACCGCAAATAAACTGCCATATAACTTATACAAATCAAAAAACTCATGATATTATTAGAAGTAATCTAGAAAAAACTGCTTTATATGGCGGTAAAATTACTGGTAGAGGACCAAGATATTGCCCATCAATAGAAGATAAGATACTTCGTTTTAGCGACAGAGAAAGACATCAAATATTCTTAGAAGTAGAGGGTGTAAACAGTAATATAGTATACCCTAATGGGATATCTACATCTTTACCAACCGATATACAGGAAGAATTTATTAGAACTATTAAGGGTCTAGAAAACTGTAAAATATTACAATATGCTTACGCCATTGAATATGACTATATAGATCCTTTAGAAATTAAACCAAGTTTAGAAACAAAAAAAATTAAAAACTTATATTTAGCTGGACAAATTAATGGCACAACTGGTTATGAAGAAGCAGCAGCTCAAGGCCTTATTGCTGGTATTAATAGTGCTTCAAGCAAACAACTTATTCTAGACAGACAAAATAGTTTTATTGGTGTTTTAATAGATGATTTAACTACATTTGGCACAAAAGAACCCTATAGAATGTTTACATCGCGTGCTGAATACAGGCTTTTTATAAGAAGCGATAATGCCGATCTAAGATTGACTGAAGAAGGCATCAGGTATGGGTGTATAAGTCAGGAAAGACAAAGAGTTTTTTACGAACGTAAAAATAAAATCAATAAAACTAAAAGTTTTCTAGAGGGGTATGTATTAAGTCCAAATAAATTAAAGGATCTAAATATCTCTATCAAGCAGGATGGAGAAAAGCGCAGTTTATATGAACTATTGTCTTTTCCAAATATAAATTTAGAACAGCTAATACTACACTTTGATTGTTTGAGAGATTTTGATATTAATGCTTTAAACCAAGTTGCAATAGAAGCTCTCTACATGCCCTATCTCAAAAGACAAGCACAAGATGTTTCCCTTCTCACCAAAGAGAAAGAACTTATTATCCCTTCTTCTCTCAACTACGACAGTTTACCTGGTCTTACCAATGAATTAAAAGAAAAATTAAAAACATATCGCCCGTATAACATCGAAGTAGCCAGCCGTCTGCCAGGTATGACGCCTGCTGGACTAATTAATTTAATAATGATTATTAAAAAATTAAACGAAAAGTCTAACCATTATTAACATTAAATATACTATGTATTATACATCCTAGAGAAATTATAAAAAATACTAATTTTTTTACCATATAAACAAATACTATTATTACGTTTCCATATATAATGCCCTTGTGTACACACATCGCATGTGTACCGCGTGATAGGTTATTATATAATTTTTGCTTGTCAACTTAGTAAAACAAATTCAAAACATAAAAATATACCTACAAAACCTTGTAGGTATATAATATTCTTTAAATAAAACAGGTTAGTTATTAATAACTTGACCAGTTTTTTGGTCAACAGCTCTATAGCTCAACTTAGGCTTGCCCTTTCGATCAAAACCTATAACTTTTACTTTTATAGTTTCACCTTCAGTTAAAACATCATCCACAAAGTCAACTCTATAGTTAGCTAATTCACTAATATGAACAAAGCCATCCTTGTTTCCAGACAATGTAACAAAGGCTCCAGCATCAATAATTTTAGCTACAGTACCATTATATACATGTCCTACCTCTGGCTCAAATATAATATCCTGAATCATATTAATAGCCTCCCCAACTTTTTTAGTGTTCGGACCAAAAATCTTTACAGAACCATCATCATTAATGTCAATATTGGTATCCGTAACCTCGGTTATGTTCTTTATAACCTTACCTTGAGAACCAATAACATCCTTAATCTTCTCTACTGGAATTTTTATTAATGTTATTTTTGGAGCAGTTTCTGCAACATCTTCTCTAGACTCAGTAATAGCTTTAGCCATTTCTCCTAGAATATGTAATCGGCCAGCTTTAGCCTGCTCAAGAGCTACACGCATAATTTCTGTACTAACACCCTTACATTTAATATCCATTTGTAGAGCGGTGATAGCATCTTTTGTACCAGCCACCTTAAAATCCATATCGCCAAGTGAATCTTCGTCACCCATAATATCGCTGAGAACAATAAATCTATCTTGTTCTTTAACTAAACCCATAGCGATACCAGCAACGGGTGCTTTCATAGGCACTCCAGAAGCCATTAATACAAGAGAACCAGCACATACTGTAGCCATGGATGAAGAGCCATTTGATTCAGTAATTTCGGATACTATCCTAACCGTATATGGGAAATTTTCTCCAGTAACCATAATACTATTTAGAGCCTTCCATGCTAACTTACCATGGCCTATTTCTCTTCTACCTGGTGCGCCTAATTTACCGCAAGAACCAACAGCGTATGGTGGGAAGTTATAATGTAGCATAAACTTTTCTCGTTCAATATCCTTACCAACACCATCAACTATCTGCTCATCATATCCAGAACCCAAAGTTAAAACAGATAAGGACTGGGTTTCACCTCTTGTAAAGAGAGCAGAACCATGAACAACGGGTAATATATCAATCTCTGCTTTTATTGGTCTAACCTCTACAGGGCTTCTACCATCAATTCTCTTCCCTATGGTAAGTAGCTTTGTTCTAACAACGCTACGTTGTAGATTTTTAAAGATTAGGTCAACCGTGTTCCTGTATACATCATCAGCATCATCTGGAACAAATTGCTCACTTAACCTATCAACAATAGCTTTTAATGCGTCTTGTCTCTTTAGTTTTTCTGTTATTTCAAAAGCTGCTTCTACATCCGCTCTAAAAGTACTTTCTATATTGGTTTTTAAATCACTATAGTCTTTGGATGATAAAGGTAATTTTTCTACTTCACATTCACTAGTAAAGTCCTTAATCAACTGTACAACTTCTTTTAATGCATTATGACCAAATTCTATAGCAGCTAACATGGTTTCCTCGGACAATTCCTTAACTTCAGACTCTACCATTAAGACGCTATCATCTGTACCAGCTACTACTAATTCTAGCTTACCTCCGTTTTTAAAAGCAGATGTTGGGTTAAGAATAAAGTCTCCATCTACATAACCAACTTTAGCAGCGGCGATAGGACCTTCAAAATTAGCCTTGGAAATAGTTAAGGCCGCAGATGCAGCTATACTCGCAACTATTTCTACAGGAGCATCATTATCATCATGGGCCAACAAAGTGCAAAAAACATTTGTTTCGTATCTATAACTCTCAGGAAATAAAGGTCTTATTGGCCTATCAATTAGTCTAGCTACCAGAACCTCATGATCACTAGGTTTCGTTTCTCTTTTTATGAATCCAGGTGGTATCTGACCAGCGGCATAGTACTTTTCTATATAGTTAATCGTTAGAGGAATAAAGTTTAACCCTTCGCTTTCACTATCAGCTATAGTTACATTAGCCATAACTACAGTATTACCCAATCTTGCGATCACACTACTAGCTTGTCTACCAATTCTACCAGTTTCTAAACTTAATTTCTTCCCACCCCAAATAATTTCTTTTTTCCTTATGTTGAACATCGTCTTCCTTATAATTAACTTATTTTCTTAAACCAAGCTTAGCTATTAGAGCTTCATAACGGGTTTTTGAATCATTCTTTAAGTAGTTAAGTAACCTTTTTCTTCTAGCCACTAAAATTAACAAACCTCTTCGGCAAGAATAGTCCTGTTGATGTGTTTTTAAGTGTTCTGTAATATTTTTGATTCTTTCCGTAAGTATTGCTGTCTGTACTTCAACTGAACCAGTGTCGTTTGTACTTGTAGCGTAATCTTGAATTAATTGCTTTTTAAATTCCTTTTGAATTGACATCTTATAATACTATTGAGTTTTTAATAAAAATCACCGCCTCAAAGTGCAGTTGTAAGTGAAATATATAAATATAAAAATAAAAAATCCACAACTTATAATAATAAGTTGTGGATTTTATCACTGTTTTGTGTAGTTTTTCTGAACTATGAATTCATTGAGTTAAAAAACTCTTCATTTGTTTTTGTAACACTAAGTTTTTCTTTCAAAAATTCCATAGCTCCAACTGTATCCATAGTCGTTAGAATTTTTCTCAACATCCAAGTCTTGGTCAAACGTTTGTTGTCTATCAATAGCTCTTCTCGCCTAGTGCTAGATTTAATAATATCTATGGCCGGGAAGATTCTTTTTTCCGACAATTTTCTGTCCAAAAGAATTTCTGAGTTTCCTGTGCCCTTAAACTCTTCAAAAATCACTTCATCCATCTTTGAACCGGTATCAACCATAGCTGTAGCAATTATAGTCAAGGAACCACCATTTTCTATATTACGAGCAGCACCAAAGAATCTTTTTGGTTTTTGCAAAGCATTAGCATCAACACCACCAGTCAACACCTTACCAGAAGAAGGTATTACGGTATTATAAGCTCTGGCTAATCTAGTAATAGAATCTAATAAAATAACTACATCTTTCTTTGCTTCCACCAATCTCTTGGCTTTCTCTATAACCATCTCTGCTAATTGGACATGTCTGGTAGCTGGTTCATCAAACGTAGAACTTACAACCTCACCATTAATAGTTCTAACCATATCAGTAACTTCCTCAGGTCTTTCATCTATTAACAATACTAATAAATAAACCTCAGGATGAGCATCAGTAATAGCATGTGCTATGTTTTGTAAAATAGTAGTTTTACCAGTCTTTGGGGGAGCAACTATTAAGGCTCTTTGTCCTTTACCTATAGGTGAAATAATATCTATGATTCTCGTGGTATCATCTTTTTTATTCTCAAAAGATAGGGTATTCTCTATATTTAATTTCTCTTGAGGATATAAAGGGGTAAGATCATCAAATCTTAATCTATATCTAATTTGATCATGTGCCAAAAAATTAACAGTATCAACTCTAGTTAAAGCAAAATACTTCTCACCTTTCTTAGGAGCCCTAATTTGTCCCTTAATTGTATCTCCTGTTCTTAACCCAAACTTTTTAATCTGTATAGGAGACACATATACATTGTCTGGTCCAGGCACATAGTTGGTATTTGTGGACCTTAAGAAGCCGAAATTGTCCGGTAGTATTTCCAATACACCCTCACCTATAATTATATTATCAGGGTTAGATTCGGAAAAGTTCTTTAAAATAGCATATATCATGTCCTGACGGTGCATGTCAGACAAATTTTCTATTTTATCACCAGCGTATTCGATTAATTCTTTAGCAGATTTTTGTTTTAGAAAATTCAACTCTATAACACTTCTCGGTGCATTTGAACTAGTTTTATTAGCATCTGCAACATTCTCATTTGAATCAGAATCTGTATTTTCAGTTAACTTAGTCGAATCTTTTGTATGTGTTCTATTTTTATTATTATCTAAATTATCATCAACCTTTGTATCACCAAGAGGTAACTGAGTCTCAACGTCTGATACATTTTTTTTCTGGGATTTAGAATTTTTCTTATTATTCCCTTGGGAAGATTTATTTGCGTCAGCACTGTTCTTTGTTTCTTTCTGATTTTGACTACCTTCTGCTAATGTACTTACTCCTTGCTCTTCTTTAGCTTTTATATCTTTGCTTACAGCAATATCATTACTGGTTTCCGTTGTTTTTAGATTTTCAGACTCTTCTTCGGTTTTTTTCTTTATAGTTAAGGTCTTTCTGACAGACTTCGTCACCGGTTTATCAGATACCTCTATTAACTGTGAATTTTCACTCTCTATCATATACTCAAATATTATTAGAAATAATTGTAAAGTGTAATACTATTGAATTATTTTAATTTAGATTACTTAGAACGCTCAATGAGTATGCTAGTTAATTTTTAATAGTCAACACAATTTTGGCAAATGATACATTTTATTTATTTACAATAAAATAAAGTGTAACATTAAAACAAAAGCAATATTTGTAAGCAAAAAACCATCTAGTCTATCAAGAATACCTCCATGTCCAGGTATAATCGAACCACTATCTTTCTTATTGAATCTCCTTTTAATAGCTGATTCCAGAATATCGCTAATTTGTTCTAAAATACATAATATTGGTATTACACATACAACCTTATTTGTGACAAATGGTAGAAATTTATATAGAAAGATAGAACCAGTACAAATAGCTCCAACTATACCGCCTATTAAACCTTCATAAGACTTATTCGGACTTATCTTTGTGATTTTATGTGAGCCCAGCCCAAATGTTCTGCCAACTATGTAAGCAAAGGTATCTGTGCTCCATATTATAATAAACAACAACATTAGAAAATGCGCTCCGTATAGAGGGACAATCTTTGTATATTTAATATACAGCAAAGGCAAAACTGTTAATGATATATATAAACAGCCCAAGAACTTCCAATATAATGAATGGCCATTTGATATGGTAATTTCATTCCATTCATACGCCATTAATATAGCTATTACTGTCAGAAAAAATAAACTAAATACATAATTAAAAAGGTATACAAAACTCGTTATGAGGACCACAATAAAAATCGAGGACAGACTCCTTAATAAAAAATTACGTGTATTCTTCATAAATTAAATATTAAAATTTATAAACTTTCTGATATTCAGAAATTCTTTCAATAAGACCACTATTAATCTGAGTTCTTTTAATACTTTTTAATAACTGAACTGCCTCTTGTTTGCGACCGTTTTTAAAATTATATAAAGCATATTGTTCCTTAACTAGATCTAATAGACTATTTTTGTTATTATTTAAAGAAGTATACATTTGCTCTATACGCTTCTGATCAGAGTTATCCTCTATCAAGAGACTTAAAATATTTAAACCAGCTAAATTTTTTAAAAATTGATCTTCTTCATTAGTAAATATCTGAAAGTATATTTTCTCAGCCTCAAGCATATTATTTTGTTTTTTATAAGCTTTAGCTAAGGCAAAACCCACAAAGGTTCTATTTTTTTGGTTTATTTTATTGTTATTGTATAATACCAGCAAATCATCAATTGGATTCTTAATTGTTTCTATTATTGTAAATAGCTGTTGATTGTAAGATCTCATTTTATGAGCTTTGTGGACTCTGATAAAAAAACTACTCGTAAGAATCAAGATAAAAAGTAAAAAGTAAACACCAATAGTCTTTATGTTTCTTTGGACGAATTCTTGTAAACTGTTTTCTATATTACTTAATTTTTTACTTTTTTTTGAAGTGGTAGATGCATTTGACATTATTCTTAATGTATTTAATTTATTAAGTAAAGATTAGATTACCTGATTTAAAATGCAAAACAAATATGATGACAAAAACGTATTTGCCAAAATACTCAGGCATGAACTGCCTTGTAATACCGTATATGAAGATGATAGGATTCTAGCATTTCATGATTTACATCCACAAGCTGATATACACATATTAGTTATTCCTAAAGGAGAATATGTATCGTTTGATGATTTCATAAAAAATTCTGAAGAAAAAGAAGTAGCCTACTTTTTCAAAAAAGCAAGAGAGATTGCTGAAAATTTAAATTTAAAAGAATATAAAATTGTTTCAAACATCGGTTCTAAAGCTGGGCAGGTTATATTCCATTATCATTTGCACATATTAGGTTATAAATAATGAAATTTATATATAATATCGGTAGTAACACCATCAAGTACTATAATAGACTTTCTGCGTTTTTATCTTTTACATTTCATGCCATTAAGGCAGTTTTGACTCCTCGTTGGTATAGTGCTGCAATACATAAACAAATAATAGAAATAGGTTTTTATTCTTTGCCAGTAGTTGGATTAACGGCTATTTTTACAGGAGCTGTTTTAGCATTACAAACATATGCTGGTACCAGTTTTGGGCAGGAGATAACCGTGCCAACTGTAGTAGCACTAGGCATTACTAGAGAACTAGGACCTGTATTAGTTGGGTTAATGGTAACAGGTAGAATAGCAGCCTCTATTGCTGCAGAAATAGGTACAATGAAGGTAACAGAACAAATTGATGCCTTAAGGACATTATCTACAAACCCTTTTAGATATTTAATAGCCCCAAGAATAATAGCATCAACACTAACCTTACCAATGCTTGTATTAATAGCTGATATAATCGGTATTTTGGGTGGTAGCTTAGCTGCTACTTTTAGTTTAAAGTTTGATTTTATAAACTATTTAGTAAAAACAGTTAATTTTTTGAAAATAAATGATATAAGTTCAGGACTAATAAAATCAACGGTATTTGGTTTCATAATAGCATTACTAGGTTCCTTTCACGGCTATAATTCAAAAGCAGGAGCAGAAGGAGTTGGCATGGCTACAACTAATGCGGTTGTCAGCGCATCTATATTAATTTTATTGTTTAATTATTTACTTACTGATATTTTTTTTATATAATATATGCTATAATATACATCGCCACTTGACAGCGGCAAGATTTTATGTATAATACAGTAATCAACTTATAACAGGTGACATTAGTGTACACCTGTACAGTAGTTTATTAGGAGTTTTATTATATTTAGTACATACCGTCTACTTTTCAATTTAAAAGACAAATGTATTTGACCACAAATGTTTATGAAGAAAAATATATTTTATATAGGATTATTATTTGTTTTAATTAAAACCAATGTTGCCAAGTGTTCATACTATAATAACATGTTTACAACACCTAGAACTCCATCAGCACCATATTACCCACCCTCTGACTATTCAGTTTCAACAAATTTTTCAGATGAAAACAACTTAAGCCCGGAGTATCAATTAGGTCAAGTAGCTGACTCGGTAACTCGTCTGATCCACTATTACGTCGGACATGCTGGCATAAATTGGTCTGCGGAAGAAAGTCTGAAAGAAGCGACATATGGATTAATAGGATTCAGCGCATTACGTTTGCTTAAAGTTCAACTACTTCTACAGAAGACGGATTCTAGATTTAAAGGCCTTTACTCCAGCGGTAATATAGAACAAATAATTAGTTTGGCCGAAACACAATTAAAAGACGCTCTAAGTAAGATTGAACCTCGCAATGAAGACGAGGTTACAACTACGTGTTGTGGAATAGTTAGAAGAAAAAAAAATCCAGCATTGCTTTCTGCTAACAATGACTCTCAAGGAATTACAACTAACTATATTCAAATAATTAATAGTATAACCGAAGAATATCGACATCACTTAGGAAATATTGAAGATTTATTTGCACGTCAGGATATTAGCCAACATATAACAACTATTGAAAACTATAGGAGGATACATAGACTAGCAATTAAAGCTCTTAGTATTCAAGACACATACCAACAAAGTATATAACATTGTTGGATTTTAGAAAATACTTCTATATATACTATATTGAATATATAGATCTCTTATTATGATATAGTTAATATTTTAAAATATTGCTTTTTATCTAAAAACTTACTATAATTGAGTTGTCTTAAGGACTATGATAATAAAAGCTGTATATAATAGATGTTTTGGACTCGGGGGCGGTACCCGACACCTCCACCAGAGGATTTATGGGGGTGAAATTAGTTTCGACAGGCATTGAAAAATATAGTGTTTATCCAGAGAGATTCGTCTGTTGCTTTATGCAAGAACAGTTCAAATAAATTAAATGCAAACGATAACTTTGCTAATGCTAGAATGGCTGCTTAACCCTCTGGGTTTATTTCAATAGAAATATTTCACTAAATGTGACAGCTACATATAGCGGGGTTTGGAGGAGCCTGTCAAAAGAAGTCCTCCATTTTTATAAATCTAGTTTTTACCTCCTGAGTTTATCACATTGAATTTATTCTTACAAAAACACGAATTAAGATGATCATCTACAAAGCCAACCGCTTGTAAAAAAGCATAACACACCCTTGGACCAAAGAACTTAAAACCTCGCTTGGCCATATCACGACTTATAATATAGGATTCTTGTGATGTTATTGGAATATCTTCTAAGGTTGTTATATTATGCATAACAGGTGTTTTAATGTTAAAAAAGGACTGAATATAGTTGTAGAAACTACCATATTCTCTTTGAAGATTTATAAATAATTTAGCATTACTAATAGTGCTTTTGATTTTCAGACGGTTCCTTACAATATTGCCAGAACATATTAAACATTCAACATCAGAATCTGTCATCATGGCTACTTTTTGAACATCAAATTGGTAAAAAGCCTGGCGATATCCCTCACGTTTTTTCAGAATCGTCAACCATGATAGGCCCGCCTGCGCGGTCTCTAATACCAAATACTCGAATAAAATTTTATCGTCTCTAACTGGCCGCCCCCACTCTTCATCATGATATTTAATATACAAAGGATCCTTTGTAACCCAAGCACAGCGCATTATTTGTTTATTCCTTTCCATTGTTTTATAAGAAAATACCTCTATAATTACTAATTATAAATAATAATTTTAATACTTATGGTTATTTTAGAAGATATTCGGCAATTATTACAAGAAGTCCAAAAATTAATTTCAGTGACTAGTAAATATCTTTGACATAGATCAATTAAAAATTAGATCTGCTAGTCTAGAATCAGAAGTAAATAAACCAGATTTGTGGCAAGACAAAGAATACGCAGAAAGTATTCTTAGAGAGAAGACTTATATAAGTAATACAATAAATAGTTTCAATAATTACACAGAATCTATTAACTATTACAAAGATTTACTTCCATTAAGCTTGAATGATAGCGAGATCTTGTCCGAGATAGAAGAAAAAGAATTAAAAAAATTAAAATTATCTTTAGAAGTTTTTAATTTAGATTTAATTTTTAAAGAGCCCGACGACCATTTAGATTGTTTTTTAGAAATAAACACAGGAGTGGGTGGAGTCGACGCATGCGACTTTTCTAATACTTTGCTGAATATGTATCTAAAATGGGCAAAAGATAATAATTTTAGAGTAGAAATCATTAATTTACAGGAAGATTCAGTCGCTGGAATTACCAATGCTATAATTAAAATTTCTGGAGTTAATGCCTTTGGTAAGTTAAAATATGAGAGTGGTATTCATAGGCTTGTAAGAATTTCTCCTTTCAACGCAAATGGTAAAAGACAGACAAGTTTTTCCAGTGTATACACGTACCCGGTAATAGATAATACTATAAAAATAGATATTAATGAAAAGGATCTAAAGATAGATACATACAGGTCATCAGGCGCTGGTGGGCAACACGTTAATAAAACAGAATCGGCAGTCAGAATAACACATTTACCAACTAAAATAGTCGTTCAATGCCAAATACAAAGATCTCAGCACCAAAACAAGGAAACTGCCCTAGCTATGTTAAAAGCAAAACTTTATGCATTAGAAAAACAAAAACAGCAGGAGACTCGTGATATACAAAACAGCAGTAAAACAGTAAATGGATGGGGACACCAAATACGCTCGTACGTCCTCAATCCATATCAATTAGTCAAGGATCTTCGTTCTAACTATGAGATAGCCGATGTTGAAGGCATGTTTAATGGTAAATACCTAAATGATTTCATCACTAGCTTATTTAATATAAGCTAGCCAATGTATATCTGTTTAAAAAGGTAATTTAATTCCACCAGTGGTCTTGCTTAAGATTTCCTCGGTAGTTTTAGCTATTTTATCAACACAAATGTTGGTAGCAACCTTTAATAAATCTTCAAGCATCTCTGGATCTTCTGCATCTATCACCTTAGAATCTATTTTGATACTCTGAACATGATAATCTCCCATCATAGTAACTGACACACCGTTATTACCCGCAGTGCCTGTGAATTGAGTTTCTTTTATTCTTTTTTGATCAGCATCTAGCTCTTGTTGCATTTGTCTAGCTTTTCTGATCAATTGTTGCATATCCATAAAGGCTCATTCTGATTATTAATAAATTGTGAAATTTTCTTAAAACAATTTAAAAAATTGTGTGTAGTAACTTTAACTACGATATCATAGTCAATATTTATAAGTTCAGATAAAAATTTTGCAACATGTTTTACATTACGTGATTCATTCTGCGTACCACGCAAAGGTACAGGAGCTAAAAACGGTGCATCTGTTTCCAAAAAAATTCTATTAAGCGGAAGGTTTTTAACTATATCTTGTAAAGATAAACTATTCTTAAATGTAAGAATACCTGAAAGCGAAATATAACCATTTAGGTCTAGAGCCTTATAGGCTAATTCTTTACTAGAACAAAACGAGTGTAAGACAAAAGAAAACTCACCATTTTTTATCTCACTATCTAAAATATCTATCATATCACAATCGCTATCACGATTATGGATAATCAAGGGTAACCCACTTTTTCTGGCGGCTTCTATATGTATCTCAAAATTCTTTTTTTGTTTATGTTTATCATATGGCTCAAAGTGATAGTCTAAACCAGTTTCGCCAATTGAACATAACTTATCTTCTTCAAGAAAACCTAATATTTCTTCTACTGTTATAAATTTCTCCGTAATCTCGCTTGGGTGAATACCAATAGAACCAAAAACATTCTGATACTTTTTACATACTTTTAGAATGTCTGGAATTTCGGCAAAATTTGTACAAATTGTATTCAAAATACAAACTTCGTCCTGGCAGGCACAATCTATAATATCATTTAAAGTTCTGCCTGTTACCTTAGACACAAGTAAAAGATGGCAATGAGAGTCTACTAAAATATTATCTAAGTTTTTTTGGCTCATAAAATTCGCTAAGACCTTTTGCTTGTTTCACTTTTCTGTCTAGAGAATAATCTATATTGCTCTTTTCCATCTCATATTTCTTTTGTTTCTCCTGAGATATACTCTCTTCTAAATCTTCGCTATCTAATCTATCCAATGTAAAACCAGTTTGTATTATAAAGATCAGAAAGGTATCTAACAATAACAATTTTAAGAGATTATTAATATTGCCATAATAGCTAATACTGAAAGTACGTGTATTAATGTAAATAAGTGTAAAATAGGTTAGAGCACACATTAGTAGGTTAGTAAAAACCAGTTTAAATCTTTTATACTCACAAATTTCCCAGCTTTTTGATATCGTCTCAAAGCCAATATATTTAGATTTAGTCTCATTTAAGCTTTTAATACGTGGAGTTTTACCTGCACAGTACACTATAAAATATATGCCACAATTTATGAAAAATAAACCAGGAAGTATCAACAATATACTAGTTATAATAGTAAAACCAATAAACATTAATCCTGTAGACAACACGGCAAAAAATCTATCAAATATTTCAGAAAAGTAGTCTAAAAAACCTGTTTTTGCTCCTGTAGAATCGTCCTCTGCCGCGGTACAATATAGAATACTTTTTACGACAAAAAATATATAAGAGCAGACAAATAAAATTAATGTTAATTTGCTATAATGTTTAAAATTAACAAGACTATGGTTTGGTCCTAAAATCTGGGATATTTTTCTAAAAAAACAAAGATCTAACAAGATATTGTTTATAGTAAACAAAAATACGTGCTTTAGTATAAAAGTTATAGAATTTTTGACGTTCGTAAAAAAAAGTATTTTGCTCATAATGCTATAAACAACATATCCCTATGTTAAAGGGTAATAAAATAAAATTAAATGTCAAAGCTAGCTATTATGATCCAAGATTTCAAAATATACAGATAGCTGTCCTTCTGGTAAACATTCTATTACGCATCTATGTTTCTGTTTATTATAACCAGCTTGACTCGTAATCACAACCTCATAAGCATCGGAAACAAATCTCTTACCATATTTTATTGAATGAGGTAAATCGTTTGGCCATGTAATATCTTGGCTACTGCAGTACTTCTCAATGTCATCCTCGATGTCACCACTATTAATATGGCAATCAGTAAATCTTAGATTTAGCTCAACCATGAGTTGCTCTTTTGTTGCGTAGCTTAATAGACCACTAGCGTCCTTATCTTCAAAGGCCGTATAATCTATAAGACCATCAGTAAGGTCATAAGCAATAGAGGCATATTTATTACTAGTACTACCAGTCTCTCCCAAATAATTTGGCGTGCTAAATTCCAAACTATAGGCTCCATACCCATTGACACCATTTGATATTATGGCATAAGTAACATTTTCTAAAACAGGAGCATCACAATTAAATTTAATTTTAATTAAGTCATCACTGGAAGTTCCGCAGTTAGAACTAACGATTTTATTTGCTGTACAGCCCTTATGCACCATGTACACAAACTTATTACCATAGCCATCAGTTATATATTGACTAGATAGACCTAAGTCAAATACTGGTACGGTACCAACATAAATAGTATTCTTTATGGTTTTAAGATCAGAAGTTGAAGATACTTCTCGACCAAATTTTGTATGACTTGGTGTCAGTTTTATATCAGCAGGAAGAGGTAGTTTTTCATGTTTAAGGATATATGCCTTAATGGCATTATCGAGAACCTTAAGCCGCTCTGCAGTTAAGCGTGCATCACGCATTTTATATATAACTGGTATTAAAGCCAAAACAGCTGTAGTGACTATACTAATCACTATTAAGGAAATCGATAACTCTAATAAACTAAAACCATTCTTAGACTTCATATAATGTAAATAAAATATATATCCTGTTTTTATTGAGCTTGTCTTTTCTTTAAAAGCTTTCTACGTAGAATTCTACCTTTGTCAGATAATTTGTTATATCCAAAGTTTATTAAGAAATTATCTATGTTTCCATATTTATTTATTGTTCTTAATGTCTTAGATGCTATCTTTAACTTAATATCAATACCTAGTATATCACTATGGAATTTCATAGTATGTAAATTTGGAATAAATATTCTTCTCGTTCTTCTATTTGAGTGTGATACATTATTTCCAGCTAATGGCTTAATTCCATTTACTAAATCACATTTCTTAGTCATTTTAAAACAGCTTAATAATTTTTAATAAAATATTTTATATTTTATATAAAATATTTATAGGGTTTAAATAGTCAACAATAAGGTATTTGGTAATAATATTATTTTTAATTCTTTGATATATTAAAAGACATTATTTTTCCATTATATCCGCATACTAGAAGATAAACTTTATACTTTATAGAATCTTCTGTATCAGAATCATCTACCGAGGAATCGTTTGTGGATTTAAAAGTAATAATTATCTTTTGATTGTAACGCAAAGTATTAGTGAAAGTACTACAGTCGTCGTTTTTAATATCTAGACAGTCATACGAGGAGTCTAAATCTAACAGGCTTTTAATATGATCAATGGACTTTAATTTACAATCCCTGTATTGAAGACCAAGTTTACTTACAAGCACATCGCCATCACTATATAATACCATATCATCAAAGCTTCTACTTGTATTTACCGTATGATATACATCGTCTGCATATTTGTATGTATTAGATTTTTCTTCTACTAAAATATTAGATTTAATGTTGTCAGAATAATCCTTCGTCAAGGAAAAAGCACCAATTCTATTGGGTCCATTAGATATAATTGCATAAACAACATCTTGGCTTTTATCATCAATCTGAAGAGTAATATTATCACTTGACTCTTTTGCACAATTGAACACCTGTTCATCTCCACAGCAAGTTTTTTTAACTTGATACACAAACTTATTACCATAGCCATCAGTCATATATTGGCTAGATAGACCTAGGTCAAATACTGGTACGGTACCAACGTAAATAGTATTCTTTATGGTTTTAAGATCAGAAGTTGAAGATACTTCTCGACCAAATTTTGTATGACTTGGTGTCAGTTTTATATCAGCAGGAAGAGGTAGTTTTTCATGTTTAAGGATATATGCCTTAATGGCATTATCGAGAACCTTAAGCCGCTCTGCAGTTAAGCGTGCATCACGCATTTTATATATAACTGGTATTAAAGCCAAAACAGCTGTAGTGACTATACTAATCACTATTAAGGAAATCGATAACTCTAATAAACTAAAACCATTCTTAGACTTCATATAATGTAAATAAAATATATATCCTGTTTTTATTGAGCTTGTCTTTTCTTTAAAAGCTTTCTACGTAGAATTCTACCTTTGTCAGATAATTTGTTATATCCAAAGTTTATTAAGAAATTATCTATGTTTCCATATTTATTTATTGTTCTTAATGTCTTAGATGCTATCTTTAACTTAATATCAATACCTAGTATATCACTATGGAATTTCATAGTATGTAAATTTGGAATAAATATTCTTCTCGTTCTTCTATTTGAGTGTGATACATTATTTCCAGCTAATGGCTTAATTCCATTTACTAAATCACATTTCTTAGTCATTTTAAAACAGCTTAATAATTTTTAATAAAATATTTTATATTTTATATAAAATATTTATAGGGTTTAAATAGTCAATTAAATACTATAACGACTTATTAGCAATTCTGCAATTTGTATAGCATTTAGGGCCGCGCCTTTTCTTAAATTATCTGCTACCACCCATAAATTTAACCCATTTTTAACTGATGTATCCCGTCTTAACCTAGAAACATAAACACAGTCGTCTAATGAACATTCCTTTGGGCTAGCAAAGACATACTCGTCAGGTCTATCTAGAAGCATAACAGCTGGATCAGCTTCATATAAATCTCTTAACTCATCAAGATCAATAGATTTTGCAAGTTCTACATTAATAGATTCTGAATGGCAATTAAATACAGGCACTCTAACACATGTTGCAGATACTTTTATACTCTTATCTAAAATTTTTTGCGTTTCCTGAACCATCTTCCATTCTTCTCTATAACTTCCATCTTCCATTGGAATATCAATTTGTGGAATTACATTAAAGGCGATAGATTTATGGAATTGTACGGGGCTTAAAAACTCATTTTCATAAACCTTTTTAGTGTGTAAAAACAATTCATCCATTGCCTCCTTACCAGCACCAGATACTGCTTGATATGTGGAAACAACTATTCTCTTAATCTTACTTAAATCATGTATAGGCTTAAGTGCAACTAACATTTGTATAGTTGAACAATTTGGGTTGGCGATGATATTTCTGTTTTTATAGTATTGAATATCATCAGGATTTACTTCTGGAACTATTAAAGGTATGTCATCAAAGTATCTATAGTATGAACTATTATCAATTACTATACATCCTTGAGAACTTGCCTTGGCACCATATATTTTAGCTACTTGGCTTCCCGCGGAAAACAAAGCTATTTGCGTATCAGAAAAGTCATATTCGTCTAAAAGCCCAACTTTTAAAACCTTATCTCCATAACTTAACTCCTTACCGACAGATTTACGAGATGCTAATGCGACTACCTCTTCCACAGGAAATTTACGTTGGGCCAAGATAGACAAAAATTGTCGTCCAACATTACCTGTTGCGCCTACTACTGCTATTTTTTTTAACATTTTTACCCCATCAACTAAATATAAAAAATATAGAGTGCCTTGGCACTCTAAATATTATTCTTGAACCTCTATATCTTTATGAGATTTTGCTTCTTTTTTTAACCTTTCTAATAAGAGACCTGTACCTGCCGGTATAAGTTTACCAACTATCACGTTTTCTTTCAAACCTCTTAGTTTGTCTACTTTACCTAAAATAGATGCATCTGTTAAAACCCTTGTAGTCTCTTGGAAAGATGCAGCTGATATAAAGGACTTGGTCTGTAATGATGCTCGAGTAATACCTAATAACACGCTTTCTGCAACTGCCGGCTGTAAGCCCTCGCTTATAGCCTTTTTATTGATTTCCTCAAACTCATCTTTATCTAGATGTTCACCAAGAATTAAAGTAGTTTCGCCTGGGTTAACCACTTCTACCTTTTTAAGCATCATACTTAGGATAATTTCTATGTGTTTATCATTAATATTAATACCCTGAGTTTCATAAACTTTTTGTACCTCTTCAACCATATACTTAGCAAATTGCTCTATACCTAAGGTCTTTAAAATATCATGCGGAGCTGGTGTGCCATCCATTAAAACATCGCCGCGTTTAATTTTATCGCCATCTCCTACAAAGAGATATTTACCCTTTGGAATCATATATTCTACAGGAGCCTCATTAGGATCATCTGGGACAATAGTAATCTTTTTCTTAATTCTATAATCTTTATCAAATCTTACAGTTCCATCGACATAACTCATGAGAGAGTAGTTCTTAGGTTTTCTAGCTTCAAACAATTCAGATACTCTAGGTAAACCGCTTGTAATATCCTTTTCTCGAGAAGATTCTCGCGGCATTCTTGCTATAATATCACCTTTAACTACTTCTTGGTTATTAACAACATTTAAAACCGTTCCAATATAAAGTTCACTTTCAGTGGTATTATCACCGTTTCTGATCAATAGACTAGGTTTAAAGGAGCCCCTTCCATTATTACTCTTTCTCCAATCTATAATAACCTTGGTAGAAATACCTGTCATTTCATCAATTCTTTCTTTTAAAGAAACGTTCTCTATAAGATCTTGGTATTCTACTATACCTGACTCTAGAGCAATAATCGGCATATTATATGGATCCCATTCTGCAAGGGAATCACCCTTTAAAACTTTATCTCCGTCAAAGCGATATAGTTTAGAACCATAAGGTATCTTGTACTTACCAAGTACCTGTTTATCTTTTAAGAGTTGTAATTCACAATTTCTACTTAAACATATGTGGTTACCATCCCTATCAACTAATGCCTCAAGATTTGCAATTTTTAATATACCATCTGACATAGCAGAAATAGAAGACTGTATTCCCGAACCAGAGATAGCACCACTTAAGTGTTTTGTATTTAAAGTTAATTGCGCACCAGGCTCACCAACAGCCTGAGCCGCTACTATACCAACAGGTTCTCCAACGCTAACAAGTTTTCTAGAGGTTAAGTCCCTACCATAACACTTAGCGCAGACACCTTCATGACTATGACAACACAATATGGATCTAACATAAACTTGCTTAATGTCAGCCTCCTCTATTCTATCGCAATCTTTCTCTAAAAGCATAGTACCACTCTTAACTAGGACTTCTTGTGTCTTAGGGTCAATAACATCATTAATAACAACTCTACCCAATATCTTCTCACTCAAAGGAACAACTATTCTACCATTTTCAATTCTAGCTTCCATAGTTACACCTTCTGTAGTACCGCAATCCTCCTCTACCACAACACAATCCTGAGCTACATCAACTAGTCTTCTTGTTAAGTAACCAGCATTAGCTGTCTTTAATGATGTATCTACAGTACCTTTTCTACCTCCGTGTGAAGAAATAAAGTATTCAAGAACAGAAAGGCCCTCTTTTAAGTTGGAAAGTATAGGTGTTTCTATAATCTCACCGTTAGGCTTAGCAACCAAACCCTTTATAGCACACATTTGTTGCATCTGAGTTTCAGATCCTCTTGCTCCAGAATCTGCCATCAAGTAAAAGGCGTTAGCTGTTAAGGGATTTTTATCTCTGGAGATGTCAGCTGACATGTCGGCCTTAAGAGCATTTGCGCAAGCTGTCCAAATATCTATAATTTTATTATATCTTTCACCGCCAGTAATTAAACCTTCTTGGTACTGATGATCAACCTTCTTTATACTTTCAAAACCATCCTCAACAAATTTGGACTTACTATCCGGAACCAACAAGTCATCCTTGCCCACAGATAAACCAGTAAAGGTACTTTCTTTGAAGCCTAAATCTTTAAAATCATCACAAAACTTTGCAGTTTGTTGTTGATCTGTCTCTTTAAAAATCAGATCTACTAGTTTACCTAAGCTTTTTTTAGTAATAGGCTCTTGTAAGAATTTAAAGCCATATTTATTTCTGAAGCTCTCAGGGAATATATCAAAAACTTTAACCCTACCAGGAGTTGTTTCTATCTTTTTATATTCTTGTTCCCCATTTTCGTTGGTAATTTGATATCTATATAGGATCTTATCGTGCAAACCAATTCGCTTATTAAATAAAGCATACTCGAGTTCTTGGTTACCGGATATAGCAATATCAGGTTTTTGATCTATTTTAGGGTTCATTGTTAGGTAATAAACACCAAATATCATATCCATAGAAGGTGTAATAATTGGTTTACCATTTTGAGGATTTAGAATGTTATTAGTAGACATCATTAATACTCTAGCCTCTACTTGAGACTCTATAGATAATGGTACATGTACAGCCATCTGGTCTCCATCAAAATCCGCATTGAAGGCCTTACAAACTAATGGATGTAACTGAATTGCATTACCTTCAACCAATAATGGTTCAAAGGCTTGAATACTTAATCTATGTAAGGTTGGAGCCCTGTTCAAAAGTACCGGATGCTCTTTAATAACTTCTGCTAGAATATCCCAGACCTCTGGCTTCTCAGATTCAACCATTTTCTTAGACATTCTAATAGAATTAGACATTCCATATAATTCAAGTTTAGAGAATATAAAAGGTTTAAATAACTCTAAAGCCATTCTCTTTGGAATACCGCATTGGTGTAACTGTAGGTTAGGTCCAACCACAATTACAGAACGACCAGAGTAGTCTACACGCTTACCAAGCAAGTTTTGTCGGAATCTACCTTGCTTACCTTTAAGCATGTCGCTTAAGGATTTGAAAGGTCGCTTACTTGCTGATTTAACTACATTGCTGCTCCTTGTATTATCCAATAAGGCATCAACAGCCTCTTGTAACATACGTTTCTCGTTACGAATTATTATGTCTGGAGCATCAAGTTCAAGCAGTCTTTTTAAACGATTATTCCTATTTATAACCCTTCTATATAACTCATTTAAATCTGAAGTAGCAAAGTGTCCGCCATCTAATGCGACTAAAGGTCTAACATCTGGTGGTATAACAGGTAGAACAGTCAGTATCATCCATTCTGGAAGATTTCCAGATTCCAAGAATGCTTCAACCAACTTCAATCTTTTCAAAATCTTTGATCTTTTAATTTCAGATTTAGTTTCTTTAATTTCTTTTCTAAGTTTAGTTTTTAATGCCTTTAAATCGATGTCTTCCAAAAGTTTCCTGATAGCTTCTGCTCCCATGCCAGCTGTGAAAGCATCCTCACCAAACTGATTCTTTAAGGATATGTATTCATCCTCTGTTAAGAATTGTCCATTTTCTAATGGAGACATTTTAGCATCAGTAACAACATACGCTTCAAAGTATAGTACCTTTTCAACATACTTTGGCATTATATCTAGAATAGTACTTATACGCGAAGGTAAAGATTTTAAAAACCAAATATGGGACACAGGACATGCTAGTTCAATATGGCCCATTCTTTCTCTTCTTACTCTGGATTGAGTTACTTCAACACCACACTTCTCGCAAATAATACCCTTGTATTTAATCCTCTTATACTTTCCACAAAGACACTCATAATCCTTAACCGGTCCAAAAATTCTAGCACAAAATAAACCATCTCTTTCTGGTTTAGAAGTTCTATAATTTATGGTCTCCGGTTTCGTTACCTCGCCATAAGACCACGATCTAATCTTCTCAGGACTAGCTATAGATATTTTAATCGCATCAAAATCCATACTATCGAGATTTTGATTCATTGAACTTAATAATCCATAAGAAGAAGTACTATCTAAAGCCATATTTTTACTTTTTTTATTTAATTAAATTATATAAACTAAATAGCCTACACAGCATAAAAACTATTCTTTCATAAGCTCAAGGTTTAAACCTAAGGACCTTACTTCTTTAACCATCACATTAAAGGATTCAGGTAAACCACATGTAAAGTTCTGATTGCCTTGTATTATAGATTCATAAATTCTAACCCTGCCAACAACATCATCAGACTTCACTGTTAACATTTCTTGTAATGTATGTGCAGCACCATATGCCTGTAAAGCCCAACATTCCATTTCTCCGAATCTCTGTCCACCAAAATGCGATTTACCACCTAGAGGCTGTTGAGTAATTAAACTATAAGGACCAATAGAACGCGCGTGAATCTTATTATCTACAAGGTGGTTTAATTTTAACATATACATATAACCAACCGTAGAAGGCCTATCAAAGTACTCGCCTGTTCTACCATCTATCAATTTAATTTGTCCACTCTTAGGTATACCAGCCTCTTCCATAATGCTTTCTAATTCATCTATCTTAATACAGTCAAAAGCACCTGTCGCAAATGGAACTCCTTTTCTTAATTTCTCTGCAAATTCTATTAGCATCTCATCTGAAAGAGATTTGATATACTCTTGTTCTTTATTTCGTGTATAGATCCTCAACAATTTTTCCCGGATATGTAAAGCTTTTTTACTGTCTATAGAATCTAACAGACCAGCGATCTGTTTACCCAATTCAACAGAAGCCCAACCTAAGTGAGTTTCTAGTACCTGCCCTATATTCATTCTTGATGGAATACCTAGAGGACTTAATAATATATCAATAGGTGTACCATCATCCATATACGGCATATCTTCTACAGGTAATACTCTAGAAATTACACCTTTGTTACCGTGTCTAGCCGACATCTTATCACCGGCTTGCAACTTCTGTTTTGTAGCTATTATAATCTTTATTTTTTTCAAAGTACCCTGTGGTAATTCATCTCCTTCCTTGACCTTAACAGAATCTGTCTCAAACTTTTTTTCAATCTTATTGACTACATCTCTAAACTCTTTTTCAATTTTTTCTATAGTTTCAATTTTATCTGGATTAACCACTTGTACTTTATGGAATAAGCTGTCTGGAATATCATCTATTGTTTCCTCGTCTAGAATAACTCCCTTTTTAGCTTTTTTAGTAAGATTCTTGTCTAGCTCTTCATTTAATAAAATTGGCTTGAGGGTCTCTCTAAGCGATTTTCTTAATAAAGAAATCTCCCTATTCTTATCTCTAGCTAGTTCTTCAATTTTACAAGTATCTATATAAACAGCTCTTTGGTCTTTATCTAAACCATTTCTAGTATATACCTTCACATCAACTACTGTACCAGATACAACACTAGGTGGAACATATAAAGAAGAATCTTTAACATCCATGGACTTTTCCCCAAAAATAACTTTTAAGAGTTTTTCTTCTGGGGTCATAGGTGCTTCACTCTTTGGAGTAGTTTTACCAACTAATATATCTCCAGCTTTAACATGTGCGCCAATATAGATTATACCAGTTTCATCCAGTTTTTTTAGAGCCTCTTCGCTTACATTAGGAATATCTCTAGTAATCTCCTCCGGACCAATTCTTGTATCACGAGCATCAATTTCAAATTCTTCCAAATGAATAGAAGTAAATGCATCTTCTCTCACTAATCTTTCTGAGATTAATACAGCATCTTCATAATTGTATCCATCCCAAGTAGAAAAAGCTATCAAGGCATTTCGACCCAAGGCTAATTCCCCATCTGTAATACTTTGACTATTAGCTATTATCTGATTAGCGCTAATTTCTTGCCCCTCGTCCACAATAGGATACTGATTTATAATAGTATCACTGTTAGTCCTTATGTTTTTATTTAACTTATAAGTACAAACCTGTGGAATTGCCTTTTTCTTAGGATCATTATATTGCATAACAATCTTTTGAGAATCTACATACTTCACTACACCAGCTACCTTTGATCGTAAAGCAGAAGTCGAATTCATAGCAACTATCTTCTCCATACCAGTACCAACCAAAGGTACTTCTGTTTTTATAACAGGCACAGCCTGTTTCATCATGTTTGCACCCATGGTTGACCTTTTAGAGTCATTATTCTCTATAAATGGCACTAAATTTGTTGCTACTGAAATTAATTGTTTTGGTGAAATATCGATAAAGTTTACATTATCGGGAGCTAACATTAAAGTTTCGCCATCTTTTCTACAGGCTATCAAATCATCTAATATCTTACCGTTCTCATCTATTCTAATATTAGACTGAGCTACCACAAAACCAGATTCTTCTATGGCAGAAAGATACACTATATCATTAGAAACCACACCATTATTAACTTTTCTATATGGAGTTTCTATAAAGCCATATTTATTAATTCTTGCATATAAAGCCAGACTGTTAATAAGACCAATATTTGCTCCATCTGGAGATTCTAAAGGACATAGACGTCCGTAATGAGTAGGATGTACGTCTCTCACCTCAAAACCAGCCCTATCTCTTGTTAAACCACCAGGACCTAAAGCAGAAATTCTTCTCTTATGACCTATCTCAGATAATGGGTTGGTCTGGTCCATAAATTGAGATAACTGTGATGTAGCAAAAAAGTCACTTAAAGCTGTTATCAAAGGTTTTGAATTAATCAAGTTCTGAGGCATCACGGTTTCTGGATCTGTAATGTTCAACTTATCTATAATACCTTTTTCAAGACGAGCCATACCACTTCGGAATTGCGCTTCAATTAATTCTCCAGAAGCTCTTAGTCTTCTGTTCATAAGGTTATCTATATCGTCAGTCTTCTCATCATTATGTTTAATTTTAGACAAAATCTTGACTGTAGATAAGATATCTTCTTTGGTTAGGTGCACAACATCTAATGGTACATCTATTCCAAGTCTATAATTAGCCTTCATTCTTCCAACTTCTGATAAGTTGTATTTATTTGAGAAAAGCATGTTATTTATAAACTTTTCAGCGCTTTCAAAAGATGATGGTTCTTCGCCAATTTTTATGGATTTATATAAATCAATAAATGAACTTTCTGTGGTTGTATTTCTATCGCTTACTATGGTATTGAAAATATATGGACCTATTTCAGAATTTTCTGGATTAACTATTTCTACCTCATTAATATGCATAGTTTTGAGCAAGTTTAACTTGTCTTCATCTAGGGTAGTGCCGGTAGGATATAAAACTTCTCCAGTAGTATTGTCTATAACGTCATTTACTAAAACATAGGAACTCACATATTCCTTGTTAACTATAAACTCTTCAAAACCCTTATCTTTTAATTGAGATACCAACCTTTTGGTTATTTTTCTATTTTTAGGTATAACAATCTCTGCTGTCTTGGCATCAACTATATCATATTCAAAGTTTTTACCAATAATACCATCGTAATTAAACTTAGACACCCAATCATTTTGTTTTAGTATTAACTTGGCATCTTTATAAAAATATTTTAGTACATCACTGGTGCTCATTTTTAAGATCTTGAAGAAAGAACTTACTGGCAACTTTCTTTTTTTATCTATTCTAAAATAAAGAATATCCTTGCTATCAAACTCAAAATCTATCCAAGAACCTGATAATGGAATTATCTTAGCTGTATAATTCTTACCGTTAAAGAGTTTTGCATCTTCACTATCAAAAAAGACACCTGGTGCTCTTCTCATTTGAGAAACCACAACTCTTTCTACGCCATTTATGATAAAACTTCCACTATCTGTCATCAATGGTACATCACATAAGAACACTTCCTGATCTTTAATTGCTCTTATTTCAGTTTTATTACTATCCTCCTCGTCCTTATCTAGTACTATTAATCTAAGACTTGCATACAATGGGATACAGTAAGTCCTACCAGAATCTAAACACTCTTTCGCAGTATATCTAGTCTCGCCAACTCTATACTTTACAAATTCCAGTATAGCATTCTTATTGTTATCATGAATAGGAAAAAAGGCTTTGAACACCTCTTGTAACTTGGAACTTTCCCTTCGTTTATCATCATTATTGTCTAAACATATAAATGAGCTAAAAGATTCTTTCTGCAAAAAAACGAGATCTGGAATATATTGCTCATCTTCTCGATCTGTAAATCCTCTTCTCATTGTATGATCAAAATGTCCAACACCTTTCACCATAGTACCTTTTTTATTAAAAATATCTCAATAACGCAAAAAGTCTCAACTTAAAAGTTGAGCTTTTAAAATAAACCTTAAATAATTAAAAATTAAGATAATTTAACTGTCGCACCTACTGCTTCTAGTTTTGCCTTTATTGCTTCTGCATCAGCCTTTGGAGCGGATTCTTTAACAACCTTTGGAGCTCCATCAACTAGGTCTTTAGCCTCTTTCAAACCTAGACCTGTAATAGCTCTGATTTCTTTAATAACGTTGATTTTATTATCACCAGCAGCCTCTAAAGTTACAGTAAAATCTGTTTTTTCTTCAACAGCAGCGGCTCCAGCAGCTGCAGGGCCAGCAGCTACAACAGCAGCAGCACTAACACCCCATTTTTCCTCTAGAAGTTTTGACAAGTCTGCAATTTCTATAGTAGTCAAACTGGATAATTCTTCACAAATCTTTTCTAATTTCTCAGACATTTTTTAACCTTTTAATTTAAATTTAATAAAATCTAGGCTTGTTTTTTACAGTATGCATCGAAAACTCTTACAAGTTTTGATCCAGCAGCCTTTAATACACTAACGAATCTAGCTCTTACATCGTCAACAGAACCTAATTTAGCTAAAGCTTCAATAGCAGCAAAATCAATAATTTTACCATTCAAGCAGCCGGCTTGAATTTTTAACTTTTCATTATCCTTTGCACAATTTATCAAGATATTTGCTAAAGCTATAGCATCTTCTCCATATGAAATAGCCACCTGTTCTGTGAGATAATCTTTTAGGAAAGCATAGTCAGAATCGCCTATAGCTTTTTTTACAAGATTATTTTTTAAAATCTTAATGTTGGCATTTTTATCTTTTAGAGAAATTCTAAGGTCATTCATCTCTTGCGAAGTAACACCCTTATATTGCACTATAATTATAGCGTCCTTCTCAAGAATCTTTTTAGCTAGATTTACAGAATCTACTTTTTTTGCATTAAACATTTTACTTCTGCCTTTATTACAAATTATCTATATCCACAGCAACAGAAGGACCCATAGTGGTAGATAAATATATACTCTTTATGTATTTACCTTTTAGACCTTCCGGTTTGGCATCTTTTATGGCATTTACAACAGCTTTAATATTTAATATTAAATCCTCGGAGCTGAAATTTATTTTACCAACCCTCATATGTACGATTCCATATCTATCATTTTTGAAGTTAACCTTACCCTTCAAAACTTGTTTAATTACACCAAGTACATCTGTGGTAATATTCCCATTTTTAGGATTTGGCATTAAACCTCTTGGACCCAATTTCTTAGCGATCTTACCAAGATTTTTCATGACATCAGGAGTAGCGATACAATAATCAAATCCTAAGAAACCATTTTCAATTTCTGAGATTAGATCATTTAAACCAGCTTTGATGGCGCCGGCTGCTAGAGCCTGCTTTTGAGTATCTTCGTTATCAGTAAAAACTACTACTCGAACAGTTTTACCAGAACCAGCAGGTAATTCTACTGCTCCTCTAACATTTTGATTAGACTGTTTAGCATCGACATTTAGATTTGCAGCTAGATCAACTGTTTCAATAAATTTTCTTGGTTTTTTGCTTGCATTTTCTTTAACACGCTCTACAGCTGCAACCAATGGCAATGTTTCTACAGTATTTTTTTCCTCTTGTTTCATACTTTATCTCCCCCTATTCATCAATTACTTCTAATCCCATAGATAAAGCACTACCCTTAGCCATCTGAACACATGCTTCTAGCTCTTTTGTATTCACATCAGACAACTTCTTCTTGGCCACATTTTCTAATTGCTTCATATTGATTTTACCTGCTACATCTTTACCTGGAGCTTTCGAACCACTCTTTAATTTAATTTCGTCCTTAATCAAATATGTCATTGGAGGTTGCTTCGTGGTAAAAGTAAAACTTTTATCCTTATAAACACTAATGGTTACTGGTATAGGAGTACCCATTTCATAGTCAAATTTCACAGCATTGAATTGTTTGCAAAATTCCATAATATTAACACCCTTTTGTCCTAGAGCTGGACCAATAGGAGGTGCTGGATTGGCTTTACCAACTGGAACTTGCAACTTAATCGTTGCTATTACCTCTTTTTTAGGAGCCATTTGCTTATTCTCAAAAAATTAATAAATTAAACTCTTTCTAGTTTTGAACGGTCTATATCAACACTGGTAGCTCTACCAAATATAGATACAGAAACCTTCAATATTTTTTTGTCCTTATCTAACCATTCTACATTACCAACGAATCCCTCAAAAGGACCATCGATAATTTTAACAGTATCTCCAATCTCGTAGATATCTTCTTCTACAGCGGCTGCACTCAACATTTTTTGTTTTAGCGCATGAACATCGCTATCTGAAATTGGATCTGGTTTGAATTTTGGTCCAAGAAAACCTTTAACTTTTGATATGGATCTGATTTTTCCTAGTGTGTTATGATTACAAATCAAATTTACAAAAACATAAGCCGGAAACAACTTCAAATCTGTTTCAACTTTTTTTCCTCTTAAGATCTTGTAAGCTTTTTTTGTAGGAATAAAAGCTTCTTTAATATCACTGTCTGTCTGTGCCAATTTATTAATCTCTGCACAAACCTGAACTTCACTACCAGCGGTAGCATTAACTATATACCACTTATAGTCCATTACCTTATTCCTAATAACATTTTTATAATCTTGGATACTGAAAAATCCGTAATAAATACAAAAAATATTGTAATAGAAATTATTACTACGATATTGATCGAAGTCAATACCACGTCCCTCCTATCGGGAAATGATATCATTTTCCACTCTTTCAAAACGTCTTTCAAGTATTTTATCAGCTTCATAACAATATATTCTTGGCAGGGGCAGAAGGACTTGAACCCTCGACCGATGGTTTTGGAGACCATTGCTCTACCACTGAGCTATACCCCTAAATTTGCTTGGCTACCTTTTGAGTAGCCAAAGATTTTTATTCAATAATTTTACTTACAACACCAGCACCAACTGTGTGTCCGCCTTCTCGAATAGCGAATCTTAAACCTTCTTCCATAGCGATTGGGGAAATAAGTTCAACAGTTATTCTAACATTATCACCTGGCATAACCATTTCTGTGCCTTCTGGTAAAGTTACTGAACCCGTAACGTCTGTTGTTCTAAAATAGAATTGAGGTCTGTAGTTTTTAAAGAATGGAGTATGTCTTCCACCTTCTTCTTTTGTCAAAATATAAACTTCTGTTTCAAATTTTGTGTGAGGTTTAACTGTACCTGGCTTACAAAGTATTTGTCCTCTTTCTACTTCTTCTCTCTTTGTACCTCTTAATAGAATACCTACGTTATCACCGGCTTGTCCTTGGTCTAGTAACTTTCTGAACATTTCTACACCAGTACACGTAGTCTTTTGAGTTGGTCTTAAACCTACTATTTCAACTTCCTCTCCAACTTTTATTGTACCTCTTTCTATTCTACCAGTTACAACTGTACCTCTTCCCGATATTGAGAAAACGTCCTCAATAGGCATTAAGAATGATCCATCTATTGGTCTTTGTGGATCAGGTATGTAAGCATCAACAGCTTCCATCAAAGCTAATACTGATTTCTTTCCTAATTCATCGTCTGTACCATCAAGAGCCTTTAAAGCAGAACCTTTTATTATTGGAGTATCATCACCAGGGAAACCATATGAAGTCAACAATTCTCTTACTTCCATCTCAACAAGCTCTAACAACTCTGGATCATCAACCATATCACATTTGTTCAAATAAACAACTATGTATGGAACACCAACTTGTTTTGCTAATAGTATGTGTTCTCTTGTTTGAGGCATTGGACCATCTGCTGCTGATACAACTAAGATAGCACCATCCATCTGAGCAGCACCTGTAATCATGTTCTTAACGTAGTCTGCGTGTCCTGGACAGTCAACGTGAGCATAGTGTCTTTTAGCTGTTTCGTATTCAACGTGTGAAGTATTAATAGTTATAC
>CAZAFD010000002.1:0-50123 GCA_964484785.1 uncultured Rhizobiaceae bacterium | reverse complement strand
TGGCTGCAAATGTTGGAAAATCCTTAAAAAGTCCGATTATTTCACAAAAAAGAGACATTTTGAGATTAATCTTATCAGGCTGCAAAACCGATGGAAAAAATCTTTGTTTTTCAATAAGTAAACCGTTGGACAAACTACTAGAACACCTGAAATCAGTGAATGGTGCCGCCAGGTGGAATTGGACCACCGACCTACACATTACCAATGTGTTGCTCTACCCCTGAGCTATGGCGGCTTCTTATACGGGTAAGTATATATACAAATATTTATTTTTCAAGTTGATTAACTTTTGTAATTTTTCTTGATTTTTACTTGGTTTTTATCATTATTTTCTCTGTAAAAAGAACAACATTTATTTATAATAATTATGAATGTTCAATTTGAGAATCCATTTGGCAATAACTTTATACTACCACAAGACAAGGTAGATGAATATCAAAACCTTATAGACCAAATCTTTAGTGGTTTGCAGCAATCAATTCAAACAAATAAAGTTGAGCAAAACGAAGTTTTACAACCAGTTTTTAACGAATTACAAAACTTTGAAGACTTAATACAATATCTAATAAGTTTAGGTTTTTTTGATATGGAGTCTTTTATTGAATATTTAAGGCTTTTATTAAATAAAAGAAAATATAAAAAAACAAAATTAAAAAAAGCTGGATTATTAGGTGCTTTATCTTATTGGATCCATCAATTTGCCTTGGGAGCCGACATTAATCCAATTCATAGAGGTCAATCTTTGCAGGAGACATCTGGATTAGGCCGCGTGCTTAATATGGCTAGAATGGTTAATAGAAATTTTGAGCGATTTTTAAATAGTTTACATAAATTAAAAACCCAACAAACATTACGTGCCAAACCCGCCAAGGAGCAAGGTCTTATTGATATTACAAAGCCACGGTTAACCGACAGGCTTAAAAATGCTGTTCTTAGACCTATTCAAACAATTAAGGACTTAACTCTTCTTCGCTCGAAACCTATAATAGAAGAGTCCTCTGTACCAAGTTTATCTTCACCTTCTAATCATCAACAACCAGGACAACAAAAAACTAATCAATATACTTCTAGTCTTCAGACTAGAAACAGCAGATTAACTAGTTATACACCAAGCTTTAATGATACCAGATTATTTTGTAATGTACTCACCAAAGCATTAACCACAGCCATAAAAACATCACTCGTTGTATATGCTAGCAAACAAGGTTTATCAATAGCACAAACCGCAGTAGATACTTTAAGAACATATAAGCAGGGAATCAAAAAACAACAAACAACAAGTATTGCAAAAAATACAAATAGTCTTGACCAAAAAAACAAAAATAGTTATGTTGATAAGTACTTGCACAGTGAAAAAGGCACTTTACAAAGAGCAAAAACTCTATAATGTTTCACGTTTAACACTAGTGTTACATTAACTTGCAAATATAAAATTTCTGCTTTACCTTTTAACCTGAAATTATTTCGAATTTAAAAAAGCTGTTTACTGTAATGCAAGTAATATCTATCGTTAACCAAAAGGGCGGCGTTGGTAAAACAACGACGGCGATAAACTTAGCCGGCACTTTAGCTGCTATAAATTATAAAATACTTTTAATAGACTTTGATCCACAAGGTAATTGCAGCTCAGGCCTAGGATTTGAAAGTATGAACAAAGAATTAAACAATAGCTACACAGTAGTTGTAGATAACTTAGATATAAATACAGCAATTACAAAAACTCGTATACCTAATTTAAACATATTATTATCAAATTTAGATCTAGCCGCCGCGGAAATTGAATTGTGTAGCTTTGATAAAAGGGAATATATTTTAAAAAATAAATTGAAAGATATAAAAGAAAATTTTGATTATATTTTAATTGATTGTCCTCCATCATTGAGTATGTTAACCATTAATGCCTTATGCGCTTCTGATTCAATTATAGTTCCGCTGCAATGTGAATTTTTTGCCCTAGAAGGGCTGGCTCATTTACTAGATAGCATAGAAAGAATCAAAGAAAATTTTAATAAACACTTAACAATTGATGGAATACTTCTTACTATGTATGATAGGCGAAACAAGTTAACAGAAAATATAGAAAAGGATGTAAGAGATTGTCTAGGTGATTTGGTTTATAAAACAGTAATTCCTAGAAACATTAGACTGTCTGAAGCTGCATCGCATGGAATACCAGCAATATTATACGATTCGAACTGTTCTGGCTCAATAGCTTATATGTCTCTAGTGGAAGAAATTATCAAAAAATCACGCAAAAAATGAATAATACAAGCAGATTAGGCAAGGGATTAGCCAGCCTACTAGGAGAAAGAAAAATATTTGTAAATACTACAAAAAATCTAGAATTCGATAATGAACTAGATATAGATTTAATCTATCCAAACCCCAAACAACCAAGAAAAGAATTTAACAAAGAAGAATTAGATGATTTAGCCCAATCTATAAAGAACTTTGGCTTATTACAACCTATTATAGTCAGACCAAGTACAAATCAAAGTGGCAAATACGAGATCATTGCAGGAGAGAGAAGATATAGAGCCTGCAAAATTCTTGGATTCAAAAAAATTCAGGCAATAGTAAAAAATCTAGATAATGAAAATAGTTTTAATCTTAGTATAATAGAGAATATCCAAAGATCTAACTTAAATACAATAGAAGAGGCCATAGCCTACAAAAATTTAATAGATCTTTATAATTTTACCCAGACACAGTTGGCAGAAAAAATTGGTAAGAGCCGAAGCTATATAGCAAATATACTACGTGTATTGAATCTACCTGATAAAGTTTTAGATTATTTGAATAAGGGTTTATTGGATTATGGTCATATAAGACCATTAATAGGCAACCCACGCGCCGAAGAATTAGCTCAATATATTTTAGAAAATAATCTATCTGTGCGCCAAGTAGAAAAATTAGTAAAAACTAAAAAAGTTATAAAAAAGAATAAACATTCTATATCTCAAGAAATACATGATGTATTAAAGGACAAGTTGAAAAACTTTTCCTTTAAAATTACTAACAATTCCGAAAACGATGGAGGGCAGTTAGTAATAAAATATAATAATACCAAAGAACTAAATCTATTATTAGACAAAATAAATTAGCAAAAACATAATTTGAAAATGGAAAATTTAGAAAAACTTCGTGGTAAGTTTATCACATTTGAGGGGCCAGAGGGAGTTGGCAAAAGCACTCAATCAAAACTATTGGTCGATTATTTAAACAATAAAGGTATACAGGCCGTTTGGACAAGAGAACCGGGAGGCTGCGACGAGGCAGAAGAAATAAGATCTCTACTATTTAATGGTGGAGTGGGCAAATGGGATGGTATAACAGAACTCCTTTTGATGTATGCTTCAAGACGAGTACATACAGTTAAAAAAATAAAACCATTACTTTCACAAAATATTACTGTTGTTTCTGATAGGTATTTTGATTCAAGTTTGGCATACCAAGGATACGGCTATAAATTTGATATTGATAAGATTAACACTATAAGAAAAATAGTATTAGATGACTTTAAACCAGATATAACATTAATTTTAGATCTAGATATAGAAGAAGGACTAAAACGCGCCAATAAACGGGGTGTTAAAAATAAATTTGAGGATATGGAATTAGATTACCATAGAAGAGTAAGAGAAGGATTTAAGCGTTTATCTCAAGAAGAAAGTAATCGATGTAAGATCTTGAATGTAACTGAACTAAATATAGAGGAAGTACAGAAGAAAATCTTAACAATATTAACAAAATATTTATAATTATTGTTATTATTAGAGAGGAAATACTGATCCAAATTTTAATATGAAAAAATTTTTACGTCTTTTAACATCATTATTCTTAATTGGTACAGCTTCAGGCATACTAGTTTCAATATGCATTTTTAATTATTATAACGCTAAATTACCAAGTATCGAACAACTAAAGAATTACAATCCAATTTTAACAAGTAGACTTTATACCAATAATGGCCGTTTACTAAAAGAATACGCCAAAGAAAAAAGACTGTTTGTGCCGATTGATAATATTCCAAAATTAGTAAAAGATGCTTTTATAGTAGCTGAGGACGCAGATTTTTATTATCACTTTGGAATCAGTATAAAATCAATCATATCTGCAGCCATAGATAATGCGAGATCTAATTTTGATTCACGTAAAATACGTGGAGGATCCACAATTACTCAACAAGTAGCAAAAAATTTTTTATTAACTAACGATAAGACACTTGAAAGAAAAATTAAAGAAGCAATTTTATCGCTTAAGATCACTAGAGCTATACCAAAAAATAAGGTTCTAGAACTATATCTAAATCAAATATTTTTAGGAGCTAGAGCCTATGGTGTAGCAGCCGGAGCATTAAACTACTTTAATAAGTCGTTAGACGATCTTGAAATAGAAGAAGTAGCTCTACTGGCAGCCCTACCCAAGGCACCAGGACACCTTAACCCAAAGGTAAATTATAGCGGAGCATTAAAACGTAGAAATTGGGTTATAGGAAGATTATACGAAAAAGGCCTTATCACAAAGGACCAAATGGATAAAGCCATAAAAACCGAGATACACGTTTCAGAAAAAGAATCTTCTGAATACTTTATAGCTGGTTCTTTTACTGAAGACGCCAGAAAAAAAATAATCGAGCTTACCGATGAAAACACTCTCTTAACTGGAGGTTTAGTAATAACAACAACACTAGATCCAGATATACAAGAAGCCATGCGAGAAGCTTTAAAAAACGGGATAGAAGCTTATGAAAGAAGATATGGTTATCGTGGCAGTCTAGGTAATATATATGATGATACAGATTTTGAAAATACCTGGCCAGAAAAATTAGCAACCTTCCACACAAATAGCTATATTAGAAACGGCTGGCTAAAAGCCGTAATATTAGACATAAATAATAAAGATAATCGTGCTAAAATTGGTCTACTAGATACAAAAACACAACATTTGTATGATATTACAGTAAATATCAATGGTAAAAATTATATAACAAGCTATCTGGATTTTAAATCCAATAATTGGGCTATATCTCGGGAAGACAAGGCACAAAAAAAAGTAGCTACTAAAATACAGGATCTGAATATAAGATTGGGAGATGTAATTCTAGTTAAAGCCAGCCAAAACTCTGGATATTTATTAAGACAAGTACCAGTAACAAACGGCGGCGCTGTTATGTTAGATCCTCATACTGGTAGAATCTTGGGTATGGTAGGTGGCTATATAGACTCTGAAACAAACTTCAACAGAGTAACTCAAGCCACAAGACAAATCGGTTCTACAATCAAGCCTTTTGTATATCTTTCTGCCTTTGAAAACGGATATAGTCCAGCAAGCATAGTAGTAGATGAAGAAATTACTCTAGATCAAGGATATGGTTTACCACCATATACTCCTCACAACTATTATGCTGATATGTATTATGGCCCCATAACCTTGAGGACAGCACTAAAAAAATCACACAACGTTGCAACGGTTAGATTAGCCGACCAACTTGGTCTAAATAAAGTTACAGAAATGATAAGGCGATTAAATATAAACAAACAGCCGCAAGCTTTATATTCTATGGTTCTAGGTTCTTTAGAAACAAAACTAATAGATTTAACCAGAGCCTACGCTATATTGGTCAATGGAGGTAAAGAAATCGATCTAAATCTTATAGAAAAAATTCAAGATCAATACGGCAAAATAATTTATAGAATGGACAATAGGGAGTGCCCTTTCTGTATAGTCACAGAAGAGAACATTGATAAAGTCTTGATCCCAGAACTAAAAGATAAGAGAAAAAGCATCATAGATCCAGCCAACGCTTACCAAATAATTTATATCTTGGAAGATGCTGTTAAAAACGGTACTGGTTGGAGAGCTAAAGCTATAGGTAAAACAATTGGTGGAAAAACAGGCACCAGCAATAATTATAAGGACACATGGTTTATAGGATTTTCCCCAGATTTTGTGATGGGAGTTTATGTTGGTTATGATAACAGTATCAGTCTAGGAGATGAAGAAACAGGTTCTAGAACCGCTCTACCAATTTTCGTTAGTGCTATGAAAAATATTTTAAAAGATAAGGCCGACATACCATTTCGAGTTCCTGAAAACATAGAATTTATAAAAATAGATAATAAGACTGGACAAAAGCCAAACTTAAGTTCAGACAAAAATGATATAATATTTGAAGCCTTTAAAATTAATAGTGATAAAACCATCGATAATTTATATCACGACAAAGAATCAATAATAAATGCTACAGAGGAAGTAGAAATTGATGACGAAACTTCTCTAGATGAAATGTTACTAAAATCTATTAAAGATGTTGAATAAAATAGTTATAGGAATAGATCCTGGTTTACTCAAAACCGGTTGGGGGATAGTTGGTTTAGATAATAATAATCTAATTTATATAAATAGTGGCACTATTTTTACTGAACAAAAACTACCTATAGAACTAAGATTAAAAAACATCTATACTAATATAGACACAATAATAAAGACCTATAAACCAAGGTCTTTTGCAATAGAACAAACCTTTATGAATAACAACGCTGTATCCTCTTTAAAATTGGGTCATGCACGTGGAGCCGCTATTTTGGCTGCTGGAATGAATAACTTGGATGTTTTTGAATATCTACCAAACGCTGTCAAAAAGGCAGTAACAGGTATCGGCAAGGCTCACAAAGACCAAATAGTAACAATGATTAAATGTTTACTGCCCTTATCGTCAACCAAAACTGAAGATGAAGCAGATGCTTTAGCTATAGCTATATGTCACATTAATAATACTTGTTTTAATTCTCACTTATAGCTGGAGCAGTATCCTTTTTATTGTACTGACTTATATTAGCTAAAAATTTAGGAAGATCTCTGAAAAATGCTTTTTCATAAAGAAACTGATGTTCAGACTTCATATGTGCTCTATATACTCTTCTTAAATGACTAAAATCCATTATAAAATCCAAGTTCTTTAAGTTTTTATAATTATTATCTATATCATTGCCGTATCGAATAAATTGTCTGAGCTTAATATGGTTATGATATTGAGACTTTTCTAAAGCAGACCTAACCATCTTTTCACAAACACTAATATAATTACCCTGTTTATCTTGAATGATGCGATTAAAATGACCAGCATTAAGTTCTTGTAAAAAAGCAGAACAATCAGATTCGGCCAATCTCTTAATCTTGCTTTCCAGGTTGGGTGCAAAACTAAGTGGTTTACGTAATAATCTTACAATTTCGCGATATCCATTTAAAGCAAATAAAACTGCAATCATTATAATAAAAACCACTCTCTTTCTAGAATCAACATCATCTAAATAAGAAGGACTAATGTTTAGAGAATTAAACATTGCTTCTATCAAGATATTGTTCTTAAAATTAGAAAAGTCTATTAAAGTCTCTAAAAAATCTGTCTTAAATGAACTGTTGTATAAAATATCAAAAGCATTGGAGAAGTAATATTTTATCCTTTTAATTTTTTCTCCCTTTAAGGTATCAAGATGCTCAGCAAACTTCAGAAAAAGAAATAAATTAACATATAAAAAAAACTCCTCTTTAGAAAACCCCTTGCCTTCCTCTATTGCTATTAATTCCTCAAAAGAATCTGCCATAAAACTTTTTTAATAATTACTATCTTTTAATAACCTTTGCTCGTTCCTTTTTTGATCTCTCTCTTTAAGAGTTTGTCTCTTGTCGTATAGTTTTTTACCCTTAGCTACGGCTATTTTAATTTTAGCTATATTTTTATTATTAAAATATAAGACTAAAGGAACAACAGTTATTCCTTTGGTCTTGATTTTACCTATAATCTTTTTAATTTGTCTAGAATGTAAAAGTAATTTTCTTTTTCTTAATGGTTCGTGATTAAATAAAATAGCCATCTTATAAGGAGCTATGTAAGAATTGATTAAATATAACTGTCCATCTTTAGAAAATTCTACAAAAGCATCTTGTATATTGGCCTTGCCACCACGTAAAGATTTTATCTCGGAACCCAAAAGTACCAAGCCAGCCTCATACTCATCTTCAATAAAATATTCGTATCTAGCCCTCTTGTTTTGAGCGACTATTTTATATGTTTCTGACATTATAAATCTAATAAACTTTTTAAGAAATTCTTATAATCAAAAGTATAAATATCTTCTATGTTTTCACCAGCACCAACACATGCTATTGGTTTTTTAAACTTATCTGTAATCGAAACCAAGGCCCCACCCTTGGCTGTACCATCCATTTTATTAATAATAATTTCATCAATTTTTACAGCACCACTAAACATCTCAATTTGTGTATTTGAATTTTGGCCTATAGTGGCGTCTAAAACTAAAAAGTTTTTATGCCTACCTTTATCAAGTTTGGTTAAAATATTATCTAGTTTTGTTAGCTGATTCATTAAATTAGTATTACTTTGGAGCCTACCAGCTGTGTCTATTAACAGTACATCATAGTTTTCCTTACGGGCTTTTTCACATGCCTGAAAAGCTAAAGAAGCCGGATCTTGAAACTCTCGTTCTGGCAAAACTATATCAACCCCACTTCTTTCTGTCCAAACCCTTAATTGATCGCTAGCCCCAGCTCTAAAGGTATCACAAGCTGCCACTAAAGTTTTTTTACCATCAAGCTTAAATTTATTGGCTAATTTACCTATAAGTGTAGTTTTGCCCGATCCATTAACGCCAAAAAATACCAACACATAGGGTTTTTCGCTAAAGTTAAACAGGTTCGAACTAGGCAAATCCGCAAAAATACTAGCCAATTTATTATAAATAATTTCCTTTATATCTGATAATTTAACTTCCTTATCAAATCGATTATTTTTTAAGAACCTTATAATATCACTAACTATACTAACACTAATATCACTAGACAATAATAAGTCTTCTAACTTATCTAACATTTCCTCATCTAGTTTCTTGCTATTAAAAATAGCATTCAATCCTGTAGCAATCTTGCTGGATTTTACCTTATCTTTATCTTGTTTTGTAAAAAAATTGAACATTTATTCTAAATAATTTTTGCTTTAAAAAGATCTTGTACATGTAAGAATCCAACAACATGTGATTCATCATCTACCACAAACAAAACCTGTACATACTTACCTTTATTACTCATAATAGAAGCAGCTTCAACAGCCAAGGCTCCAAGTTTTACAACCCTTGGTGACAAGGTCATTGCATCTTTTACTTGACCTTCCATAAAACCTATACCCCTCTTGAGAAGGCGTTTTAAATCACCATCTGTAATAATTCCTATTAATTTTTTTGAATTTGTATCAAGAACACCAACACAGCCTAAATTTTTAAAAATCATCTCGTCTAAAGCTTCTCTCATATCTGTGGTTTCATAAACCAACGGAAGATTGTCTACATGCATTATTTCATCAACCTTAATAAGGTTGGCACCAAGCTTTCCACCAGGATGAAATTTTTTAAAATTATCTTGATTAAAACCTTTGGCTTTTATTAAAACAGTAGCCACCGCATCTAGATAAGCCAAAAACATTATAATGTCACTAGTTGGTGAATTAACAGGATTAGTTTGTTCAACATTTTCTAAAACTATTGATAAATCACCAGCCTGAGAAACAAATGAATCTTTATTTCTTGTTATTGTAACAAGAGTAATACCGTTACGTTTACAATATAAAATTATGTCTCTTAATTCGTTAGAAGACCCTGAATTTGATAATAGAATCACCAAATCTTTCTTGTCTATCATACCAAGGTCACCATGGCTTGCTTCTGTTGGATGAAGATAGAAAGACGGGGTTCCCGTGGAAGCGAAAGTAGCAGCACATTTATGTGCTATATATCCCGGCTTACCAACAGCACTAAAACATACCTTTCCCTTGGTGTTAAGAATTAAATTGATTAGTTCACAAAAACTTTGATTAGTAGAGTTATCCAGAAGGCTTTGCAAAGCCTTCATTTCTATTTTTATTGACAAATTAGCTGCTTCTATAATCTCATTATTTAGCATTTTCTATTTACTATTTCTATAAAAATTTTTTCTACCACCGCTAGAAAATCTTTGTGCTATAGTATTGTTTTTCTTCAAAGATGCTACTTGTTTAATTTTGGCTAGACCTGCTTTATCTTTTCTAATAATAAACAAAACACCAAACATTGTGGCAATTAGGGCAACCATTGATATATAAGCCTCTATTTTAAGTTCATTTACAAATAAATTATATATTCCACAACTTACTAGAGCTATCAAAAAGAAGCTCAGTATTTGGCCAAATCTATAACACATTAAATATTTTTTTTGTAACTGATGTCTATGTGCTTGTTCCTTTTTTATCAGCCCTATTAAATCTCCTCCCATTCCTAATTCTTCGTATTTATGCAATAATTCTACAGGAGGTAAAAATGCCTCTAATTTTTCTTGTCCGTTCGTGTTACTTGTCATTTCTATGTTCTTTATTGTTTCTTAAAATTGTTTTTAACGTATTACCTATAATTTTCCAATCGTTCTTATATATTTCATGCGGAAAATAACTAATTAACTTTTCATTTATAGAAACAAAAGGAAAAACAGTAATAAATCCTTCTAAAAATCTAATAAACATTTTTACATATTTTTATTAACACCGGGATTTTACGTACTCAAATATAAATTTCAATGTTTCTTATTTTATAGTGCATTTCACAAACACAACATGTTAATATCCATGTTTATAACCTTGTTAATAACCCTGTTAAAAACTTTGTTAAAAAATATTTATTAACAAATTAAGCAGCTTTATTAACAATCCTTTTTTCTAGTTATTAACATGTTAATAACTTTTTATTTTTTATTAACAAATTGTTAATAACATTGTAAAAGTCTTTTTATTTAAAGCTTTATCTTTTATTAAATTATTGTTAATAAATCTGTTAATAACTTTTTATTAACATATTAACAGGTTCTATTTACTAAAAATAACTAAAATATAATAAGGTTATTAGCTAAGACTTTTAATTTTTTATTGAAATCTAAAGAAAATGCTTTTAAATAAAGGAAAACACTATTTATTTAGTAATAACTAATTTTTCAAATTGATAAACGAACTAAAAATAAACGCAGAAATAAAAGCAAGAACAGTCAGATTGATTGATCAAGACGGACAGGTATTAGGAATTGTGCCAATAGCTGAGGCCCTAGAAAAGGCTAGCGAAAGCGAATTAGATTTAATTCAAGTGTCAGCAGACGCTATTCCACCTGTATGTAAGATTGGAGATTATGGAAAAATAAGATATCAAAATCAGAAAAAATTGAACGATTCCAAAAAAAAGCAAAAAACAATGGAACTAAAAGAAATTAAAATGTCTTTAAACATAGGACAGGGTGATTTTGATACAAAAGTAAAACAGGCTAGAAAATTTTTAGAAAACGGAAATAAAGTTAAATTTACTTTTAAATTTAAAGGTAGAGAGATTATATTTTCGGGCTTATCAAAAGAAATAACAGACAAAATTATAGAGCAATTAAGCGATATATCTAAACTTGATGTAGAACCTAAAATGGAGGAAAGAAAACTATTTTTTATTTTGTCGTCTTTGACAAAAAAGAATAAATAAAGTTTTTATGAAAAGTCTTCTCGTGTCTCAAGATAACTTTTTAGCTAGTTTTCTAAACCAAGAGACCAACCAAGAAGTTGTTGTAATAGATAAAATAGAAGACTTTTTACTTAATGGTTTTAACATATTTATTTTTGATCAAGTTCAAAAAAATGAATTGAATAAGGTTATAGATAAAATAAACAAAATTTGTACTCTAACAATAAATATTGCCAATTATCAAGTTGATGAAGTTATAAATTTAAAACCCCCTTTTAAATTAAACACCTTAAAAAGCCATATAAACACTTATATTGAGTATTGTAATAAGTTTGTTTTGTCTAAAGGTAACTTGGTTTTAAATTTAAACAAAGAATGCTTAGTTATTGATAATACTACAACACTAAACCTAACAGAAAAAGAATGTAAGGTTTTAGAGATTTTGTTTAACAATGATCAAGTTGATAAGAATTTGTTGCTAAAACAACTATGTGGTTATGATGAAAGTAGGGCGGTAGATACAATAATATATAACATAAAGTCCAAACTTAAAATTCATCAAATAGCTGATTTTATTGAATCAAACAGTAAATACTATAAAATCAAGGTTTGAATTATGAAAAAACAAAACAAGATAAATTTAGTCAAAAAAGATAGTAAGTCTAATTTATGGATTATGACAGAAAAAAAAATTCAAAGAGTCTTAAATGAAATTTTTTCTAAAAGTAGTTTTACCTTAAAAAACAAACCTGTTTTTGTTAATGTTTTAACTGTGGATTTAAGTAAAGATTTTAAAAATGCTAAGATTTTATTAGATTCTTTTGGAGTTAGCGAGACTAAAAAAACAGAACTACTAAAAGAATTTAATTCTATAGGTTTTATTAAACAAATTAAAAATCTTATTGCGCAAAATATGAAGCTAAGATACATTCCAGAAATAAGGTTTTATCTTGACATTTTTAATGAAAAAGCAGAAAGAGTTAATAAAATTATTGATCAAGAAATTAAAAAATTAGAGTTTAATGATGGAAATTAATGGCTGGTTAAACGTCTATAAACCAGCTGGTATTACTTCAAATAACGTTGTATCTAAACTTAAACATATACTGCATCCACACAAAATAGGCCATGGAGGCACCCTAGATCCTTTTGCTTCTGGAGTGCTGCCAATTTGCTTGAATAAAGCAACCAAGACAGTTGAATACGTTATGGATCATAAAAAAACATACGTATTTGACTTAAGTTTTGGACAACAAACAGACACCGGGGATAAAGATGGACGAATTATTGCGGAAAGCAATACAATACCAGATCAAAATACAATCCTAGAAGCACTACCGTATTTTATTGGAACAATCCAACAGACACCACCGAAATATTCGGCCTTAAAAATTAATGGAAAAAGAGCATGTGATTTGATGCGTCAGGGGTTTAATCCAGATATGAAACCAAGAAGCATTGTTATAGAATCTATAAATTATAATGGTTTTATTAATAATAATACGGCTAGATTTACCGTTATATGTGGCAGAGGCTGTTATATTAGAAGTTTAGCAGAAGATCTGGCCCTTAAATTAAATACTTTAGGTTTTGTTACAAAATTAGAGCGTACAAAGCTGGGTATATTTACTGTTGAAGATGCAATATCTTTGGAAGATTTTCATGAAATAGATGTTGCAGAAAAAATATATTCTCTAGAACAGATACTACAGCTTGAAGCTGTAGAACTAAATGAAGTCGAGTTTAATAAAGTTAAAAATGGTATTCATATATATAAAAGTAAAGCCAATGGCATATATCAAACCAGATATAATCAGAAGGTGGTTTGTTTAGCTAAAATACAAGAAGGTATTTTATTTGTGGTAAAAATGTTGATTTAATGCGATCTTTTTATGTTGCTTTTTTAAAAACCATATATACCATCCTTCTCAAGTTAAATTAATTTCATTTTAAAATGAAACTACAAAAAAGGGCAAATAAAGGTTTTTCATTAGTAGAGCTTTCTATAGTTTTAATTATTATAGGTCTTCTTATAGCAGCAGTTATAAGTGGTAAAGCTTTAATTAATAGTGCTAAATTAGCGGTTATAAAGAGCGAACTAGAAACTATTAAGATTGCTACAAGAAATTACACGGATACCTATGACATTTCGGATTATACGGCAGCAGCGACAGCAGATAAATTAAAAAATGAAAAGATTTCTATGTATCACTTGTCTAATAGTGGTTATCTAGAAGGTTCTTTGACAGCAGATGATAATGTTGAAGCTGGTTTAACCTCTAAGGTAACAGGTAATGCATGGTATTATGTAGGGGACAGTAGTGTTATGGCTTTTGATCTTGCGTCTGCTTCTAGTAAGACTACTCCTGCTTTGGATTATGCTATATGTAGTCAATTTGCCGGTAAGTATTCAGAAGCTGGTACTATGGAGATTTATTGTGCTACTACTACTAGCAAGCTTAAAGGGCTTATGCAGCAGACATGTGACACCGGAGATACAGACTGCGATACCACATCTGAAAATCTATCTAGTGGCACTTCAGTTATCATGAGAGTTGTAATTAGAGATATATTACAATAAAAAATTAATTTTTTATTTGCTTAAATAAAGACCGAAAGGTCTTTATTTATTTTTGTATTTATTACATTTTTAATAAAACCGCTAGCAAGCAGTTGTTTTAAAAGGCTAATTTAGATAGGATGTGTAAGCTTATAGTTTTTTTAGTAATTTTGTGTACAATCTGTGGTTGCTGTATTTATTTTGTGTTCAAGAACATAGGCAAGAGCCCAAGCGACAAAGATTTAACATCTTTTACTAAATTACCTTATTTTAAAGATGGAAAATTTGTTAATATTTATACTCATGTTCCATACATCAAAACTCAAAAAGATTTTAGTTTTTTAAAATTATTATTGGGTTCACCAAATAAACCAATAAGAAAAATCAAGCAATATGACCTTATTAAAAAGGATTTTTTAACCAAACCAAAAGATAAAATCTTTTATTGGTTGGGTCACTCTTCTTCAATACTAGAATTAAAAAATAAGCGTATAGGTATTGATCTAGTTTTAAACAATGCCTCGCCTATACCATTTACTGTAAGAAGATTTCAAAAAGCTCCAATTAAAAGAAAAGATTTACCATATTTTGATTATATTGTTATAACGCACAATCACTATGATCATCTAGAATATAAAACAATAAAATACCTAAAAAATACTAATTTTATAGTTCCTCTTGGTTTAAAGGCTACTTTACTTGCTTGGGGGGTTCCAGAAAGTAATATCCATGAACTTGGTTGGCATGATTCCTTTGAAGATGGTAGTATTAAAATTATAGCCACTCCAGCAATACACTTTTCTGGGAGGGGTTTTGGTGATAGTGATTTAACATTATGGAATTCCTACGTAATACAAAGTAATGATTATAAAATATTTTGGACAGGAGATGGTGGTTATGGTACACATCATAAGGAGATTGGACAAAAATATGGGCCTTTTGATCTTTTAGCTGTAGAAATAGATGCCTGGAATCCAAGATGGGCTAGTATACATATGTTTCCTGAACAGGTTAAAAATCTCGCTGAAGACTTAAAAACAAAAAAGATCCTACCAGTACATTAGGGAGCTTATGATCTTGGTTATCATAAATGGACAGAATCCATTGATATTTTGGAAGAATCTCTTAGGGACACAAGTCTACACCTTATTACACCACACCTTGGAGAAAGATTGGATTTAGTCAAAGACTTTACAGCAAACCACTGGTGGCGATTATAATAAAATTCTTTAGATATCTTCCGAATCTTTAAAATTATATACCTTTTCTTTTGTAATAACCATACCGGCGCCATTTTCTCGGAAGTGAATAATGTCGGGTTTGTTTGCACTACCAACATCCAAATAAATTAACTTTTCCGTTTTAGATAGGTTGTATATAACATGTGCTCCAGCCTTCCCTCTTGGGAAACATATTACATCTCCTTCCTCTAAATCTATTTCCTTATCAACAGCCTTAACACGTGCTTTTCCGCTGATAATATAAAATATTTCCTCGTTTTCTTCGTGATAGTGATAAGAATATGCGTGACATCCTGGATCAACTTCAACGAAATTTGCCGAACATTTATCTGTATCTTTTATAATTGGTTTTACTTTAAAGTAGTTGTTTGTTCCTGAATAATTTTGACCTTCTCTGTCTTTATAGTTTTTAACTATTATTTCTTTCATCTTCTTAAATTATATTGTATTGCGTACTTTAAATTAAAAACTACCAACAAAAAATTGTCAATCTATATAGAATTCTGATATAAAGGATCTTTTAAACACCTGTTTAATTATTATACAATAAAACCATATACTTTTAGATAGTACACAAAATATTGAATTTATAAAAACTAAATGTACAGTAAGTAAAACGGTATTGTTATATTAATTTTGTATTAGCAATGAAAAATTATTTAATTAATGCTATAGTATTTTTTGTATTTATATTTCAAGCAAGTCCGTGTCTTAGTGCTAAAGCTAAACAAGTAAATAAACTTGATGATTTAGAAGATAAATTAAACCGTATAAATTATACATGGTGGTTTCGATTTAATGATCCTATTTTAAACGTATATATTTTAGAAGCTTTAAAAAATAATAGTGATTTAAAACTTGCTGGCTTACGAATAGATGAATTTAGAAAGAGTGTAAAAATGTCTTTTGGTAGCGAGCTACCAAGTATTCATCTTGGTCTTGAGGCGCAAAAAAACCACAACAATCCTCTTGTTTTAAAAAAGAATACAATGACCTTACCTATTACGGTAAGTTATGAACTTGATCTGTTTGCAAAAAAAAGAAATAAAACAAAAGCCCTAAAAAAACATCTAGAAAGTTTAGAATTTGAAACGACTAATATTTACATTAGTCTGGTTTCAGATGTTAGTAGTTTGTATTTTAATGCAGTTAAACTAGATAAGATTATAGAGCTCCTAGAGGAACTAATTGCAATCAACAGAGATATTATCGAGATCAAATATGATAAACACAAACACAATTTACTTTCAGAAGTAGATATCAATGCTGATTATATAAAATTGAGAGAATTAGAAAATAATTTACTCGAAACCAAAAGAGATAGATTGTATATTTTAACCCAACTTTCTGTGCTTTTAGGTAGAGACCCGGATAATGCTTTGAGTCTTGAAAGAAATAAATATGATTATTGGAATCCACAATTTGAAAGGCCTTTAAATCTAAAATCAGACGCGATCTTTTCTAGACCAGATGTTCTAGCTATAGAAAAAGCCTTGGAAGAGGCAGAAATAAATATTGATGTAGCCAGAAAGGAGTTTTTGCCAAGTATAAATCTTCAGGGTGGTTTAATTTTTAATAATTATAGGTCTGGTTTTTTTAATATTAGTAATGCAATTACTCAGCTAATACTAAACGTTGGTCAAGATTTGTTTGTTGGTGGTAGAAAGAAAATAAATTTAGAGATTATAAAAAACAAATATGAGCAAATAGTAGAATCGTATAAAAAAACAAGTTTAAATGCTATAAAAGAGATTAATGATGTTTTAAATGCCATTGATCTCGATTACAAAATATATAGAAATACTCTTGATGGATATACCAGAGAATTAGAGAACTATAATAGTAACGAGGTAAGATATAAAAATGGATTAATTTCTTTTGTTGAATTGAAAGAACTTCGACAAAAAGTAATTGACTATAAAATCAAGTGCATTGCATCAAATATGCAAATGATTATGGATGTTATTGTATTGTATAAAGCAACAGGCACTAATTTAAATTAGGTATTAAAATGAACAAAAAAACATTATTTGGAATAATCATAGTTTTAGTTACAATTGGAGCTTTTTTATTTGCTAAGAGCAAAGACAAGCATAAGTCTATTTTATATGGAAATGTAGATATTAGACAAGTTAATCTTGGCTTTAGAATTGCTGGTAAGCTTAAGGAAATGAAGGCTGATGAAGGAGATATAATTAAAAAAGGTGACCTTTTGGCTATACTTGATGATGAAGTATATGTAAATCAGCTAAATCAAGCTAAGGCTCAATTAGCTCAGGCCGAGGTTACTTATGATAATGCAAACCTACTTTATAATAGAAACCTTGAGCTTTGCCAACGTAAGTTAATAGCTAAACAAGAGTGTGATAATTTATCTCTAAAAAAGAAAGCTGCTAAAGCGAATCTAGATTTTGCAAAAGCTGGCTTGGATCAGGCTAATACTACATTAAACGACAGTAGACTTATAGCGCCAAGCAATGGTGTAGTACTTACGAAAATACAAGAAATTGGTGCGATTATTGGTTCTGGTACGCCCGTTTATACTTTGTCCTTAAATGAATCAATGTGGGTTAGAACATATATACAGGAAACGCAATTGGGTAAGATTAAACTAGGTGATAAGGTAACAATACTTACAGATTCTACAGATAAGACATATAAAGGTAAAATTGGTTTTATCTCGCCAGTAGCTGAATTTACTCCAAAAAATATAGAAACTAGTTCTTTAAGGACAGATCTAGTATACAGACTTCGTATTGTTGTTGAAGATGCTGATGACTATTTAAAACAGGGTATGCCCGTAACTGTAAAACTTAAATAGGATAAGTAATAAAACTTTATATAACTAATAACAATAAAAATAAATAATAATGCCAAGAGTAGTTGTTAATAAAAAAGGTCCAAATCTCGAGGAAGCCGGCATGACTTGTCCGGTTAACTGTTTTAGAAAAAGCTTACAAGGTGAATTTGTTATAGATCCGAATGAGTGTATAGATTGTGGAGTGTGTCAAGTTATTGTAGATAACGGTGATATCTTAACAGATGCCGAGGCTAATGAAAAAGATATTGAGTTTAATAGAGCTAATGCTAAAGAATGGGATCCAGTACAGTAGTATTAGAGTGTAAAAATATTACAAAAACCTATATAGAACCAAGTGGCAATAAATTGGTTGTTTTAGAGAATTCGTGTTTTTCTATAAAAAAGGGCGAACTTGTGTCTTTTATTGGCCCATCTGGTTCTGGTAAAAGTACTTTATTACAGATATGTGGTTTACTAGATAAACCAGATTCCGGGGAAGTTATTATTAATGGTGTCCCAACTAGTCAGCTAAATGACAAGGAAAGGACAAAAATTCGACGGCTTAATTTAGGTTTTGTATACCAAGCACACCACTTATTTACAGACTTTACTTCCTTAGAAAATGTAATGATGCCATTACTTATACAAAACCTTTCTAGAGACAAGGCTTATATACTTGCTAAAAAGCAATTAGAAGAGATGGGGTTAGGTGATAAAATAGATGTTAAACCATATGCCTTGTCTGGTGGAGAGAAACAAAGAGTAGCTATTGCTCGTGCCATAATCGCTAAGCCAGATTTGATTCTAGCTGATGAACCTACTGGTAATTTGGACAAGGATAATGGTATAAAAATTCTAAATATATTATCACTTTTAGTGAAGCGCTATAATCTAAGTTTGTTAATGGTAACACACAACCAAGACTTGTGTGATTCGTTTGATAGAAAAATTACTATAAATAATAGAAAAATTACAGAGATCTTAATGTAAGTAGCTTGCAAATCAATTTTCTTATTCTAACCTACTAGAAAGACTTTAATATCATAATTAACAAATACTACAAACATGTTTAAAAAAATCAGGGACTGTAATGTTAATAAAAAAGTCGTTTTTTTGAGAGCTGATATGAATGTTTCTATAAAAAACGGAAAGATTATTGATGATACTAGAGTAAAAGCTACTATACCTACTATAGAGTTTTTAGTTAAGAATAACGCCAAAGTTGTACTAGCAAGTCATTTAGGTAAGGCTGCTGGTCAAGGATTTCAAGAAGAGTTTTCTTTAAAAATAGTTTTAGAAAGACTTAAGGAACTTTTGCCAAAGGTAAAGTTTCATTATTCGTCAGATTGTATAGGTGAACAAACCAAGAAGGATATAGCCCAGACAAATTTTGGAGAAGTAATCTTATTGGAAAATTTAAGATTTCATGCAGGGGAAGAGGGGAATGATGAAAATTTTGCCAAGGAATTATCCAGTCTAGCTGATATATACGTTAATGATGCCTTTTCTACATGCCATAGAAAACATGCTTCCATGGTGGGTATGCCAAAGTTGTTGCCTGCATATGCTGGTTTTACTCTTGAGGAAGAATTGGATAATTTAACAAACTTGGTTTCAAAACCAGAAAGACCTGTAATGGTTATAGTTGGTGGTTCCAAGATTTCTACTAAATTGAGTTTATTAAAAGCCTTGGTTTCTAAGGTTGATTATGTTGTGGTTGGCGGTGCCATGGCAAATACCTTCTTGTTAGCTAATGGATATATGGTTGGTAAGTCTTTGAGAGAAGATGACCTAACAGGAGAGGCTTTAGCTTTATTAGATGAAGCTAAACAAAATAATTGTGAAGTTATTCTACCTGTAGATGTTGCTGTTACCAAAGAAATAGCGGAAAACCAACCAAGACGTGTTGTGGATTTAAAGTCTGTTAAGGACGATGATATAATAGTAGATGTTGGAGATAAGACAATTCAACAAATACAAGATAAACTTAACAGATGCAAAGTTGTTATCTGGAATGGTCCAATTGGTATTTACGAAATAAAACCATTTGACCAAGGTACAAATGATCTCGCAAGAGTTATAGGTAAAATGACCCAAGCTTCTAAGATAAAATCTGTGGCTGGTGGTGGAGATATTTTAGCCGCCTTAAATGGAGCCAAGGTTGTATCTGATTTTACATATGTTTCTACTGCTGGTGGAGCTTTTTTAAAATGGTTAGAAAAAGGAGAGTTACCAGCTGTTGAAAAGTTGAAAGTTTAATATAGCCTATAAGAGTTATTATTTTATAAACTAAGTTGAAAAACAAATGGGAAGTAAAAATAACCCGAAGAACAGAGGTGAAAACCTAAACAAGAAAATATACAAGGATAAAGAGGTAGAGCCTGTTATGTTTGTGGGTGAGAATAAAAAATACTTATCTGCTAAATATCTAAAATCCAATGATATTATCCTAGATGAAGATAAAAAACCTATTAGGTGGAAAGATATTTAATTGAATCCTAGTTAAAAACTAGGGCGCAAGTAGAAGACTATTTAGTAAAAATAAAAGAATATGATCATGAGTAATAATGAATATACTTTTATAAAGCTTGAAGAAGAGATTTCTTCTAAGAGACGTATTATCTCTGTACTACTTTTATCTACTTTATTTTGTCTTCTATTTTTTCAAAAAAGAGCAAAGGCTGATTACGCTGATTGCACAATTAATCTGACTGAAGAATTATACGGAAGCAAAACTACCGAGAATTTAAGTAAGAATTATTATAATTTTATCTCTCTAAAAAATAAAAATAATGAGAATTCAAATGATTATGCCTTATTTAAAATTCTAACAACAAAAAAATTAAAGACACTAGACAGCAAGTGGAGTGAGCTTTATTCATGCGGTTTTAGTGACTCGAAGGTAATTGTTTGTGAATCCGATAGGATAATTTCTCATGGATCTTGTACAAAGAGGGATGTTAAGAACTGTTCTTCTTGGGACAGCTTTGTTTCCGGAGAAAACAATAATTCCTCCTTTATTCCAAACTTAAATAAGCCTACTTGTTATCCAGAACAGCATATATGTAATAGGTATAAAGAATATAATACTATTAATACTAAATTTTATGCAGTGGATGATGAGGATTACACCATATATAATGAAGATAATAAAAAACATTCCTTTGTAATATATTATAAGGACATACGTTATGCAGAGGAAGATGCTGTCTACGATTCTAGTCGTAACTGTAGACTAAAAAGATATACATGTGACTTAAAAGTTGGTAGTAGCGACTCATCGGGTGTTAATATAGTTACAGAACAGTCATCAGGTGTGAATGATGAAAATTTTAGAAGAATAATAAAGAGTGATTTACCATCAAATGTTGCTTTTTTCCAGTATAAGGGTTCTTGTGCACTTAATGATTGTAAAAGTGTCTTGGTTGATGGTGAACGTATTAATATACTAACTAATAATGCATACTTTAAATATAAATATACTGAAAAAACTTCTAGTGGTAACAATGTTGTTCGAGTAGATTACTACATTAAAAATATTCAAAGAGCTACTTGCGATAAGTATTTGCCGCCTTGCAAGGAGATTCCTTTAGTAAACAGACGTCCATTAATTAGCAATACAAATACAAGAAACAACAATAGAGCTAACTACTATAAAAGTAAAACAAGCAATATAAAAGACTTTGATGAAGCATATTTACAGTATTTAAGTAATAATGGTAATACTGCGAATTGTTTATATTATGATGAACCTAACCAAGAATCTTCTGCTGACGTTTCCTATTGTTCAGATTTAGATGCTTCGGGTAATTTTAAATATAATACTTTTAGTACAAAAAATGTAAGTGTTTCCAACGTAACACTTAAAATACCAAACTGTTTTCTTAAGAGTTGCGCTGACCTAACTTCAGAAGAGTTACGAGCCATATCCAATGAGGGCGGTAGTAAGATAAAGCGTTGCAGCGAATATAGATGGTTATCTAATGATGCTAAACTTAAGTATTTTCCAAAAGAGTTTCCTATTTACTGTTCTGATTTAAACAATGGTAGTTTGATCTTTACTTCAGGTCTTAGTCCAAAAAAGGATAATTGTTATTTAAAAACATGTTTTTCTTTAAGCGAGAAAGAACGTGAGGCTGTTGCTACCCAAAAGATTTTAGATTTTGCTAAAGCTACTTCTGGTTATACTGGGAAAAATGGTTTGGATAGCATAATCCAGACAGATTTGAATTTGCCTAAATATTGTGAAAATAAAGTTTTCTATATCAGGGGTTTAAATCATATTAATCTTAATACAGTTCCATGCACTGAATTAAAATCCTCTGTTAGCAGCAATATTCAGACAGACGCAAAGTCTCTATGGTTTAATTCATATGATTCTTGGACATCCAGGGCAGTTTGCCGTAAGCAAATTACACCTATTTATAGAAATATAGGGACAGATAAAAGTTTTTTGTGTAATGTAAAAACCACAATTAACGAAAATAGCGGATCTAGTGGTGGTGATAGCAATTCTCAATATTTTGAAAATGTCTGCGATGATAACCATCAAAACAAATATATTTCTAACAAGGGTTTTGCACATAATGTTTGTAAATATGTTGATAATTTTACTCTTTATTTAAATGCAGAAGTACCTTTAAAAATTCCTGCTAGTATAGGAAGCCTAGATGAAAAGACCAAGGGTGAAAAAAATAAGGAATTAGGTTTAAATCAAAATCCTAACAGTGAATATAATGGTAGTATGTTGGGAGATGTTGATATTTCCAATATTTTTACTGCTATTTGTGGGCACAACAACCTACCTAATGTTAGATCTGCAAAGCTTGGTAAGGCGCTTAGTTCCGAATGCTCACAGGTGGATACAGCACATGTTAGTGGAGAAATTAAAGAATTTATACAAAATTTTGCTAAAGATAATCCTGGTTGTAGTGCAAACTGTGATTCAGAAGGAAAAAATTGTAGTTATGATCCAGCCTATTGTGACCAAAAACAACAATTAATTTTAAGTGTTAAATTATGTCAGTCTAATCATAAAAAATATATAATTGATACGATCTGCAGTGAATCAGAAATAATAAATGGTCCGTCGGACAGCAATAGCTTGCTCAGACAGTGCACATCTCAAGAAAATGAATGTCCAGAGATATTACTAAGTAAGTACTTTGAAAATAATTGCCAGGTTTACAATAATGGTTTAGGTTTTGCGAGCGAAACTGATCCTTCATATTATGACTGTGGTTTGTACTATAATGAAGATATTAAGGCTTTAGTAAAAGAAACATCCCCTCTATATGATACCATCAAAAGTAATATAAAATATTGTAATGCAGAGGTATACCAAATAGAAACACCAATGGTGAGTGAACCATCACCTACATTTAATAGTCAATATCTACCAGCATTAAATAATGGAAAAATTAGTAATGTAGGAAGAGGTCGATTTGATATAATGACACCTTTGTGTGGCGTTAACGAGAAGGATGAAGGCTGTTTTACTCCAGACAGCAATACGGCTTATATTAGTAAAATAGGTCAAAGCTACGCCAAGACAGATACTAATAGTAATATAAAACCTAAAGATGCCACTGTAGATATATCTGTATGTACAAGATTTGGCAAAAGTAATCAGTGTGGTGCTGCTGAACATGGCGATATTGGTGACTATTGTCTACCAACAAAATTGCAACCTGGAACAAAAGATAATGCCCAGGCAGTTGGTATTAACTTCGCTAATTTTGAATCTTATAAAATGTCACCAAACCTTGGTTTTAGGTATGAAGTTGAAAGAGTTGGAAGACGTGTTTGTACATTTTTATCTAAGGAAAGTAGTTTATGTTCCTTTGAAAATAAAGAAAATTATACTTTTCCAGAAGTATTAGATACTTATTGTGACAAGAGATTTGCTGCTGAATTCTTTCTTAAAACTGCTTGTAGAAAAGCCCTAGAAGGAGAAGTTGGTACAGCTAAAGCTTACTTAATAACAACACATGCTGTATTGATAGCTGCTGTGGCTGCTGCAACTATTGCTTGTTTTTTCACTGCTGGTGGTGCCTTGGCTGCTTTAATAGTAGCAACCGCCGCTCTTGCTGCCTATGAAACGTATAGCGCTCTATTGGGTAGTCCACTTACTACTTATAGTCGTCCGTCTTATGATAAACCTAGCAGTCCTTGTGTTTATAGTGAAAAAAAGGACTTTTCAGAGTATAATATAAATGTTAGAAACGATACTAATACCGTAAGAGATTATGGAAATGATAAAAAAGGTATTATAACAGAACTTAATATACATGATAATAATAACACTGATTATGCCTTTTATAACAGAAAAGATAATTTTTTAAGCGATGTCAGATCTAAAACATCTGGAAGCTTACAAAATTCAAAAAGTCGAGATTTATTAAGCTCGTGTGGGCTACTTGGTATAGTAAATGTTTCACAAGGAGGTTTAAAGATTGATTATAAATCTATTACTCAGGACAAACTAGACTGTTTAAAGAAAAATTCGACATATTTTATTGATTATGACGGTGAAACAATAGAGGGTTCCTATAACTCTACTTCTGCTTTTTTAGATCACAAAGATGATACTTTTTATACGGTTGAGAACAATAGTTGTGGTTGTTATATACAGGATAACAGAATTAAAAATGATTACGAGGATTATGAAAAGGCAAATTATATAAAGATTGCGACTGTTCCATATGTGGGAAATTTAAATAGTAGCAGTGATATTAACTGTAGATTAGACTCATATGGTAATCCTATAGGAAATATAGAGTATTGTAGAGGTATTTATGATCCTGTTTCTAAAATATTTTATAAAGAGACGCAATGTGTGCCTATTAGACTCGAAACAAGTCCACAAGCCTTTTTTACATTAGCTAACCAAAACAACTCAATTGATTTATTTAGCCCATTATTCTATCTGTCAGCTTTTTACAGTTATAAGAATAATCAATTGAAGATACCTTATAACAATCAAGAAGTAATCCTTGATTTCTTTAATCCTAAGATGCATTTCAATTATGAATACAAAACTATTGATAGTAGATATATAAATGCATATTCGGGTAGTAATGAGGCACAGTTAGCTGCTATTTCAAATAATTCCGATAAGTCATTTTATGAATATAAATATGAAGGGCAGAATTTAGCAGCAGAATTTAAAAAATTAGAAGTTTTTGATATCCTTTTAAGGAAAGATTCTTATACGGATATTAGAAATCTAGAGCTTCCTACTGTTTGTATAGACAGAATTCAAGAAGTCCCTCAGACCTTTGAACAATATACTTTAGAAATGAATGGTAAACATTATATTACTTTAGAAGATAATATAATGTGTTATGATAGATATTATCCTCCGTTCCGTAATATTTTCTTGCGAATTGATAGTGAAAAGTTCCACTTTAATACCCCAGTTGTCCAAGCGGCAATTGTAGATAGACAAGGTTTAAGTAATAATTCAATTTTAAGCAAATTTTCAGATGCTTCATATCAGCTACGAGATAAGGTTAGTGATAGTATATATATTAACGAAACAGGTAGAAACGGCATCCAACACTTCTCTTTAAAATTTGATAGAAGTTATTGCTCTAAACGAGTTGTGGAATATTACCAAAATTTAGATAAAATTGCTAGGGAAAAAATAAAGTCTAAAGCAAATCAAGATTTATCCTTGATAGCAAATTTACAAAGACAAAATGACAGTATAACAGAAACAGTTTTCTCTTATTGTGAACACTTAGATGGTGATTTGATAGAATTTGCAAAGTATGAGGATATTAACAATGGCTATGTAGAAAATATTCATACAACTAGACAGAATCCTGGTGCCTTTGGAGCATTCAATGATATTTGTATATCAGAAGAGCATTTTGATGCAATGAAGGCTAAAAATCGTGAGTTGGGTGATAATATACCAGAGGTTTTAGCTTATGTTACTAAGCAAGGAGCCAAGGGTAAGTGTGTACTCGATGATATAAGTCGTTCTAATATTGATTGTTTAGTGGATGACATTGTTTATGCATACTGTGATGATATTAACGAAATAGGCTGTAAAAAGGTAGCAAGTCTTGGTACCGCTGAAACGCTTTTTGTAAAAGAAGTTAACTGTTCAACATTTTTTAATGAGATTCGTAACAAACCTACTTTGGAAGTTATTAAGAATGAGGAATATATTAAAAAGATGCAGTTATGCTATAAAGGCGGATTCAATAAAAATAATACTGTCTTTTCTGACGATAGGATGAATTATTCTTGTTCTTGCTATGATGATACTACTGGTATAAGAAATGCTCGTAAAGATAATGCTAGCCTCTTTAATAAATATTTTGAATCACGTGATGCGGAACGTAGAGAATTAGGTCTATGTGTAAGTATCCCAGAAATTCCTACATGTCGTGCAGTCAAGTATTATGGCCATAATCATAAGTATATTGACCCTAATGAACAGTTATACTTTACCACCGAAGAAGAGTTAAATAGTCTTAGAGGTACTAATAATCCTTATGAACAAAATATATGGAGAAGTGAAGAAAAAATATTTGGTGTGATGAATTCTGCTAGCAGAAGTGATAAGACTCAATTAAGCTTGGGCCATGCAGAATTTGAATCTTCTTTATACTGTGGAGACAATATTAGTAAGTGTATAGGTGCTCAAGATGTTGTTGAGGGTACGTGTAATGGTTTTTGGAGAAATTCAGATCATGGTACTCCTCGTGCTAAATGTGTGAAGAAGAAGATCGGAAATAAATATGTCTATCAATATGAATTATTAGAAAATTCTCAGGTTTGTGAGAGGTATGCTTGTCCTGATGTATTTATAGATTCTGGTGATGAAAGTGAAATATATAACTTTGATGCTGCCGAAATAAGTAATTTTACATCTACAGTTGCTCCTACTGATTTTAAATCCTTCTCACATAATGAAGAAATAGATGGACAATCTGTAGATTTAAGAGGTAATTCACATGGTTTTGCTGTATGGTCTAGTATAGAAAGTAAAGATATAGCGCAACCAGCTGTAGCTAAACAATGTATTACTGGTTTTGCGCCAGCTGGTACAAATTACTACAAAGAAAGATATATACCATATATATTTACAGATAGTAATTCTGCTGATGTTGATGTTAATTACGAATACTTGGCTGGTACTAGAGTAGAACAAAATAAATTTGTTAAGTTGCTCAAGGAACAAGTTAGAATATTTAATGAAGAACTCCTAACTAATGGTTTAAATATTACTGGTTTACAGTTGAATGCTTATCTACCTAGGAGATACTGTGGTCCAAGAGGAGAATGGTTGGTTGTGAGAGATATTTATCATAATGCTATAACTAATACTGCTCTACACTACTTTAGAGAACATCCGGTTTGGCAGAATGCTGTAACGGGTGCTAATAATGGTAATGGTTTCTTAAATCTAAACTTTATAGTTGATAAAGATACTGGCTTCTTACAAGATAATGTTCGTGAAGTGTTTGAACCTGCTGTAGAAAAGAATTTATATTGTGAACGTTTATATTGTCCACGTATAAACTTTGAGGATTCTTTTGATACATATGATGATAAGATGCAGTATAGTATTTATGTATCAGAAACCAAACCATCTATTGATGAGACTTTACCTAGTGGTACCACAAGACATGGCAAGTATTATATAACCTCCGATCCAAAAATAATTAACAAGTATACACCTTGGAGACATACAGGAGGAGCTCGCTGGGAAGCTATTTCAGCACCAAGGAATGATAGTTCTAAAGTTATTTATGATGTAAATGATTATACAAGTGCTTCTATAATAAGAATTTTTGATATAAAGTCCCAAGAAGATCAAAGTATAGATTCAAGTACAAGTTATTTGAAGAAAGTTCAGGGCGAATGTGCTGCAGATTTAGGTTATTATAGTCGAGGTACCTACTTCTTAGACACATTTATAGATCAGCATAGTCAGTTACAATTTACTTCAAGCGTAACCGATCCGCGTATGTTTGGGTTGATAGATGAAGTAGCATCAGCTGATGCTGAAAAACCAAGTAGAACATGTAATAGTGCCGGTATATGGAGCGGAGTAAATAATCCATGCTTTAGAGCCTGTGAGATGATGGACTTATATCATACCAATTTTAAACGCAAAATTAACGATGGTGATTATATTAGTAACCAAGATATAAGTACTATTAGAAGTACACCTGATTATGATAGATTCCATGATTATTCTTCTACTGATAAGGAATCAGTTATTATTGCCAATAAGGAAACAAGCGGCTTCTTATATGGTGACTATAGACTTGGTGGTGCTAGGTGGCCAAGATCTATTGTTAATGAAAATAGTTTAACTTTAGAAACAACTGGACCTAAGAAAGGTTTAAGGTATTACGAAGTAGAAGGAGAATGTGATGCCACATATCCTGTAAAGGGATCTGAGACAGAGGTATACCAGTATGTAATCAATAAAAAAACTAAAAACCCTCCAAAGAGAAGGTGTTACGAAGATGGTACTTGGGGTCCTGTACAAGGCGATACTAGGTGTGTATTATTTAGAACCTGTGGTGATCTCTACTTTAGACTAGAGGACCTAAAAAGTTTAATAACAATATACAATAAAGATAAGTCTAATGCATATAATTTAGCACTAAACTTAAATACTGATCTAAATAGAATAATGGTTAAAAATGCAGGTTCAATTTTAGGCTTTTCTTATCTAAGTGCTGGTAATAAATCAGATATTACTGATTACTCCGGCAGCGAGTTTAATGTGACATTACAAAATATAGCTGATTCACAAGCTAAAGCTACTACTTTTGAAAAGGCTAAAGAGCAGTTTGTATGTAACTTAAGTAGAAGTATTAATAAACCTAAAGTTGACTTCTGGAACTTTAATGCAATTGATTATGATATAGGAAACTACTTTATTCCAAAGACCTGTACCAATGAAAACGTTTTCCAGAATAATACAGAGTTATCTCAATTATTTAATAGACTAAAGATTAAGAGACTGGCTCTGCCTATGTATGTTAAGGAAAGTGGTCTTGCTGATATTACAAGTAATAGTGAGACAATGAATATTGGTACGAAAGAATATGGTAGATACTATGTTGATTCTGTTCAATGTGATAATACATTGTTCTATACGTCAGATGCTAAAAGCACAGTTGGTTATAAGTGTACGCTTGGTTCAGGTGGTGCTCCAACCTTTAGTATTATAACTGATGCTGATGCGAACGCTAGCACACTATATAATAATTATGGGCACCATGTTCACCCATCTGATTGTTTAATGAAGACATGTGGTAACAATAGTTATCAAAAGAACTTTAGCAAATCTGGTATTACAGAAGTTTTAGATCAAGTTGGTACATACAATTATAATACTTTACAACAAAAATACAAATCAGCTAGCGCAATAAATTTCTCATACTCAGAATTTTCTTGTCCTAGTGGCTATGCTCTAGTTCTACCAGCAGATGAGCTTAATAGACTTAGAAATGTGAAAACAGTTAGTGGCGCTAGTGTTTTAGTTGGTTATGATAGTGGCAGCAAAAATTATCTTGATCATGGTTTTGTACAGAAAATAAGAGCAGATTGTCGTGTTAATCAGAGTACAAATAAAATTAATAACACATCTACTTCAGATAGATCTATCGAGTATTATGGTGCTCTAGATCAAAGCCAATTCCCTACAAAATTATGTACAGATTTGGAAAGGAAGTCATGTGTTTCTGTTTCTGAACAAACTGTAGCAAATGATTCATCATTTAGTACTAACTACTGTGTTTATATGGGTTGTACTGCTGGTACTTATAACATAAAAAATAATGTGGGTCAAAATGTTTCGAGTCTCAATTCAGTATACATAAACAAATACCCATTTGATAAGATAGTGATCTTTGAATCTAGTAGTGGTGATTTTTTACAAAAGGCTGGTATGACAGATAATGGCTACGTTATTCAGCAAAATAATTTATGCAATAGTGCCAGCAGTAACTCTGATGCATCTAGTGATATTTATAGCACAGGTACCAGCACTCCTGATTCATTTGAAGATTATTTTTATTCAAATAGTCAATATTCAGTGTGTGATAGTTATATCAGTAGGTTGGTTGCAAGTCCATATGTTAAATTTGATACACCTTTAGCTATTTGGGCTACATCATTTAATAGTGCTCGCAGTATAACTCTAACTTCTGCAGAAAAGACTAATCTCCAGACGGAAGTTAAGAAGCACCTAGTTGATGTGGTACTAGACAGCCAAGTTGTGAAAGACGAGGTTGAAGCAAGCGTACAGGAGGATCTACAAGTAGAAGTTCTCAAGTATATTAAAACTCAAGTTAATAAGAGTGTATATGATTCTGACATTGAGGTTGTTTGTACAAAAGGTGCAGGTATTGACTATAAGTCTGAGGGTTATACAGCTTACTCATGTAAATATACTATTCCTGATAAGGTTATACCTGAACCAATAGAGCCAGAGCCAAGTGAGCCTCAACCAGAGGAGGATGCTGATGATGCTGATGTATCTCAAGATTTTGTTGAAGATCAGCAGGTACCGGTTGAACCAATAGAAGAGATTCCAACTATTATGTTGGTCGAAGATTCATTTGTTTGTGATCCTATTATAACCTGCAATAACCAAGAAGAAATTGAAGGCGCGCCTGTATTATCTACAGACATTGGTGCTAATCAAACAAACAATGATAACACCGGTGAATCATTAGGAACCGAGTTAAGCGGTTTGAATGGAGAGCATGATGAAGAGAATCAACCAAGCGAAGGCGGGGAAAATGTTGAAGAACCAATTCAACCTAAAGAATGCCCAGAAGAAAATAAAGTGACAGATCTTTGCCATAAAGCATATTTTGTGACTGAAGCTGATTTAGCTGCTTTTAAACAGCAAAAGGCCGAGGAATTGAGACAAGCAAAAATGGCTGTAATAGAAGCTCAAATTAGTGGAAATAACACAATACTAATACAGAGATTGAAGGCGGCTGACTTTAGATTAGCCGAATCCTCAAGTTACGATTATAATAGTATTATACAGTACTACGAAAAATTATGGAGGGCAAATAAGTTTTATCAAAACAATAAAACTAATTATGTTAACTTTATAAATAATAAATATTACAGCTATTCAACTAGTGGTTTAATGAGCGGACTTAAGAGTAAACCAAGTTCAGTTGGTGGTGTATCTATGGAGTTTTTAGCGGCAGATTCACAGGGATATTCTCCATTGCCTTCATCTACAGCTAATGGTTTTTTATATGTGTGTGCAGGTATACAGTCACCAGATATTAATTCTGATACATCCGTCGTGGTATCAGAAAATAATTCTATTTGCCTGAAAGTTAACCTTAGTGATAAAATACCGGATTTATTGAGATTGTCTGAGGTATGTACGAAAGTTAAAGAGGTAAACAATTCAGCTGAGGATACGAATCGTGAAATTCAATCCTGTAAGTCAGCAAAATTGGTTGATACCTCTATTGAGCCTATCATCGAGTATTTATACAGTTATGTAGATAAAATATATATGACTATTCAAGACAAGGTTGCTAGTGCTACGAATTACAGTGCTATGTATCAAAAATGCATGGTGGATTTGCCTGGAGGTTATAGAACTTATCTCGCAAATGCAGGTACATCAGTTACTGGATATAATACGGCTTTACAACAAACCCCAAGGGAAGGTTTCTATATGGCTGTGCAATGTAATACAAAAGGTTTTTGGGAGGCTGTTACTGAGTCTAAATGTGTACGACGTTGCAGTGGAACAGCTACTGTACGTGTTGATCCTTATGGCTGGGGAACATGGAATTTAACCTTCAATGTTTCAGGTTTACGATATAGGGAAAAATTTAATAGGTATCGTTTCTATGCGCATAGTCAATTGTGCTTTGTTTGGTTGGATGGAGATGGCGGTGAAGTAAAATCTGGATATATTAGTGGTAATTGTGGAAATAATGGTAGTATAAGTTTATCAACCGATGTTTGGGATGTAGGTGATCACTTTGGTAAACCTAATAAAGGATGTGGTACAAGAATAGACTGCAGTGGAGTTGGTTCTGAGGATTTTCGTTATGGTGGCCTAGCCTGGGAAGACAACCATAAACCGGCCGTAATGCTTTGCCAAGGACCTGGCGGTTATACTTATGCAGATAGTAGCACATCGGCTACTGCAGTTGGTTTTTCAGGTGCACCATACTTGAAGATAAAAACTACAGTAAAATCCACAGAGAGTAAACAAAAACAGACGGCCTATCGACAAGGACCTTATATTTACTTTTCCTACGATTAATAAAACAGCTGTATGGTTCAAACAAGGCTTTTATTTGTTGTCCCAAATATGGAGGCTGGCGGTGTTGAGTGTGGTATTTTTGAACTTTGCTTAAGACTTCTCCGAGAAAAGGACTTTGAAATATTCTTATTAACTAGCGGTGGCAAATTAAGCCAAAGATTAGAGAGTCTTGGTCTTCAAGTAATTAAAGCTAAGGTTAAATCTAAAAACCCCTTTGTTATATTTAAGAATATCTTTTTTATTAAACGTATTATAAAAAAATACCAAATAAATCTTGTTGAAGTTGAATCACGTGCTCCAGCTTGGAGTGTTTATTATGCTTGCAAAAAATTAAAAGTTTCCTTCATAACAACAATACACGGAGCTTACAGTTTAGGCTCTAAAAATGCAGTACTAAGATATTTTAAGGTATTGTATAATTCGGTTATGTTTAAATCTAATAAGATTATAGTAGTTTCTAATTATATTAGGGATTATTGTTATAACAATTATCTTTCTTATTTTAAGGACCCACAAAAACTAGAATTAATATATAGGGGTTTAGATCTTAAGAAGTTTGATTTGGGTATTGTTGGTGATAATAGAATTATTCAGCTCAAAAAGAGATTAAATATTCCGGATGACAAGGTTATTATTACTTTGCCCGGACGTATCACACCAATTAAAGGACAAGATTATTTATTAAAAACTCTTCCCTTGTTAAAAAATAAAAACTATTTTTGTATTTTAGCTGGGGATGCTGCCAAACATCCAAGATATAGGCAAAGATTAATTAATATTATCAATAAACATAATCTATATGATAAGGTTAGACTGGTAAATAATATTTCAGATATGCCAGCTCTTTATAAATTATCAGATATTGTTGTTTGTTCTACTTTAAAACCAGAGGCTTTTGGTATGATTGCTATAGAGGCTCAGGCTATGGAACGTATTTTTATAGGAACCGCACTTGGAGGAATGCTTGAAACCACAAAAGATGGTTTAACAGGCTTCTTAGTACCACCTGATGATGTTAGGGTATTTGCTGAGGTTTTAGACCGAGTTATGACCTTAAGTACACATGAAAAACAAGTATTAACAAAGACAGCTAGACTTAATGTTGTTGATAATTTTAGTTTTGAGAATATGTATACAAAACTTAAGAAGTGTTATAATAGTCTACTAGTAAAATAATTATGCTTTTAGGTTGTGGAATAGATCTATTAAATTTAGATAGAGTCAAAAGGCTTTTAAATAAATTTCCTGACAGACTTGTGCAAAGGGTATTATCTAAAGAAGAACAAGAGATATTATTATCCTCTAAAAAAGATTCGGTGAATTATATAGGTAAACGTTTTTGTGCTAAAGAAGCCTTTAGCAAGGCTGTTGGGTGTGGTTTAGGTAGTAATTTAAACCTACAGCATATTTCTGTCTTAAACAATGAATATGGTAAGCCATATATAGTATTGAGTGAACCAATCAAAAGGTTTCTTGCAAAGACTTTTAATTGTAATTATGCTAATATAAATATTCATGTATCTATAACAGATGAAATACCTTACGTAAATGCTATGGTTATTATAACGAAGGATTGAGTATTATATGATTTATTTAAATACTAGGGATAATATTAGAAGTTTTGGAAGAATTAACAGTAAAAGATTAACTGCTACGGATGATAATATTATTAAAAATGATTTACCAAAGATTCAGATTGAATTAGGCGATACAATAAATTTATCTACAATCTTTCATAACAACAATAAAAACTATTTAGAAATAGGCTTTGGTTACGGAGAAAGTATAATTAAAAGAGCTGTCAAAGATACTGATATAAACTATATAGGCTGTGAATCATATACCAAAGGTGTAGCTAACTTAACTAAAATGGCTTTGGATCTAGATAGTACTAATCTAAGAATATTTTATGGTGATGCTAGACTTCTATTGCAAGCATTGCTTGATAAAAGCTTAGATAGGATTTTTATTTTATTTCCAGATCCATGGCCTAAGATTCGTCAAAATAAAAGGCGTATAATAAATTCGGATTTTATAAAATTAATTAGCTTAAAACTAAAAAGTGGTGGGGAAATTATTTTTGCTAGCGACATTTTAGATTATGTCAAATGGACTATTAGTTATTTTCAACAGAATGAAGTTTTTGTGCCACTATTTCATGAATATACCGAATGTACTACTGAACCGGATTGGTGGATTAAGACTAAATATCAAAGTAAAGCTCTACAAGAAAACAGAAGCTGTTACTTTCTAACTTGGCGTAAAAAGTAACAGCTGTTATAAAACTAAGATTTTAAAATTATTTTGCTCTTTCAACATATGTGCCGTCTTCTGTTCTAACGACTATTTTATCTTCTGATGAAATAAAAGGTGGCACCATAACTCTTATACCATTTTCTAAAATAGCTGGTTTAAAAGAATTTGTGGCGGTTTGGCCTTTAATAGTTGGTTCTGTTGTTGTTATAGCTAAAACAACTGTTTCAGGTAGTTTTATATCTATAGCCATTCCTTCGCAAAATGAGACAGTTACATCCATACCTTCTTGTAGAAATGCTGTTCTATTACCAAGTAAGGTTTTTGGAAAGAATTCCTGCTCATAGGTTTCTGTATTCATTAATACAAGGTTGTCTCGATCATCATACTGATAATTAAATGTCTTTTCTTCTAAAAAAGCTTTTTCTACCTCGGCTGTAGATCTAAATCTTTCATTAAGCTTTGTATTATTAATTATATCCTTCATTTCTACTTGCACAAAAGCACCACCCTTACCAGGCTTTACATGCTCCTTTTTGGTTACTAACCAAAACTTATTATTGTGCTTTATAACGTTACCTATGTTGATTGAATTTGCGTTCATCTTTTCCTACTTATTTTATAATAACTATTCTTCAAAACCACTATCTGCGTCTGTATCATCCATATCATTACTATCGTAATAACCGTCTTCATCGTTTGCTTCAACAGACTCTAATTCTTCATCTATTATTTCGTCTAAATCAAAAGTATCTTCGTTTTCTGTATTAGTGTCGCTAGTATCAACCTTATGTTCTGCGTTACTTTTTACAAAGAAGTCAGATTTTGATAGATCCGTTTTTAAATCTTCCTCTAATTGTATTAAATCAAGCTTATCATGTTCTATTTCTTGTAAAGCCAAATAACTATTTTTTTGTGCAACACCCTTTTCAACCTGAGGCTCGGCGCCTAACATCAAGTGTTTGGCTCTTTCCATTGCTAATAAAACCAACTTATACTTATTCGATACTATATCTAGACACTTTTCTATGGATATATTCTGCATATATAACTTTAATTACTTGTTAAGGCGATTATAGGATTTAGTGTAAAAAAATGTCAATATCCGACCATCCTTCTAGATCTAGATTAACCCTGGTATTTAAAAATCCAAAGCAATTTTTAACAAGTTCATAACGGCCTTCATTATGAAGCATAAAATCAAGTTGTTCTTTTATTTTATGCAAATATAAAACATCATTTGCCGCATACCTTTGTTGTTCTTTATTTATAGGTCCACCCCAATAAGAACTTTGTTCTTTTTTAGAAATATCCATATCCAGAAATTCCTTGATTAGCACCTTTAAACCATGCGCATCACTATAAGTTCTAGCAATTTTTGATGCAATTTTAGTACAATATACATTCTTTATTGGAAAGCCAAAAGTTTTTTGTAAGATTGCCATATCGAATCTGGCAAAGTGCATAATTTTTAGTATTTTTTCATTGGCTAGGATTTTTTTTAAATTTGGAGCTGAATAATCTTTACCACTAAAATGAACTAAGTATGCATTTCCATCTCCTCTTGATAATTGGACCATACAAAGTCGGTCTCTGTGATTATTCAATCCTAAAGTTTCTGTGTCTATAGCTATTTCATTACCAAGATCTATGTCGGCGGGTAGATCTTCTTCATATAAAAAATTTACCATTTATCAAATATCTTTTTATATCTTTTATTAACTGATATAATAATTGGTCTTTTGTCCTAGAATCAAGAGGATTATTCTAGCATTTTTGCTTCCTCTTTAATATCAGCAGTTAATTTGTTTAGACTATGAATTCTCTGGAACTTATATTCAATATTTAAGCCTATTGATAATAAAATATGTGATATTGGTACGACACCAGAATATAAACCCCAAGTTGGATCTATGGGTAGCCATTCTCCATTCACATAAACTAAAACCCATGAATGTCTCTCGAACTTATTATTTTTAGAATCGTATGCTAAACCAGATACAGCTGTAGCGGGTATGTTATATGTTCTCAATAAATCTTGGTATAATAAGGAAAAGTGATCACATACCCCGTTTTTTTGTTCTAATATTTGTGGTGATTTTATAATCTTGCCGTACATTGCCTTATCATACGTGATTTCAGAATGAACTAGTTTCGCTAAGGTTAAGTACATTTGTTCATTGGTATTTCGGTATTTTTCTAATAAAGGAGCAATTTTCATCTGTAAAGCATTTGCTGTAAAATTATCGATTTTTAGATAGTTATTTATGTCTAAGGCAGTTTTATATTTATTACTGTAGTTATAATTGTAATTATCTATTATAGTTTCAGTTTTAATAAAAGCTGTATTTTGATTAAGTTTATTAAATTTAACTTGTACACTATCTTGTTTGATTTTAAAAACTTTTGTATTTGTATAATCTGTTTGATTATTAAATGCTTTATATTCAATGATATCGTTGATACCAAGGGCATAATATTGTGGCATAGTGACTGTTAAACTACCTATCCGTTCAGAATCCGTTAGGTCCACATTTGTACTAATAAGCCATTTTGCACGTTTTGGTGTAAGATTGACGTAGTCTGTAATACCTTCCTTTGGCACCTTACCTGACCAGAAGTATTGGTTATTTTGTTTTAGAAGTACGTTATTTGTTAGGTAAGTGTTCATATCGTTTGTATATACCTTGGCTAATATAAAGGCGTTTGCTCCTGCCGCTAGATTAGGTATACCGACGTATTTTGTTGTTGTATAAGGTGTAGTATTTGCGTCTGGCATTATGTACGCAAATTGCAATTCAACATCTTGATTATTAAATAATTTTTCGAAATTAAAGTATATGGTTTTGTTACTAACGTTAGTTCTACCATTTACTGAGGGTTTAATTACACGAGCCTCTGTGATTGTAATTGGTTGATTTGGGTCAAAAATATAAGACCAACCGTTATAATAGGTATTTTTAGGTAAATTTGTAGCCTTTAACCTAATGTTTATAGTTACTTTTTGATTATTTTTATTTAGAATATTTGTTTGACGCCATTCTTGAATAATTAGGTCGGACAAGGCTGGTCTTGACAAAAAAGTAAGACACAAAAGGCCAAATAAAATTTTTTTAACTTGTGACATACACTACCTATATAACTGTTACAGTTTTGACTAGCGTATTAAGAAAAACGAAATTAGCAATATGGATATTAATTAGTTATCCAAGTTTGGATAACTAATTAACTAAAAATTAATTAAATATCTAAATTTACAACCTTTAGAGCGTTTTCTTGGATAAAATCTTTTCTTGGTTCTACTACGTTGCCCATTAATGTTGCAAAGGTCTCATCTGCGGCTGCCGCATCTTCTATAGTTACCCTTAATAAGGTTCTATTTTTAGGATTTAATGTGGTTTCCCATAATTGCTCTGCATTCATTTCACCTAAACCTTTGAATCTTTGTATTAACAATCCCTTTTGACCAATTTGATTAATGAGGTCAAGTAATTGAGACGGGGATTTTATAGAATATTCTTCATCTTTTTTCACAAACTTAATTTCCTGATTTTGGAAGATCATAAGTATATCATCTAGAATTTTATTTAATTCTATAATTTCAGGTTTTAGTAGTAATGATTTGGTGATCGTATAGTCTGTGGTTACCCTTTTATAGGTCTTTTTAATAATTAAATTACCAGTATATTCTATTTTGTAATCCCATTCTATCTCATTATTATTAGAAGAGATTTTTAACTGGTTAATAAGTTTCTTGCCAGCTTCTTCCAAATTTAATTGATTTTCGAAAATAGATATATCAAGAAGCCTGCTAAAGGTCATAGCCTCTATTATTTCAGTGTTAATGAACCTTGATAAGTTCTTTATTAAACCATTGAAAAGATTTACCTTCTGCATAAAAAGATCTAGATCTTCGTTCTGCAAGGTAACATGATTAGCTGCTAAATAAGCATCACTTATTGCATTTTTAACTATGTATTCAGCAAAGGCCTGTTCATTTTTAATATACAACTCGGAGTTGCCTCTTTTTACTTTATATAGAGGAGGTTGAGCTATATATAGATATCCCTTTTCTATTATTTCTGGCATATGCCTGTAAAAGAATGTCATAAATAATGTTCTGATATGAGAACCATCTACATCAGCATCAGCCATTAGAACAATTTTGTGATATCGTAGTTTAGTAATATCAAAATCTTCTTTACCAATACCAGTACCTAGTGCTGTAATTAGGGTTCCCATCTTTTCAGATGAAATAACCTTGTCAAATCTAGACTTCTCTGTATTTAATATCTTTCCAAATATGGGAAGAATAGCCTGATATTTTCTATCTCTACCAACCTTAGCTGAACCACCAGCCGAGTCTCCCTCAACTATATAAACTTCTGATAAAGCAGGATCTTTTTCTTGACAATCAGAAAGTTTGCCTGGCAGATTAGAGATGTCTAGCGCTCCCTTTCTTCTTGTTAACTCTCGTGCTTTTCTAGCAGCTATTCTTGCGCGTGCACCTTCAAAGGCCTTTTCTAGTATGAGTTTAGCATCTATGGGGTTTTCTTCAAAATACTGAGTAAGTTTTTCTGTAACAACACTCTCTACCACTGGCCTAACTTCAGATGATACAAGCTTGTCTTTGGTTTGTGAAGAAAACTTTGGGTCTGGTACCTTTACTGACAATATTGCGCTTAAGCCCTCTCTAATATCATCACCAGTTAATTCTATCTTATATTTTTTAAAACTTTCGTTTGTGGTTGCATAGTTATTTATTACTCTAGTAAGAGCAGATTTTAGTCCGGCTAAATGTGTACCGCCATCTTTTTGACGAATGTTGTTTGTAAAACATATGATGTTTTCATGATAACCATCGTTCCAACACAAGGCTAGTTCTAAAGTTATATCTTTCTCTTTATTGTTGTTAGTGATGAAAAGCGGATCGTGTAAGTGAGTCTTGCTCTTATCTATGTAATTTACAAATTCTACAAGGCCACCTTGGTAGTGAAATTTAGCTGTCTTTATATCCTCATCATTACGGCAATCTCTAAGTTCGATGTAGACATTTGAGTTTAAAAAAGCCTTTTCTCTTAAAGCTCTTTCAAGAGTATCATAATCAAATTCTATATTCGTAAAAGTCTTTGATGATGGGAAGAAGGTTACCTCTGTACCAGTTCTACCATTAGAATCTCCAACTACTTTTAAAGGTTCTACAGTATTTCCATTTTCAAACTCTATGATATGTTCGTGTCCCTGTCTCCAAATCCTTACCTTTAACCATTCTGATAAAGCGTTTACAACAGATACACCTACTCCGTGTAAACCTCCTGATACCTTATATGAATTTTGATCAAATTTACCGCCTGCATGTAATTCTGTCATAATAACTTCAGCTGCTGATATACCTTCTTCTGGGTGTATATCCACAGGAATACCCCTACCATTATCTAATACAGAAACTGATCCATCTTTATTTACAGTTACAATTATCTTGTCACAATATCCAGCTAATGCTTCATCTATCGAATTATCTAATACTTCATAAACCATGTGATGTAGACCACTACCATCATCTGTATCACCTATATACATACCTGGTCTTTTCCTAACAGCATCTAGTCCTCTTAATATCTTAATTGAGTCTGCGGTGTAATTATCTTCTCTTTCTATGATTTCTTCAGTCATTATTCTTTTAGCTTCTATTAATATTTTCTACCAACTAGGGAAAAATAATATAACTTTCTAATTAGAAAGCAAGTTTTTCTTGGAAAATAAAGGAAAACATCAATATTTATGCAGATATTTTTGTAATTTTTTAAAAATTCTACTTTGTTTTTTATACTAAGATCTTGCACTTTAATTTTTTCATGATTATTCTTATCGGTAATACATCACCATTATAACCTATTTATTCAATTAAATAGGTTTTTTTAATATTAAAACGAATTGAATATGGGTACTGATTTTATAGTTAAAGGAAGTAAGGAATTGTTATTAGTGGCTGAACGTATGGCTCTAGACAAGGGAATACCAGTAAGCTCAGTAATAGGAGCCTTAGAAGAGGGAATCAGATTAGCTGCTAGAAAAAAATATGGGTACGATTTAAATATCGAATGTAATATTGATAAAAAGACTGGAGCTATAAACTTATTTAATAAGCTGGAAGTGATTGCTGATGCTGATGAAAAAAAGGAAGAATTTAACTATAAAACCCAAATAGGGTTAGCCAATGCAGTGAAATATGTTACTTCTGGCAAGGCGGTATTACAAGATGAGGTTGAGATAGGTGGTTTTATAAGAGTTAACTTGCCTCCTATAGACCTAAGCAGGGTGATGGTACAGATTGCAAAAACTGAAATAATTAAAAAAGTAAAAGAAGCAGAAAAAGAAAGAGAATATAACGAGTTTAAAAATAGAGTTGGAACTATTGTTAATGGTGTCATTAAGAAAAAGGGTTTGAAGAATATTGTAGTTGATGTTGATGGCTATGAGACCTTATTACATAACGAAAATCTAATACCTGGCGAACAATTTAAAACAGGTGATAGAATCAGGGCCTATATAGTAGAAGTTTCTAACGAAAGAAATGATTGTCAGGTACTTTTGTCTAGGGTTCATGTTAACTTCCTTGCTGAATTATTAAAGCAGGAGGTAGCAGAGATATACGATGGTTTAATAGAAATTAAAGGAATAGCTAGAGATCCTGGTTCAAAGGCTAAAGTTTTAGTTTATTCTAGAGATAATATTTCTGATATAATTGGTGTTTGTGTTGGTCCAAGGGGAAGTAGAATACAACTTATTACCAATGAACTTCGTGGGGAAAAAATTGATATTATTAAGTGGTCAGAAAATTTACCTGAATTAGTAGCTAATGTCTTAACCCCGGCCAAGGTTTCTAAAGTTGTTATAGATGAGATAACAAACAGTATAGATGCTGTTGTGCCTCAAAATCAACTTAGCTTAGCTATTGGTCGTAACGGTCAAAATATTAGACTGGCTGTTAAGCTAATCAAACATAGACTAAACATTTTAACTGAGGAAGAAGAACAAGAGAAGAGAAGTATAGAATTTAATACTGCTACAAAGCTATTTGTAGAGGAACTTGATGTAGAAGAGGTTATTGGTCAGTTGTTAGCTTCTGACGGTTATCTAACAATAGAAAGTTTAGCTGATTCTAATATAGAAGATCTTATAAAAATTGAAGGTTTTGATGAAGATATTGCTACTGAAATTCAGCTAAGAGCCAGAGAATGGGTTGAAGAAAATAGTCCAAAGACTGAAGCTGTTAATGAAGATGAATTAGTATTGGATGAATAGGATTTATTAAAAATGAAGTTGGTTTAGATAATGCAAGAGAGTAAAAGAGGTACATTAACATTAAATTTTAATGCTCGTAAGAGTAAAGAAAGTAATATACAGACTGATGATGAGGCCCCAAATAAATCTATTCAGCAACTGATGTTGCGTCAGCAGCAGATAAAAAACAACAGAATGTTGGAACAAAGGAATAAGTTTTTAAATAGGGGTAAAAAGGTCAAGGATGACTCCAATGTTATAGAACCAGAGACGCAGAAACCCGAAACAAAGAAGGAAGATCAAGTTTGCCAACATAACCAAAAAGCAACAGCAAGAGGTTTCCAAAACCCTAATAGGGAAAAAAAGGTAGAGACAACAAAAGAAGAAAAAAGAGAAGTAAGGGACGAAAAAAAACCATCAGTAGAAAATAAGTTCTCAGATGAAAATCAAACCAACTTAGCCTTTGATAAAAATCGTAATAATAAAGTCCTAAAAACTAAAGTTGGTTTCAAAAAAGAAAAAACCGATGACTTTGAAGAACAACTTCCCGAAAAAAGAAGCAAGAAAGACTTTAATGATAAGTTAAATAGCAAGCTCAATAAATATAGTAAAGGAATCCGAGCTTTTGTCTTTAACGAAGAGGATGAAGAAGATGAGGATGATGTATTTATAAAAAGAAGAAGCACCCCTAAAAACAAAGTAAAAATTAAGAAAGCTGATAATCAGCATGAAAAAATCTATCATGATGTAAATATACCTGATTTTATTTCTATTTCGGATTTAGCAGATAGAATGTCTGAAAAAAAAGCCGATTTAGTCAAGAAACTTTTTACTATGGGTATGCAGACTACTGCCAATCAAATTATAGATGCAGATACAGCCGAGCTGCTTGTGGTGGAATTTGGGCATAATCCGGTTAGGGTTTCAGAATCTGATGTAGAAAAAATTATTTCACAACAAGTTGGTACCAAATTTGTTGATAGAGATCCAGTTGTCACTGTTATGGGACATGTGGACCATGGTAAAACCTCGTTGTTGGATGCGCTAAGATCAACTAATATAGTTAAAGATGAATCCGGTGGAATTACACAACATATAGGTGCTTCCAGAGTTGAAGTACGTCCAGGTAAATTTGTTACCTTTATTGATACTCCAGGACACGAGGCCTTTACTGAAATGCGAATTAGAGGTGCTAATATTACGGATATTGTGGTCTTAGTAGTAGCAGCTGATGACGGCATCAAGGATCAAACTATTGAAGCTATAAATCACACTAAAGCTGCTAAAGTGCCTATGATAGTTGCTATTAATAAAATTGATAAACCCGGGGCTAATCCAGATAGAGTCAAGCAAGAGTTATTGCAATATGATGTGGTAACAGAAGACTTTGGTGGAGATATCATGAGTGTTAATATATCCGCTAAAGATAATATTAATTTGGATAAATTATTAGATACTATACTCTTACAGGCAGAAATGTTAGAGTTAAAGGCTCCAATTGATTGTCCAGCTGAAGGTGCTATAATAGAGGCTAAAATTGATCTTAAAAGAGGTGCTGTTGCTAGTGTTTTGGTACAAAAAGGTATTCTAAAAATTGGGGACATTGTTGTAGCCGGAACGAGTTACGGTAAAATTAAAAAAATGGTAGACGACAAACATAAGGTTCAAGAAAAAGTCTCTGCCTCAATGCCTGTAGAAATACTTGGTTTAAATACTGTTCCAAAGGCAGGAGATACCTTTAATGTTGTGGCTACAGAGAAGGAAGCCAGAGATATTATCTCCTATAGAGACAGAAAAGAAAAAGAAAAGACTCTTGCTAAAAATAACAAGTTGAGTCTCGAAAATATGTTAACTCAAGTTGGATCTAACAGAAAACAGTTGTCTTTGATTATTAAGGCAGATGTATCAGGGTCTATAGAAGCTATTAGTAGTAGCCTCTTAAAACTAGGAAATGATGAGGTAAGTGTTAAAATAATTCATGGCGCTACTGGTGCTGTAAATGAGTCTGATATTACACTAGCTTCTGTTTCTAATGCTCTAGTTATAGGGTTTAATGTTAGAGCTAGTTCCAAGGCTGTTGAGATGGCAAAAGATAAGTGTGTAGAAATAAGGTACCACTCTATTATATATGATATAATAGATGATGTTAAAAATATCTTAAACGGTTTGCTCGAACCAGACAAAAAAGACAATATACTAGGACAAGCTGAAGTTAAGAATGTCTTTAAGGTAAGTAATGTTGGGTTAGTTGCTGGTTGTTATGTTAACTCTGGCGAAATCCAGAGAGGAGCTAATGTTAGAGTTATTAGAGATGATATCGTAGTTTATACAGGTACAATTAAGACTCTACGTAGATTTAAAGATGATGTTAAGAGTGTTAAAAATAATTATGAATGTGGTATTTGTGTAGATAACTATTTAGATATTAAAGAAAAAGATATTCTCGAATGCTACGAAATAGTCGAGCAAAAAAGAGAATTATAATACAGCGAATACCAATGGGAAAAGTTTTTATTGACAAAGCGTAGTACGCTTTGTATTGTTTGGAACAAAGACTGTTTCCCTTAGTTTTTTATATATTTATTAATTTTTATTTTAAGGCACATGTTTGTAATTTTAGAGACAGGTGGAAAGCAATACAAAGTCTCTGTGGGTAATACTATAGATGTTGAAAAGATTGACGCTAATGAGGGCGAGCAAGTTATCCTTGATAAAGTATTGTTTTTACAAAAAGATAATGACGAATCCTTGATAGGACAACCATTGCTAGATAATGTAAAAGTTACAGCAGAGGTAGTTAAAAACTATAGGGATGATAAAATTATAGTCTTTAAGAAAAGAAGAAGACACAATTCAAGAACAACCAATGGTCATAGACAAGAAAAGACCGAGTTAAAGATTTTAGATATTAAAGCTTAATTTTTGTAGAGGAAATTAAAGATGGCACACAAGAAAGCTGGTGGTAGCTCCAAGAACGGTCGAGATTCCGCAGGACGAAGACTTGGTATAAAGAAGTATGCTGGCCAAAAGGTATTGGCAGGCAACATTATATGTAGACAAAGAGGTACTAAATGGCATCCAGGTGAAAATGTAGGTCTAGGTAAGGATCATACGATTTATGCTAAAATAGACGGCGTAGTAGCTTTTAATAAGGCAACAGCAAAAGATAGAGTTTTTGTTAGCGTGGTAGCTCTATAAAATCTCGAAGATACATATATATAAACAAACTAAAAAGCACCAAAATTCATTTTTTGGTGCTTTTTAGTTTTTAAAACCTAGCAAATATTAGTAATAATAACTATTGAATTATAGGTATTGTAAGTGTTAATACATTATCATGTATTTGTTTTTTTATTTGTTCGGGACTAGCGTGAGTATGAGGTATCTCGAAAGTATGACTCAAAGCGTGATAATGTATGTGTCTGGCTGTATCGGTTGTTTTTTCCTGCTCTTTTTTAAAGTCAAGTTGTAGCATTCCATCTTTATTGAAGTTCAGAACAATGTCAGACTCTTTAGTGCCTCGTGGAACTACTACTTTAATAATAAAAGCATGTTTTTCTCGATCTAAATACTTTATTGGCCTAGGTCTAAAATCTGGTCTATTGTCATGCCAAGCTCTTTCTCTCCATGGACCTTTTTCTCCATCGTCAACAACCCTATCTATTTCGTGTCGTATTTCATTACCAATTTTGTGCATTTGCCTTCTTGTTGCTTCAAAATCATCTTCAAAAAAATACTGATCCTTATAGAAATTCTCTTCCGGTTCGTATTGAGGTCTTCTAATTTTGTTAAATTCATGCCTGCATGGGATAGGCTGATAATGCCTATGCAAATTAGCATTTTTTATTTGTTTTAGCTGGCATACCTGGCACAACTGAGTGATTAATAATAAAAGTAATAATATTATTATTGCTATATGTTGTAGATTAGCAGCACAGATTTCGCATTTATTATGATGAGCGCAGCTATCCATTTCATGTCCGGTCATAGTCATATACTCTATATAGAAAGTTATTAATTCTGATTCTTAAATAATCCATTTAAAATTAAAAAACAATTCTTGACCATGGTAATGGTATGATCATTTCATGCAAAGCCCAAGTTACCAGGGTTTATAGTTATATTTAAAAAATAAAGTTACTCCTTCGAATATATTGACAAGCAATTTTCTTATTTATACACACATACCCGTGTATAGTAAATATACATTTACATAGTTATATGTAAGTTCCTGTATGTAGTGTACAAGTTTGTACACTACCTGTTTTTATAGAGCTTTTTGTAATTCTTTTACTTTTTTGTTTATTTCTTCTTTTGTATAAATTTCTGTTGTCTTTCCATAAATTACAGTGGTTGGTTTTGTTTTTAAGGTAGTTTTTAATAAATTTATTACATCTTGAGCTGTAGTTTTATCAAGTTCTTCTGAAATTTCTGTAACATTTGGTAGTTTTTTCTTAAAGATTAAATAGCTTGCAAGAATAGATGCTCTATATGATGTATTTTCCATCCTCATCAGAATAGATGATTTAGCATTGATTTTTGCTCTAGCCAATTCTGCTTCTGTAATACCATTTTCTATCATATTCTTCATACTGGCAAAAATACTATCTATCGCCAGTTTAACCTTTGTAGGATCTGTGGCTGTATATATAGCAAAGGTGCCTGTTTCATAGGTTGGATCATTAAAAGAGTAAATAGTATAGCATAAACCTTGTTTTTCACGGACCTCTTGGAATAAGCGTGACGACATACCTTGGCCTAAAATACTGTGTAAAATATTTAATTTATACAAGTCCTTATCCTCATATGATTTTCCTTCAAAACCCAAAATAATATGAGTTTGCTCTATATCTTTTTCTTTTACAAAATACCCGCCCTTATATTGTGCTTTTTCATATTTATGTTGTGTTTTAGTACTGACCTTTGTCATATATTTACTAACATATTCTAGTAGTTGCTTGTTTGTTATATTACCAGAAGCCGTTATGGTTATATTTTTAGCTATGTAATTTTTTTGGACATACTTTAATAAATCATTTCTAGTAAACCTTTTTACATTTTCTGCTGTACCAATGACAGGTCTACCGTGTGATTGTTTTGGAAAGGCTGTATCACCAAAGTATTCAAAAGCCATGGTATCTGGTTCATCATTCCTCATAGAAATTTCTTGCAAAATTACACCACGTTCCTTTTCCATTTCTTCTGGATCGAAGGTTTGATTTTGTACTATATCTGCTAAAATCTCAAAAAGGTCCTCAGCTTTTTCTTTTAATACTTGACCATAATATACTGTTAGCTCCTGGCTGGTATAAGCATTAAAATTAGCTCCAATGTTCTCAAAATCATTAGCTATTTGCACAGCATTACGCTTTTCTGTACCCTTGAAAGCCATATGTTCTATGAAATGAGATATACCACTAGTAATAGCGTCTTCGTTACGACTACCGGTTTGCACGTTAATTCTTATAGCAACAGATTCCACATTAGGCATGTAGTCAGCGGCTACTTGCATATCGTTCGGCAATTTTATATAGTCTAGCATATTTTATTAAATATAATTACATATTAAGGATATAAATTATAGAGTAATTTTCTAAAAAAAAGTAAAATTTATTATTTCTTTCTATATATCATCATTGGTGCCTGTCCCCAGGCTGTTTTTACCATCATATCAGTTATAAGTTCAAATTTATCCTTGTTGTGAAATACATGTATTAGAGATAAAACAATGGCACCATTTTTTAGCTCTGTTTCCATCTTTTTTTCCATTAAATTCCTATAAGTTTCATCAATTGACGGGCAATGAAAATATACAATATCTGCTGCAGTTATATCAATATTAAGTATATTTTCGTGTATAAATTGAATAACTTCGCCTGCCTTATTATCTAATTGTTCTAATTTTTGTAAGGCATGTTGAGATAGAGTAAAAAGAGAATCTAGTAACTCAATTCCAACGCATTTTTCAAAATGTTTAATTAAATAGGCACCAATAACAGTATTGCCTATTCCAGATCCAAGATCATAAAAGCTTTTTGCCTTGTCCAAATGAGAAAGTAAGCAGTCCATAGTCAATAGAGCGTATAAAAGTTCTATAGGTGTTTCACCATATATAACGTTTTTAATGACGTGATCATCTAAATAATTGTTTCTCTCCTGTAAGGATGGTCCGTAACCATTTATACCTTGAAATATTTTGTCAAAAATTGCTTTGACTTGGTAAAAGTCTCTCATAATTTAGTTACTTTAGATTTTATACTAAAATTGGTATCAAGATAGACATATTGTTTATCTATTTTTATTAAACCCTTTTGACAAGCCCTCCATAAAATGGCGTCAATGAAACCAATTTTTTCTCCAGTATTTTTATGTATATCTGCAAACATGCGGTTGCAAGCGGCTTCTACTTGAGGCGAAAGTTTTGAATTGTTTACTAAATTTAGTAAATTAATATCACCATACAAAGCTACTCCTAGCCTTTGTATCCATATGTCATATTTGACAAAATTTAAGCCAAGATTCCGTGCTAGGTGATACTTAGTGATTGGGCCTATATATGGTAAAGTTTCTAGAAAATTCAACTTTTCTTCTAAAGTGTGTAGCTCATAAAATTTTTTTTGGTACATGTCTCTGTTTTGCCATACTTTTAAAATTGCCTTAATTTTACCACTATGATTATATATACATTTTAGATCTTCCAGATTTAAATCTGGTTTCTTTTGAGCTAAATATATAATTTTATTACATATGATTTTTGCGTAATCTTGTTTGAAACCAGCTACACATATTACATAAAAAACTTCATATGCAAATTCTTCAGAATTGAACATTTTATCATTATTTAAAATGTTTTTTAATTCAGCAAAGGATATTCTATCTTGATCTAAACCAAGATCCGTGAGGACTTTATATAAATATATAAAGGTCTCCTGCGTAATTTTACTTATTTGTTTCATCAAATATTTTAGTTAAAAAATGTAGTTTACTTATAAAAAGTACGTTCTAGACTAACATTAGTTAAATTGAAAAAATGAATCAATATGCAAAAAATGAAAGTAGCCGTAGTTGGATATGGAAATGTTGGTAAATTCGCTGTCCAAGCAGTTGAAGCAGCTGATGATGCTGAGCTAGTTGGCGTCGTAAGAAGAAATGTTGGTATAATACCAGATGAATTAAAAAAGTATCCAGTAGTAAACAACATAGACCAACTTAAGGGTGTAGATGTAGCTTTGTTATGTGGGCCAACCAGAAGTGTGCCGGAAATGGCTAGCAGTGTATTAGCTAGGGGTATTAATACAGTAGATAGCTTCGATATACATGGTCAGATTTATCATTTGAAGAAACAATTGGATGTTATAGCTAAAAAGAATAATGCAACTGCTATAATTTCTGCGGGTTGGGATCCAGGTTCAGATTCTATGGTTAGAAGTTTATTTAAGGCTATAGTTCCTTTTGGTATTACATATACAAACTTTGGTCCAGGTATGAGTATGGGACATAGTGTTGTAGCCAAGTCAAAAACTGGTGTAAAAGATGCTCTATCTATGACCATGCCTTTAGGCGATGGAATTCATAGAAGATTAGTATATTTGGAAATGGAGAGTGGCGCTGATTTCGATTTAGCTTGTAAAGAAATTAAGGCCGATGACTATTTTGCACATGATGATACAAGATTTTTTAAAGTTGATGATATTAGAACCATAATAGATATGGGTCATGGTGTTCATATGTGTAGAAAGGGAGTGTCAGGTAAGTCGCATAACCAATTATTAGACTTTAATATGAGAATTAACAATCCTGCCTTGACTTCTCAAATTATGCTTGCTTGTGCAAGGGCTACCATGAAGATGGAACCAGGAGCTTATACAACTATAGAGGTACCTATTATTAAAATGTTACCAGGTAATGAGGAAGATTTAATAAGAGAGTTAGTATAAGAGAAACCGCAAATAGATTTTCTGTCCCATATATTCTTCTATTGAAAATAGAAGAATATATTTTATTATACTTCCGTGAATTTTTTATGCCAAAATAGCTCAGTTGGTAGAGCAACTGATTCGTAATCAGTAGGTCGGGGGTTCGAATCCCCCTTTTGGGCGCCGATATACGCTCCGGTTGGCGTGTCGTAGTATTCAACACGTATAATATCGCC
>CAZAFD010000001.1:6670-65444 GCA_964484785.1 uncultured Rhizobiaceae bacterium | reverse complement strand
AACTACCGACACAAGGATTTTCAGTCCTTTGCTCTACCGACTGAGCTATCTGGGCCTCGTCTAAAGTGTACATATTCGTTTTTTAAAAAACAAGTAATTTTATGGAAATAAATAAGAATCCAAAACCACTAAACTAGACAAGTTAAACTCTAAAAAAAGTAATATAAAATGAGACCGGCTCTTCTGACTATTAAAATAAATGATTTTTGTTTTATTTAAATTTAAAGAATATAAGTATCAGAAAAAAATTATATAATAAAATCATATTTTGGTATTATATGACATTCAATTATTGACCTTGACATCCATCCAAACCCTCTATAACCTCTCTTCAAAACAAACAACTTATACAATATAAACAAATATGCTCCAACATCATAATAATTTAAATAATCTAATAAGAGAGAGAGAGAGAGAGACAAGAAATTTAAGTAATAATAATAAACATCTCTCATTTTATTCTTTGTATTCATGTTATCTTAATCAATTTAAATCAGCCTTTTCTTTAGTTGAGTTATCTATAGTTCTTATCATAATAGGTCTTCTTATTAGTGCAGTAATAAGTGGTAAAGCTTTAATTGATCAAGCTAAAATAAATGTAATAATGCGTGAAGTTGAAACAATAAGAATGGCTCTTCTTAATTACATCGATGATGGGAAGTCTTTAACAACAATGTTCTCAGGAAATATAAAAATGAACATAGATCAATTGTTAGATACTGGATATTTGCCATACGATGGAACAGTAGTAAATAATGGATATAGTGATCATGTATATAAATCAAAAGTATCTAATAATGCATGGTATCCCACTAATTTCTATGGTGGTGTAGGATACAACACTAAAAATAAATATTGTTCCAGTGTCACAACAACACCAAATAAAAACGGTAAACAAGCTATATTCGAGGCAACTTATTATAAGATTTCAACAAAATCTGGAGACGCTAATCTTGATCCAATATTTTGTGACAAGTTAGCAGATAAAATAATGTCTCATTACGGGGAAAGCATTAACTCATCAAATCTAAATAAATCCCAGGCTAATAAAATATTAGCATGTTGCGGAAAAAACAGTAAGGACAAATCATTGCTTTATATAGCTATATTTGATCCATATGTGTAAATAGACTATACAAAACAAAAGATAGATTATGTAAAGAATCTATCTTTTGTTTTAAAAAGTATATTATTAACTTTAATATATATAAGATTGTAATAATTTGCCAAAATTCTTTTACATAGCACAGTACATGTATTGTGTAAGATCTTACTTATAAAATAGACTCTATGTATACACTAAGTTTTAAAAATATGTAATTTCATCTATAAAAATATAAAGCTATTTCTTCTAAGGAAAAGAAAGTCGGCATCCCAAATCAAATAGTAACAGATTATCAATCAACAAACAATTTCCAGATATATATAACAGACATAGTAAAAAACTAACAAAGTTTGTACTATATACAAGATATCAACAACTATAAAGAAATTCAATCAGTCTACACCAGCACAAACATAAAAAAACTACTACAAGGTGAGAAAAAAACAGAAGTTGTTATAAAGCTAATACCTGAAAACCTGAAAAACACTAAACAAATATAAGTTTTATTATGAATGTACAAGTGTAGTTTGGACCAATATTAATACAACCAGGTATAATCTTTGTAAATCCAGAAACAAAAAATGTAAATGTAAAATTAATAGACACCAATATTAATTAGTAAAAATACTTTTAAGAATTGCTGTACAGATCTCTTCTATATTGTTTAAATCTGGTATAGAAGAGATTTTGAAATTAAAGAATTTAAACTGGTTTTTAAACCATGTAATTTGACGTTTAGCGTAATGTCTAGTCGATTTGACTGAAGCTTCTAACATTTCTTCAAAAGAGCACTTGCCCTTTAAAAAATCTATATATTCCTTAAAACCCAAAGTATTGGTTACAGCATAGTTTTGGTTTGTATTAAGAAGGAAGGAATATTGATCTATAAATTGTTTTACTTCTTCATCAAGGTAATCCAACATAGCTTTAAATCTTAATAGACATCTATCATACAAAATATTTCTATCTGGCAATATATTTATATGAAAGATAATATTCGGATCTACTACATACTCATTTTGTAAATTATCAAAATAACTAAGGTTATATCCTGTAGTACGTTGTATTTCATAAATACGCATTAATCTTTGTTTATCATTCAAACCAATATTAGATGCCTTTTGTGGATCTATAGATGTAGCAAGTTCTAAAAACTTGGTGTAACCAAGCTGATTATATAGCTCAATACTCTCTTTACGTATGTGCTCAGGAATATCTGATAACTGTTTAATACCAAAAATAAGTCTTGATATATACATACCTGTACCTCCAACAATAATTGGAAGTTTTTTAGTATTATTTAAAATCTCTTTCACATAAACTAACCACTTATAAACACTATTATTATCAGATGGTTCCAGAAAAGAATACAGTCTATGTTCAACTTCCTTCTGTTCTTTTATAGACGGCTGTGCTGATAAAATTGGTAATCCTTTATAAATCTGCATAGAATCAGCATTAATAATTACACCATCTAATTTCAGAGCCAGCATGTGCGCTAAAAAAGATTTTCCACTTGCTGTTGGGCCAGAAATAACTAAAATTCTTTTATGATCTAACATCTAACAAAATGGTTTATAAAAACCGCACCATATAGCAGAATAGCCATAAGTATTGATACAAGTACCAATAAACTACCTATATCTTTTGCTTTCTTTGAGAGTTCATGATAATCAGGAGAAACTCGGTCAATAATAACCTCAATTGCGGTGTTGATAAGCTCTGCAAAGATAACAAAAAATAGAGAAATAAAAAGAATTAATTTTTCTAAAAACTTAATAGGTATAAACACTAATATAGGTAAAACTAGCAGACAAACAATTAACTCTTGTCTAAACGCTTCTTCGCTTTTAAAAACGCTTGTAAAACCATCTTTCGAATATATAAATGCCTTGAGAATTCTTTTAAGGCCTTTATCTGAGGATTTCATCTAATCTTTATTAAATTACAATTGGTATTTAAGTTAAGGAAAAAATTAGAATAATCAATTAAGAAATTATAAGAAAGATTGCTTTTTAGTTATAAATGATTTTATCATCTTCTTATAAAGATTGATATTTAATACAATATGAAAAAAGTATATTTGGTTCTTCTTGTAGTCTTAATAAGTAGTTTATGTACTTCTTGTACTAGGTTTATAGCGGCTACCAGTCACATTACGGAATCAGCTACAAGATCTGCTAGAACTATCGAACAGGTAAAGCAAGATTTAATCTTAGAAAAGGAAATAAGAACGGATTTAAAACATAGCGTAAAACAGTTTACAGAAACAAATGCTATTAAAAAAATTACAGATTATAGCATTACCGTTATGGAAGGTAGAGTATTATTAACTGGTATTGTACCAAATAACAATGCCAAGAATTTTCTTTATAATAAAATTTGGCAGCACGAAGGGGTTACAGAAGTTATAAATGCTCTAATTATCTCAACAGATAGAAGAGATAATAGCTTCAAGGATTTTTGGATAGCTAGAGCTATAGGCACACGATTAACAGCACATTCTGGGATTAAATCCAGTAATTATATTGTAAAAGTTGTTAACAGTGAAGCTTTTGTTTTAGGTATAGCAGAAGACGATCTCGAAAGAACTAAAGTAGGTAATGTAGTTAATACTACCAACGGTGTTTTACAAGCAAATATCTTTGTTATTACAAAAAATGATGCTAGACGCAATCTAGAAGAGCAGAATAAAAATAATCAATCTAAAAATTAGCAATATATTGACTAAGCATGTAGGTGCAGCAATTTTTATTGCTGCACTCTGGATTTTATTAAAACGGTATCTATATTTTTAAAAATATCATAATCCAGTTGAACCTTAAAAGTATTATTCTGCTTAACTATCTTACCTATATACAGGTCTTTATGAAGAATATCTCCATTGTCTAAAGTAAAAACAAGATCACCCTCTTCCAAGACGGCCTTGTTATCCATTTTATATAAAATGTCTAGCGTATTTGTATTATTACCAATTAATATAAATTTACTTTGACTATTTTTCGTAACTACAGGTATTTTAGAATTCGGATCGCTAATCAACAACACTTCTGCGTTAGAACCTAGAACATTTATAACACGCCCTATAAAATAACCAAGAGTATCAAAAACTAGATCGCCCTCATGTATAACATCTATATTTTTAAAATTTAGTTTTAATTTATTGACGAACTTGTTATTACTAACAAAAACCGGCTTAAGCGTAATATACTTGTATACTTCTTCACTCTGAACATAATTCAGCAATGTCCTGAGTTCTTTGTTTTCTTGGAGAAGCTTACCCATATGGATTAGTCTTAAATTTAGCCTTTTAGTTTCATCTAAAAGCTTTCTGTTGTAGCTAAAAAGAAAAGACATGTCTTTGAATAAATAAAAAACATCCGACAGACATTTAGTACTATAATCAACAACAAGGTAATAAGGTTTAATAAAGGTATAAATAGTGTTATTTAGAAAATAATACGTACTGTTCCTATTCAAGGAACAGTTCATTAAAATAATATTAGCAATTAGGAGAACGAAATAGATAAATCTATTACAAATAACCTTAAGATAATATACGTAATTGTTTATGCTCTTAGAATTATCTATTTTAACATAGTATGTATCGTATAAACCCATTCTTATCCCTGTTTAAACAATACTCCTCTAAACATCTTTAGGTTATTCATAACTTTTCCAATACCATTGGCAACACATAACAAAGGATCTTCTGCAACATATACAGGTAAACCAGTTACATCATGTATTACTCTATCTAAGTTCTTCAGCTTAGCCCCACCACCCGATAAAACAATACCTCTTTCAACTATATCAGACGATAATTCAGGTGGAGCAGCTTCCAAAGCAACCCTAATAGCGTCTATAATTTGTCCCACAGTTTCTGATAAGCTTTCAGCTATCTGTTTTTCTGTTAAGATCATCTCTCTTGGAATACCGTTAGTCAAATCTCGGCCTCTAATCTCAATGGTAGCACCATCACTACCATCAACTGGTAAGCAAGCGGCGCCAATATTCATTTTAATTCTTTCAGCAGTGCTTTCACCTATTAATAAATTATGATATCTTCTTATGTATGAAATAATAGCTTCATCCATCTTATCTCCGCCAACTCTTACCGACTTACCATATACCATACCACCAAGTGACAAAATACCTATTTCGGCAGTACCTCCACCAATGTCCACAATAATAGATCCTATAGGTTCTGTAACTGGTAAATTTGCTCCAATAGCAGCCGCCATTGGTTCTTCTATTAAAAATACCTCTCGTGCTCCAGCACTTTCTGCAGCCTCTTGTATAGCTTTTCTTTCTACAGGAGTTGATCCAGATGGCACGCAAATAATAATCAATGGCCCGAACCAGGACTTGGTCTTATTTACAGAATAAATAAAATGCTTAATCATTTCTCCAGCGGCATTAAAATCAGCTATAACACCATCTTTCATAGGTCTAATTGTTTCAATTAGTGCCGGAGTTCTTCCCAACATCATCTTAGCTTCTTTACCAAAAGCGTATGGAATCTTATGACCGTTATTGTAAATAAGGGCCACTACTGAGGGCTCATTTAGAACCACACCTTCGCCCTTAGCAAAAACAAGAGTGTTAGCCGTACCAAGATCAATGGCTATATCTTTAGATTTAAAAAACACAGTCTAGCTTTCTGATAATTAATTGAAATAACTGGTATCGAATATAAATATACTATTTTTTATTTACAATAATAAATTTGGAAAAAATTAGATTTTATGCTATCTACCGCGTGAAACACCTTCGTTAGATTCACGACTAAATCTGGATGTATGTTTTGTATGATCCCGTAATAGTTTATGGCCGTTTTCTAAAATTTTCATCAGTCGTTTTGCCTCTAAGAATACTAGCCGCTCCATCTTGGTATCAGTTTTTGGTTGTAACTTAGTACGAGTAGCAAGAAGATTCATTAGCTTATGAGCCCTTGGAGATACATGTTCAAAACGTAAATGCTTTGCTGCTTTTGTACGCCTCAAGCTATTCAAATGTATAACCGCAATTATGTCTTCTTTATTATGCAAAACATGTACTTTTTGTTTATATATGGCCACACGCACGTCTAGAGTATTATTCAATACTCTAGTAATATTTGTACCTTCATCATTTGTTCGAATGCCCTCTTCACTTATATTTAATTGATCTTCATAATTACCCGGCATAGTTTCTTCTTACTATTTATCTTACCTAGATTATAGCACATTAAATAGAAAGTTTCAAGCTCGCCTTAACATTGTATTTTAACATATAGCCAGACATACCAATAGCTAGGTTACTTTTCCCCGGGCAAGAACTTGTTTAAATAATTAACATTATCAATTAATTCTTAAAATATCCTCAGCGTAAGCTACTAGTTCATTTATAATTTCATGTATATTATAATCCACCTTGGTTCTGTCCCAATAATCTCTATATATACTTTTTTGTAAACGTTTTGCTAAACGAGAAGTTTTAGAATAAAGCAATCTAGTTATTACACCAAAAGTTAAAGTAACACCTCCAAATACAGCGCCTACAGCTAGGATAATAAAATTATTAATGTCTAAAAAAAGAATTAAAAAACATATTATAATAGTTAAAACAAATAATAAAATTGTTACAAATCCTATGCCTCGTTTACCTGTATTATATAATTCATTAGCATATTGGTTGTGGAATAAACTATTTGCTTTCGCCTTTATATTTATTGACTTAAAAACTACATCTAGTTCATTTACCTGTCTATGTCTAGATGCATTATCTACTAATAAAGTAACATCATTATATTTATCTATATACATAGAAGAGATCTTGAGATATGCTTCTAAAAGCTCATGGAATTTAAGACTACTCGCATGTATAGAATCATAGAGTATTTTTAAGTTTTTATATAAAGTTTTTACCTTTAAAACATTACTATCAAAGTGCTCAGGCTTACTTACATCTAAATTTAGGACCATTAAGTGCTTTAATAATAAATCTTGAACAGCTTCGTTACGTGCTACATTGATAGCAGCAAAAAGCGCATGATAAAAATCCAGAACATCTTTTCTGTTAGAATAAGATGATTTTTTTATATATAAAATGTTAATAATAATAGGTTTTAATAAATAATACGATGCCTGTGTTTTTCTCCTTGTTTTATAAAATCGGTATAGCTCAGTCCTGATACCTCCGTAACCCAATTTATAACCACTGTAACCTACTTTCTTTATTAAACCTGGTAAACTTATTGTCCGCAGCTCCATAATCATCTACCAATTGTTTTTAATAAAATCCGATAAATAACATTCAAATGCGTTGGTTATAACAGTATTTCTCTTCCTTCTTTTTTATATTTTATAATAAATAGCGTTTGTATTAAATGTTATAAATCAGCTTAACTCTTATTACATTTTAGTTATAAATCAAGAAAATTTTTAAAAATTTTTAACAAAAATTACTTATCTAAAGTCCACATTATTTCGTTTGCATGCCAAGTAAATTTAACCTCGGTACCTAGTCGTTGCATAGTACTTAGAGCCAGTTGATACCAATTTTGATACATTTCATTATTTATGTTCTTCTTATCAGAGAAACCACATATATATAGTTCATTAGCGGCTCTAGTAATCGCTACGTAGAAAAGCCTAATATACTCATTATAGAAACCATCAATAAGATTAAAATATATTCGGTTAAAAATTTTAGATTTTCCTTTGAACAAACATAATTTATAATTATGAACTTTATCCAGCCAACACAAAATATCTTTATTCCTTTGAAACTTGCCCGTAACCAAAAAAACAATCGGAGCTTGTAAACCCTTAGCACTGTGTATAGTCATAATTTTAACAGTATTTTGTGGTATATTTTTTTTAATTATAATTTCTTGATTGTCCACGGCATAAATAAAATCGTATAAGTTACCAAGGTTATTTGTTTCATAATTAATTATTATATTTCTGAACTCATTTAATAAATCTAACGACTCATTGGCAAATCTATCTATCATATTTTGTTTAATATGAGGCATATTTAATAAAAAAATATATAATTCATAAATCGTCAGATAGGAACTTTTTAGAATAAAATCTTTCAGAAAGTTAGCTGTTTTTTCATATTGAGCCAAGGAACAAACAGCATCAAAAAGCGAACAACTGCGCAAGTTTTTTTCTTCACAAAGAAAAAATAAATCATCTTCACTTAAACCTAATATTGGTGATTTTATTATATTCGCTAAATTTAAATCATCATTAGGAAATACACAAAACCTGAACAAGGCTAAAATATCTTGTATCAAAATTTCATTCAATAAATCTAATCTATCGCAACCAGAATTTGGTATTTGGTACTGATTCAAATATTTAATTAAGTATTCGATAAAGTCATGATCTCTTTTTTGTAGAAGAATCATTATATCACCATATTGTATGGGTCTCGCGGAATTTCTAACCGTAACAATCTTCTTTTGAAGAAAAAATAAATTTATCTGTTTAGCTATATTTTTTGCTAAACTTTCCTTATTTGGATTATCCTTAATTTCGTTTGAGTTTAAAGGCCAGGTTTCTGGAATTTTTTCAACATCGTTGTCATCTATTTTAGTAAGAGGCCATAAATAGATGGCACCGGGTCCTTCATTGTTACGTGTGCAATTATGTTTTATTTCTGTATCAAAATCTGTAATTCTCTCTCTAATTGAAGTCTCATTAAAAACATTGTTGGTAAATTTTAAAATATTAGGCAGAGATCGATAAGACCTATTAAGATCAAGTTTATAAAAAGATTTATTAGCATTATTTATTAAGTCTCTGTAATAAATAAACATTTCATAAAACATCTCTGGACTGGCTCCCTGAAATTTAAAAATAGATTGCTTTTCGTCACCAACCACAAACAAAGTTTTATGAGAGTCTATACTTTCTCCTGCAAAAAAGTCCTCAGTTATTTTTTTAATTAGTAACCATTGTAACTCTGATGTATCTTGCGCTTCATCTATCAATATGTGTTTAATGCTAAAGCTTAATTTATATAAGCGCCATAATGATTGTTCTTTGTCAGTTAAGATTTTATATGTTATGAGCAACAAATCATTGTAGTCCAGCACTGACTTAGTAGTCTTAATATCTTGATATATATCAAGTACCGTTAGTCCTATTTCTATGGCGGCAACACTGAGGTTATAAATTTTGATATTTTCTAAATCCTGAGCAAGATTAAAACAACGGTCTTGTTCGTTTTCTAACAAATTTAAATATTTAGCACCGCATTTTTGAATTCTTTGTTTTTCACTATTAAAAACTCGACTTTCTAAATCATCCGTTAAAAAAATCTTTATATAATCCCAAAGATAGACCTCCTGATCCATGCGAGATAACTTACTAAAACTCTGTAATAAAAAAAACTTGCTTTGTTGAGCAGATGTTAAATGTGGAAGAACAACATGACAAAATTCATCAAAACTAGGTAGGTTTAGAAAAAATTCATTTATTAAGTCATCCTTATTGCTTGACGGTAAATTTAATAAATTTTTAATATCAGCTTTATAGTCACATTGAAAATTTCTTATATAATATAAATCTGTTTGATTCTTGATAATCTCTTGTACCAAATCTCGCAATTGGAATTCGTTCTTCTCTTGTAAGAGTAAATTTAGTTTTTCTAGTAAAATAGTATTTTTATCAATATTCAGAAAAAATTTATCTATAGCTGCATTGATTAAAAACTTACTTTCTAACTCATCTATTATACGGTAATTCCTTGCAATATCAGTTTCATTAAAAAATTTTCTTAAAATCTGCTGACAAAATGAGTGTATGGTATAAATATTTAATTGATCTAACTTATCAAGTAATTTGATAAAAAGACTACGACTCAAGGCTAATAAATTTTGATCCACCGTAGTAAAACCAAATTGGCATCTTAAAATAAGTTCTAGTTTGGTATCCTCCATAGTCATCCAGGAAGATAATTCATTAAATATTCTTTCTTTTATTTCAGCTGCAGCAGTATTTGTATATGTAATACATATAATCTTAGCAAAATCAGCCTCTTTCATCAATAAACGTATAACTCTTCTCATAAGAAGAGTTGTTTTGCCCGAACCAGCAGATGCTGTCACCCATACAGAATTAGAAGGATCAATAGCCGCGAATACGCTGTCTTCTATTCTTGCCATAAAAATTTATAATATCTTCTATAGAAGATATATTATCTATAATCTTAAAAAGTTAAAGTACTAAAATATAATTAGAATTCTAGAAAATATCACCAGAATGAATATTTACAAGTTGACCATCTGGCATTTCCAAAACTAGAACACCATCATCGGTAAAATCTGCAAATATACCTTTCAGATCAGGATATTTTGAATTCTTCACAGTTATCTCTTGTTTAAAATTATAAACATTAGACACCCATAGTTCCTTAATAGGTTTAAAACCAAAATTTTTCCAATGCCGCAATTGTATATCAAATTCAAGAACAATCGCTTTAGCAAGATCGTTTTTATCAATTTTAAAACCCTCCGCCAGCAATGATGTAGCAGAAAACAATGCTGTTTCAGGACAATAATCTATATTAACACCAAAACCTATTACTAGTTCTTTACTTAGAGGATCATTTTCGAGAAGAATACCCACCAACTTCTTACCAGATAATAGGACATCATTAGGCCACTTGTTATGAAGTTCAATTTTACCATCAGTCAAACGTCTGAGAGCGTTGGAAATTGCAACAGCTATTAAGAACGTTAATTGAAAGTAATTATAACTTGGATTATCCGCTTTAATTTTGATAGACATGTATAAATTATTATTACTACTACAGTCCCATTTACGGTCACCCTTACCTCTACCAGCAGTTTGTCGGTCAGAATATAGCGCAACCGGTGCGCTATATTTACGTATTTCGTTCATGGTAGAATCGGTTTCTTGTATATGTACTATGTTATAGTCAAGATTCATACCACTTATTTGAATATGTTATTTGGTAACAAAATGTACTATGTTGGCAAAAGCCTGAGGCTCTCTTACACTAAGATTTGCCAGCATCTTTCTATCAATTAACACCTTATTTTTTTTCAAAGCATTAATAAAATCAGAATATACGATACCATATGATCTTACAGCGGCATTAATTCGTTGTATCCATAGCGCTCTAAAATCTCTCTTTCTGGTTTTTCTATCTCTATAAGCATATTGCAATGCCTTTTCTACTCTTTCCCGAGCAATAGTATAACAATTCTTAGCACGTCCTCTAAAACCCTTAGCTAAGCTCAATATCTTTTTTCTTCTAGCCTTAGCAGCAACATTATTTGTTGATCGCGTCATCGGTAATACCTACAATGTTTTTTTCAATTTCTTAAAATAACTCAAAAAGTTCTTCAATACATATTTCGAAGTACTTTGATCTAGAAAACTAGGCTTTGAATTCTCTCGATTTTGTCTAGAGCTTTTTTTTGCCATTCCGTGTCTTTTATTAGTGGTTTTATACCTAATTTTACCTGTACCAGTAATTCTAAATTTTCTCTTGCAGATACTTTTAGTCTTTAGTTTTGGCATTTTATAAAAATTATCGATTTTAATAAATGGTGGGGCTGGTAGGATTTGAACCCACGACCAAAACGTTATGAGCGTCCTGCTCTCACCACTGAGCTACAGCCCCATTTTTGACTTTGCAAGATTGATTCTAATAAGAACCATTTTAATTTTCAAGCAAATTATTTATAGTATTTGAATGGTTAAGGATAGTCCTAATATTTTTATACAAAAATTCTTTTCTTTTATAAAAAGAACATTTAAATGACATTCTTATTATATTTGAAACACTGTGTATTGAAACCGATAAAGAAAGCATTAAAACCTAAATAAAAAAGTATCTTTATATTCTTATAATATTATGAACTAAATAATAACCAATTTATTCTATGAATTTAATAATTTTTATTAAAAATAATCAACTCACCCAATAAATTAGAAAACTCAGACTTCTATCAGTATAAATAATAATTCCTATAATTTGACTTGAGATGCTTATAACCCCTATTGGCCTAGGCAAAATAATGGATTTTATGTTTTTATTCTTTATCTAACAAGGATAAAACTCTATCTCTTAAAAAGAGAAAATTCTTTTCTAGGTAAATTAAATTTTGTTCTAAAAGAAATTTATGAAGAAAATAAAAAATAATATGTAGAGCATTTCGTATATCTTCTGAATCTGTACAATATTTTGTAAAACACATAGGAATTTTAAAAAGGCTAGCTCTGTATTTATAACCTACAGTTTTACATACAGCATTACCAGTTTTTGGCGAAATATAACATAGGTCTTTATTTGTATGAGTTATACAACATATATCATAATTTATATTAATACCTAAATACTCGCATAGATATAAAATAAAATCTAAATAATAAAGTATTATATCCTTAGCATTATTTTTTATAGCAAAAATAATATTTTTAAATAAATTATACAATTTTTGCTCATAGAGATTTTCCTTAATAAAGGAATCTAAAAAAAACGTAAGTGACTCTAATAAAATCATTCCTCCCTTACTGGTAAAAAAAGCCTCTATATTGGAATAGATTACCTCTGTCGTCAACAAACCTATACTATCATCAGTTTTTTTGACATGATTAAAGGATACATAATTTCCAATTTGATTTTTAAAAGAATTATACTTACTAAGCGCATTCGTGATATAACCAATTACCACTCCATGGCTTTCGCTTAAGATTTTTACTAAAAGCGATCTTTCGTTATATTTTTTGGTATAAAAAATGATTCCGCGATCATTTATAACCGACATCTATATCTTTTTTGAAAATAACCTATAATAAGCGTAACCCGTAATGATTGTTAAGATGGAAGCTATATTTAGTAGGACCACCCCCGTAGTCTGTATTAATTCACTAAGAAATAATTTCGTAGTATTACCTATACCCAAAACGGAGGTTAAAATATCAAGAGAATATAAAGAATTTTTGTTAACTAGTAAAAGTATCGTAATTGCTATCATTTGTATAGCGGTTTTCCACTTAGCTAATTTAGTAACGGGCATACTCACTTTAAAGTTTGCTAAAAACTCTCTTAATCCTGACACTAGAATTTCCCTACATATAATAATAATACTAGGCATAAGAATATATATAGCGCCATCATAAGAACCAACGAGCATAATTAGCACAACTGCTACCAATAGTTTATCAGCTATTGGATCAAAGCAAACACCAAAGTTAGATTGTACCTTATAATATCTTGCTAGATAACCGTCAAAATAGTCGGTTATACTAGCCAACATGAACAATAAAGCTATAACTAAACTAGTTATTTTTCCTGGAATATAGAATAAACCTACTATAACTGGTATAAGTACTATCCTAAGTATAGTTAAATAGTTTGGTATCTTTCGCTTAATATCATTATTCATATAAAATATATATCTATATTTTTACAAATCTTTATTTAATACTAATTTTGTTTTAAAGCAACAACTGTATTAGATGTTAACTCTGCGCCATTCTTCTTTATTATTTCAATAACTTTTAGAAAAATATCGTGTCTAACTTGTTTATATTGAGCAAAGCTAATAAGATTAGAATAAGCTTGTAAGTAGATTTCTAGTGCGGAGTTACTAATACTTTCTATGATTACAACGTTACCCATTTTCTTATTAAGACACTGATTTGTATTTAAGAATGCTTTAATTTCTTCTACAATAGTGCTAGCCTTATCAGCATCACAAAACCTGATACTAAAAGTGTCTGTAATTTTACGAGAAGGCATTCTGCTTTTATTTTCAATAATAATTCCAGTAAAAATGAAGTTTGGTAAATAGATAGGATAATTTGAGAAAGTAGCAATTTTAGTTTCTCTCCAACCAATCTCCTGCACTATACCTTCAATGTGTTTCTCTGGAGAAGATATCCAGTCTCCAACAGTAAAAGGCTTGTCTAAATAAAGTACTAAACCACCAAATAGATTGGATAAAAAATCTTTTGCAGCAAAACCAACTGCTAAACCACCAATACCTCCTATTGTTAGGATGGCTCCCAGTTTAATGCCTAAGCGCTGCAATGACATCATCAAAACCAACATAATGGTTATCATTAGGCAGATTTTTTTGGTAAACTCTACAAAACCATAATCAACTCTTTGTTGAGCAACCTCTCTCTTTTCGACAACAATCTTAGCATATTGATTAATAAAGCTAGATGCTAGCCATACAGAACCACAACCAACAATTATCGTTTTAAGAAAGAATAAAAAGTTATATACATTAAAATCAAAACTCGTCTCAATCAAGGTAAATGTTGAAATCGCAAAAAAACCCCATAAAAAAAATATAAGCGGATTCTTGAGTGCAGATATTAACTGAATATTGGCACCAAACTTTCCACTCTCTGTTTTTTTGTTAATGTATTTAAAAAGATATTCTAATAAAATAGTAACAAAAATTACCATTAAAAATCTAATACTAACCTTCATCACCCCTGACATCAACAAAGTGTCAGCGGTAATAAAATCACTTATATTTAACATGTAAAATTTTAATTAATTGATAATCCGCTGCGCCATCATAATAGTATAAATAATTCCCATAGATTATAGGACGCACTCAAGTATATTACTTTAAATTTAGACATAGTCAACATATTTTCTAAAAATTGCCTTAGAACTTAAAATCTATTTTTGATTCTTGATAAAGGATGGTGTTTTTTAACTGTATCAATCAGTTTATCATTTATAATGTGGGTATAAATTTGCGTAGTACTAATATCGGAATGACCTAAAATCTCTTGGATCACTTTTAAATCAGCTCCGTTCTTAAGTAAGTGTGTTGCTATTGAATGTCGAATTGTATGAGGGGAAATTTTAGCTGGGTCAATACCAGCCTTTAGCGCTAAAGATTTTAGCATCTTAGCAAAAACTTGTCTTGAAATATGATTGTCCTTTTTGTTTGCATTAATCGCTATTTTTTGACTTTTACCTTGTTTGGCAAATGAAATTTTTGTTGTAAATAAATATTCAGAAAAGTCATTCTGCAATAACTTATCTCTCAATGACAAATATATATATAATGACTTTAAGCTACTTTGGTTTAGTGGAACCAATCTTTCTTTAGATCCTTTGCCCTTTATTTTTATATATTCTCTTAAGGTATAATTTGTGCCATCTGACAAAAATTCTTTTTCTATAGCCCCAATCTTCAAGGTAACCAATTCAGAAACGCGTAAACCAGTAGCATATAGTATGTTGATCATACAATTAATAAAAATACCAAAATTACTGTTATCTTGACCAGCTACATGTAAAAGAGAAGCTATTTCACTTTCCGATAAAAAATTTGGTAATTTATTAACTGTCTTACTGTGCTCTATCAAACTCGCTGGATTATCAGTAATTAGATTTTTTGTGAGAAGAAAATCATAAAAATGTTTAATACTAGATATATTACGTGCTATACTGCGATTCGAAACCAAACCCCTTAACCACACTAAATAATGTTCCAAATCCTCCACCTTTACCTGCGTGAACGGTTTCTTTATGCTTGATAGAAAAACCTGGAGTTTATTAAGATCAGATTGATAAGATGATATGGTATTTTGCGAATATCCTTTCGCACTATACAAATAATTTAAGAAAGATTCTTGATACTTCATTCTAAAAACCTAATTAAAACTTTTTATTTTATTAATATAATCTATCTTATCGCTGTAAAACTCGTTTGTAGTCTTTTTGTTGGAATTTTTTATAATCAACAATACGCCAATTATTATAACTGCTATATACACAGCAATACATATATCTTTAAAGAGACTACAAACAATTTTTATAGAAAAAATCTTTCTTAAAAGAAGTAGTGGAAAGAATATAATTAAAAGACTTGTCTTAATGATAAAAGTTATTAAAGATGCAACGTTTTTATTGCCTACCGCTACCATTTTTGGTGCCAAAACATCTTCGTGCAAAACGTCAAGTTTCTGATCATTAATACTTCTATCCATTATACTCTTTCTTAAGGTCTTTTACTAATTACATAACAACGGTATAATCCCTAATCTCTATAGGATTAGATTTTGCAATATCATCCAATAATTTTAGTCTATGCAAAATAGTTTCCAAACGATCTAATTCTATCATTGTTGCAGCATCAGATGGTGCATTTTTTGGATCTTGATGAATTTCCGCAAAAACTCCAGCAACTCCAACAGCAACAGCAGCACTAGCTATAACTTGAGCCATGTCTCTGTTACCGCCAGTTGTATTACTACTACCAGGATGTTGAACAGCGTGGGTACAATCCACTGACACAGGAGCCCATTGAGCCATAATTGGAAAAGATCTCATATCAATAACTTGAGACCCGTAACCAAAAGCGGTACCTCTGTCACACAAAATTACCTTATCATTACCATAGGCTTCACAGTTTTTTACGACACTCTCCATAGACCAAGGAGCCAAGTTTTGCATTTTTTTAATATGCATTGGTTTACCTTGTTTGGCTGCAGCCTCTATCAAATCTAATTGTCTACATAAAAATGCAGGGATTTGCAATATATCACAAACCTCAGCAATTAATTTAGCTTGATCCGGTAAATGAATATCTGTTACAACTGGAATACCAATTTGTTTCTTAACTTGTGCAAGAATTTCTAAACCTTTTTCACATCCAACACCTCTCATTGATTTTAAACTAGTCCTGTTTGCTTTATCAAAAGATCCTTTAAAAATATAAGATATTTTAAGTTTCTTACAAATCTTATTTATAGCTTCAGCTAAATATAGCGAATGATCTAAATTTTCTAATTGGCAAGGTCCTCCTATTAAAAAAATAGGTTTACTATTTCCTATTTCTATATCAGCAACCTTTATAACCTTATCATTTATCATACTTCTATAAGTGTTTTTAATAATCATTTTTCGATCCAATATTATTGGTGTATTTTATACAAGTCAAATAAGAAATAAGCGTAATTTTATAGTTATACTAATAAACTTCTATTTTATATTCTTCCCCAAGACTTTACATAAAATTTCAAGCTATAAAATAAAAACTCAGAAAGTCCACATTTTAACAAAGTCAATAATTATATGTGCTATTGATATGTGCTATTGGTCGCCAATATAAAATAGACAAGCACAATAATCTAAAATTAAAACATTAAATGATTTTTATAAAACCACTAGGTATGCCATCACATAAGAATGTATTTTATGTTATAAAAAACGCCAGAACAATATCGCATTACTACTATAACAGCTGTTTTAGGTTCGCCACAATAGCAAAGTACACAAAGTTTATATTTTAAAATACTAAAAATATTTGGAAAATTAAATTTATAAGAAAACTTGGTTAGACAAAATAGACAAAAAACTCACCAAAAGGTCGATTTAACTAATATCAGAGTAAAAACAAACCTATATCATCGTAAAAAATTCGTCATAATAAAGAATGATTTTGTAGAAAATTAAATAGATATAAAAAATATTAAGAAAGCTATAAATAAATCTATAACTCGTATAACATCAGATTATTAACTCTAAAAGGGACCAGTTTGTTAAATATCTTAGCAATATAAAGCAAATTTATACTTGATTCTAAAAAATACTCTGGTAGAATCGGTCACTAAGGTGGGGGAGATTGCCGAGCGGTCAAAGGCAGCAGACTGTAAATCTGCCCACATTGTGTTCGAAGGTTCGAATCCTTCTCTCCCCACCAGTCTTTGTTTTTATATGCCTTGTATTCAAGTTTATTTCAATTCAACCAAGAGACCGGTATATTGTTATTCAAGTTGGTTTTATTGTTTGATTAATGATCTCTATATTATCTTAAAAAGAGCTGTACTTAACACTCCTGGTGAATAACGCAAAAAATTCTATTAATAAAAGCGGTGCGATAATTTTATAAAAGTATCATAATAGTAACTAGAAACATACAACCCCACATCTCTTTATCTTTTCAAAACTAACATCATCACCTTGGATAGATTAAATAATTCTTTTAGAAATATAAGCACCAACCTAACACAAAAAGTATTATACTTTATTAATTACTTAATAATGTATATACGTTTTGTGTTAGGCTTATTATTCCCTACAGTTCTCGCGTTACTTCAGGAGCTGACATTTGTTCGATAGCCTGGCTAAGATTTACGCTCAAAGCAGTCTGACCTTGACTACGACCATCAACTGAGGAACCTTGTGTAAGCTGATCAGCCACTTCAATGCGTGTAGTCTGATCTCGCTCAGTAGCTAGTACCAATATATCATCAGTACGGGATGGTTCTATGCCTATAGCAGCTTCTAACTCTTTAATAATCTTTTTATCTAGAGCCTTATATGCCATATTTTTCCGGGTTTTTGTAAATGGCAATGCGGCGTACGCTGCCGTTGCAATACCGCATAAACTAGCTGCTACAATTACTGGTATAAATGCCATTGGTGCTAAAAACACACTGGCTACAGCAGCAACTGCTACAGCTGCAATAGCCACCACGGATGCTGCAATCATACGTATTGGATTTTGTTGTGCCTTTATTCTCTTTTTTGTTAACGCATATTCTTGGCTTTGTTCTCCAAGTATTTTATTTAATGTTTCCAAATTACGATCTAAATTGCCAAGTCCATTTGGAAGAGCAGCTATTAACTCTAATGTATTTCTTTGCTTATTATTCCTTAATGTGGAATAAACATTCTGAATCATAGTAATAGCCATTGTTGGAATTTCAGTGCCAGAATACAGATTCCTTATTATTTGTATGAATTCTTCATATCGTTTCTGTATTACACCATTTAACGTGGTGGTTCTTTCTCTTCCCGATGCCCGCACAATCTGCCGTAACTCAGCCATAGTTATAGAAGGTTGGCCTTCTAAAACTGTAATCATTCTTCCCTCTAATACACCCTTGAGATCTAGATCAGTTGTTTTGACTGAAGCTATAACTGCATTAAAATCATCATTTAAATCACTAATTTTATTTATAACCTCATTTATCCTTATAGGATTTTCTCTTAATATGGTATCAACACTTCTTCGATATAAATCACATATAAGCTGTTTGAGTTCTGCATCTTTTATATCAGTATCAGACAATCCAAGTTTCTGGTCTGTCATCCTAAATGCTAGTGCATCATTCAAGGCCAATATCCATTCGGATGAAACTACAGACTCTAATTTGTTTTCTGTAAACAATGCACAAATATTTTCGCTGAATTTATCCTTAGTAGTTTGAGATATTATCCCAGAACTGTTAGCAACTACATTTTCTAGTGTTTTTATCAATAAATCGATCTTGTATATACTAGCGATTATATTACCACGTAATGATCCTACATGCTCTGCGGCAAGCTCCAACTCTCCTGCTGCAAGAAAGGCTTTGTATTCTTCAAGACTTAAATTAGCGCTTGCCCTAAGAGCATCTTTCCATTGTTTTGGTAAATGGCCTTCATTTATCAAGGACGCAGCAGCCAATTGCTGATCTGTCACTTGTAACTCGCGTTCGTCTTCTCGTAGTAAGCTTTGCATAAGCCTTTCCAATTCGCTTATAGTTGTGTCCCCAGGGGATTGCTCGTTTAAATATGTTAGAACCCGCTCTTCTAGTGATTCTTCAGTTATTAAAGATTCTTTGGTTATTAAAGATATAGTTTCATTAAGGTTTTTTTCTAGTTCAATAATTGCAGCCAAAGTGACTTGTATATCACTAGAATTTTTACTTAATATAGTTTCGAGGTCCTTTGCATATATTTTGTATATCTCTTCTCTAAGACCTTTGTCTCTTATATCAGATAAAGGTTTGGTTTCCTCCCGTATATTATTCACAGCTCCTATGCATTTTGCTATAGATGAAATGCTATCGGCAGATCTCTGATCTAAATCTACTATAGTAAGCCATTCATAAACGTTATTAGTAAATATCGTTAGTACGTTTTTTGATATAAAATCTTGATAAGCATCAGTCATCGTCTTTATTGACCCAACTAAAGCTTCCATCTCCTGAACAACACGGTTTATATCTTTCTGTAGCAAGTCGATATATTCTTGAATATTACTTCTGCTCTGTGTTCCAATACTACTAGAAACTCTATCCTTAAGTGCTCCTTTGAGCTGAGCTGGTAAATTACTACGACTTATTACCTCTTCCAACTTTTGTAAAGCAATTGAGTTTGATGGCTGTTTCTTTTTATTTGGCATATATATTTATCTTGTTGTGTCTATAAGCTAGACTAGTTATAGTTCAACTTAACGCTATAGTCAATATATTTTGAGTTAAAATAGACATGTAATATTTTACTTTCTTTCTTCTTTCATACTATTCTTTATAGCTAAAATATATTTTATTATATTTTTATTATATAGAAAAATAAGATAAATATTCCCACAAACAGCATTCCCTCTTCCTTTATTAAACCCGTAGTCCCTTTGCTATTACTCTACACATAATAACTAAATAATTAATCATAAGTAGTACATTATAAAAACTAATCTTCTTACCTCGTTAATCATAAATTCTCCGTCTAAACGAAAACTCTTTAACAAACAATATGTATAAACACAGATATTATTGCAAATACTACCACTATCTACAAATAACTTAATTTTACCACATCATATTCATTGTAATTTTTATAATATAAACAATTTATGCCACTAAAAATAACTTTTATTGGCTTTCTCTGGCTACTTTTAGTGAAATAGTACTAATAGTCTTATTTTTTAACTAAATCCATAAAAAGTGTGTATAGTTTTACAATTTAAACAGTAGCACTATAATCATTACTAACAAACATATTATCAAAACCAATACAAAAACAGCAATCTACATGAACTACGTTCTGTTTGGAAGTACGAATAATCGACGTTCTTATTTATTAACGTTATAAATTCTGAATATTATTTTCTTCACTAAAACGACACATATTTACTACTAGACGCTATCTAGTAAATTTGACTTTTGTTGTAAAAAAATTTCTAATTTAGAAAGCATAAATTTTTTAGTTAATGATGAAATATTTGATTACAAGCGGAATTCCATATGTAAACGGTGTTAAACATTTGGGTAACTTGGTTGGTTCTATGTTGCCCGCTGATGTTTATGCAAAATACCTTAGAGCTAAGGGAGAAAATGTGCTATTTATATGCGGAACAGACGAACATGGTACCCCGGCAGAGCTTGCTGCAAGAAAAGCTAATGTTACACCAAAAGAGTACTGCGATAAATGGCATAAGATTCAGAAAGATTTATGCGAAGCCTTTGGAATAGAATTTAATTATTTTGGTCGTACTTCCGATCCAGAAAACCACGAATTGACCCAATATTTTGCAAAAAAATTAAAAGAAAATGGTTTTATAGAAGAAAGAACAATTAAACAAATTTTTTCTATAGACGATAATATGTTCTTGGCTGATAGATATATAGAAGGCATATGCCCTAAATGTGGAAGTAACCGTGCGCGAGGAGACCAATGCGATGCGTGTAACGCACTTCTTGATCCTACAGATTTAATCAATCCATATTCCAGTATATCAAAAAGCCACAATCTGGAGATAAGAGAAACCAGGCATTTATACCTAAAACAATCTCTTTTTATCACTAAACTAAAAGAATGGACGCAGTCTCATATCGAATGGCCAGATGTTGTAAAGACTATAGCCGCAGACTGGCTAGAAAGCAGAGGATTAGAGGATCGTTGTATAACTAGAGATCTAAAATGGGGGATACCAGTACTAGACTGGCCCGGTTTAGAAAACAAAGTTTTTTATGTATGGTTTGATGCTCCAATTGGTTATATATCTATTAGCAAAAAATGGTCTAAATTAAATCCTGACGCTATCAACTGGAAGGAATTTTGGTATAATACCAAAGATACTAAATATATACAATTTATAGGTAAAGATAATATACCATTCCATACAATAAATTTTCCTATTACCCTTATGGGTACAAATGAGCAATGGAAATTAGTAGACTATATTAAAGGCGTACACTGGTTGAATTATTATAATGATAAATTTTCAACAAGTCGCCATTACGGTATATTTATGGACGATGCTTTAAAATTATACCCATCTGATTATTGGAGATATTATTTAATGTCTCGTATCCCTGAAAACAAAGACTCAAATTTCACATGGGAAGACTTTGCAGATGTGATCAACAAGGATTTAGCAAATGTTCTCGGGAACTTTATTAATAGGATATTTGCTCTAATAAACAAATATTTTAAAGAAAACTTGGGCATTTTGTCATATACAAATTTCACAACCCTTGATCAAACCTATAGAAATAAGCTCTATGAATTAGTTAAGCAATATTGCGCTGTATTCGAACAAATGGAATTTAGAAAGGCTATAACATCTCTAAGACAGGCTTGGGTACTAGGAAATGAATATATAGCGGTAACAGAGCCTTGGACTTTAAAAAATAATATAGAAAGATTAGGCACAATACTTAATAACGCTGTACATTGTTTAGCTATTTACGGTATATTATCCGAACCTTTTATTCCAACTACATCTAGAGCTATACAGCACGCTTTAGGTTTAAATGAGATTGATATTAGAAATGTTTATAAACAAAAATTCGAGATCCTATCCATAAAGACACTTGACAAACCTCAAGTATTCTTTGAGAAAATATCAAATGAAGATATAGAAAACTATAAAATACAATTTGGAGGAAAATAGCCAGAATATTTCTAATAGCAAAACTTTACCTTTAACCGAATTTATATGTAGGCGGTAATTGTGGACACTATGGTTTGTTGCATCGATATATTATATCGCTGATTTATTATATTAATATTTTATATTTGTTTGTATAATTACTTACCATATAAGTAACTATTAAATTTTATTTATAATAGCTCCAAAAAGGTGTATAATAAGTCATTTTATATAGTTGTAATTGCTACATAATACATCAACTTATAACTATATCAGTTATATAAATTAATACTCTACTTTAAAGCGATAAAATGTTTGAACAAATGTAAGGTATTCAGATTTATTCTATAATTAAAAGCCAATTTATGTTGATAGCTATAAATTCTTATATACCAATTTTGTTGGAAACTCTAAATTAAATTATATCAGATAAAATCTGGTTTTACGCAAAAATACTTTTTCAAAACTAGAGTAAAATACCTTCAGAGTATTTTGTATTTTTTGCATACATATCATTATTCTTGACATCTATTCCCAATCCCATAATCTCTCCTCAAAACAAACAACTTATACAATATAAACAAATATGCTCCAACATCATAATAATTTAAATAATCTAATAAGAGAGAGAGAGAGAGAGACAAGAAATTTAAGTAATAATAATAAACATCTCTCATTTTATTCTTTGTATTCATGTTATCTTAATCAATTTAAATCAGCCTTTTCTTTAGTTGAGTTATCTATAGTTCTTATCATAATAGGTCTTCTTATTAGTGCAGTAATAGGAGGAAGAGCACTTATAGATGAAGCCAAATTTATAATTATTAGAAATGAATTTGAAGAATATAAGAATGCTTTACATCAGTATTATTTGGCTGGTCGTTCTTTTTTCGCTGTTAATCCAGCTTGGCCACCTGACTTTATGTGCAATGGGCAGTTATTCATAGACTTGGTAGATATGGGATATCTGGATAAATCAAAATATATTTTAAGTGGTTGGTCAAGTTTAAAATCTAAAATAAAAGGTATAAATGGTGCTGGGTTTTTGTTATGGAATAACAATAGCTGTGCTCAACCAACAACTTGGAATTATGGTTATGATACCAATAAAAAAGCAAAAACATTTTTAAATTATGCATATACAGCGGAAGGCAAAGGTACCAACACCGATGGTTTTTTATCTCCGCAATTTTGCGATAAGTTAGTAAAAAAACTAAGAAGTTTTTATAAGGAGGACACCACACAACCAAGTACACAATATAACCCTGAAAAAGTAAATAAGTATATGTTTTATTGTGCTTGCCGTGGAAAAATAAATGGATCTCTTTATGGATCGTCATGTGGCGACTTCGAAAATAGTAAACAATCTGGCGCCAAGGTTACAGATGTTGGTGCATATTTAAGAGCAGTTATATTTGATTTTTAGGATAATATAACTATTAAATAATCAATACCCTACTTAATAGGGTATTGATTATTTAATTTGATATATACACAAAATTCAACAATTCCATTGGATTTTCAGAAAAGGTTTGCTAGATAAATCAAACATCTCTGTAGATTGCATCCAATGATATTTAAATAGTCATTTAGATAGTATTACTAAATCCAGATATAGAAATAGGCATTTGATGTATTACCAAATGCCATAGAAAGAATTCTAATAAAAAATTTATTTAAAATAGTTTAGTATGTAAGCTTCTAGATTAGAAACGTTGATTCTCTCTTGTTTCATAGTATCTCTGTCTCTAACAGTGATAGTTTCGTTTTGGCCTTCGAAAGTCTCAAAATCTACTGTAATACAGATAGGTGTACCTATCTCATCGTTTCTACGATAAGCCTTACCGACATTACCAGTATCTTCATATTTAATTCGTCCTATGCCTAATTTTTGAAGTCTAGATTTTATTTCATGGCATTTATTAACAATACTGCTATTATTCTTAGCTAGAGGTATAACCGCGATTTTAATAGGTGCTAAGTGTTTTTTGAAATGTAGAACAAGACGCTTATTACCATCACCAAGATCTTGTTCTTCATAAGCCTCGCATATTAAAGCCAAGACCCCCCTATCAAGCCCAGCAGAAGGTTCTATAACATATGGTACAAAAACTTTATTATTAACTGGATCCTGAATGACTAATCTAGCAGTTGAGTTACTATTATGTTCAACCTTGGCGTGTAAATCTAATGTATTTTGTTCCTTGGAGTGAGAACCTAAATCAAAGTCCGTTCTATTTGAAATACCTTCCAGTTCATCAAAACCGTGTGGAAATTTGTACATTATATCTGTTGTAGCTTTTGAATAATGTGCCAAATCATCCGGTGCATGTACGTCTAGTTGTAAGTGTTCAGGAACAAGTCCTTGATCGATCCACCATTGACGACGTATATTTATCCATTCATTATGCTTGTTTTCATCTAGACCGGGTTCAACAAAATATTCCAGTTCCATTTGTTCAAATTCTCTAACTCTAAAAATAAAATTTCTAGGTGTTATTTCATTTCGAAAAACCTTTCCTATTTGCACAATACCAAATGGTATTTTTCTGGATGTAGAATCTAAAACATTACGGAAATTCGTAAAAATTGCCTGTGCGGTTTCTGGTCGTAAATAACAATGACTTTTACCATCATCTATAGCTCCCATATTTGTTTTAAACATAAGATTAAAATTTCTAGGCTCTGTTAAATCTGTACTACCGCAATAATCACATTTTCCAGCAACTTTAAGTTTGTCAGCACGCATTCTAGCATTACATTTTTTACAATCCACCATGGGGTCTGTAAATGTAGCTTCGTGTCCGGAATATTTTAATGTAAGCCTATGAGTTAAAATAGAACCATCTATGCCTTCAATATCATCACGCTCATACACCATTGCCTTCCACCAGGCGTTTTTTAAATTGTTTTTCAATTCAACACCTAAAGGACCATAATCATAAACCCCAGGCAATCCACCATATATTTCTGAACTTTGGAATATAAAACCTCTTCTTTTACAAAGAGAAATAAGATCATCAATTTTTACTTGCTCTATCATAACTTATAATTATCACATAAATATATGAACATAATATATAACTTTACTTTATTCAAAGTAAATATGTTCATAACAAAAAAGGTATAGGTTTAAGAAAAAACGAAAAAAGACAAATATAAAGACAAAAATAGTGCTTTTAAAAAGCTTGGCGACAACCTAATCTCCCAAAATTAAATTTAAGTACCATCGGCGCTACGTACGTTTCACTTGCAAGTTCGGAATGTGTTGAGTGGTTCCGTACAGCAATAATCACCAAGCTATTTAAAAGCACTATTTACAAAAATCGATAATAATCAACACTATCTATACCATCTATTATATAATATAGATTATATACTACATACAACTTTGGTTTTAGTATACCAAAAAATCAATCGGGTTATTAGTATCAGTTAGCTAAATATATTGCTATACTTACACACCTGACCTATCAACGTGGTAGTCTTCCACGACCCTAATTGGGAAAATTAATCTTAAGGTTGGCTTCCCACTTAGATGCTTTCAGCGGTTATCCATTCCATACGTAGCTACCCAGCGGTGCTCCTGGCGGAACAACTGGTACACCATAGGTATGTCCATTCCGGTCCTCTCGTACTAAGAACAGCTCCTTTCAATTTTCCAAACGCCTACGGTAGATAGGGACCAAACTGCCTCACGGCGTTCTGAACCCAACTCACGTACCACTTTAATCGGCGAACAGCCGAACCCTTGGGAGCTGCTTCACCCCCAGGATGTGATGAGTCGACATCGAGGTGCCAGACAGTGTCGTCGATATGAGCTCTCGGACACTATAAGCCTGTTATCCCCAGCGTACCTTTTATCCGTTTAGCAATGGCCCTTCCACCCAGTACCACTGGATCACTATGACCAACTTTCGTTTCTGCTCGACTTGTCAGTCTTGCAGTCAGGCAAGCTTTTGCCATTACACTCTAAAAACTGGTTTCCGTCCAGTTCGAGCTTACCTTTGCGCGCCTCCATTACTCTTTAGGAGGCGACTGCCCCAGTCAAACTACCCACCATACATTGTCCTAATCCTTGTTTCAAAAGATATAGTTAGATTTCAAAAACAAAAAGGGTGGTATTTCAAGGTTGACTCCACCAAAGCTGGCGCTCTGGCTTCAAAGTCTCCCACCTATCCTACACATTTCATTCCTAAAATCAATGTAGAGCTATAGTAAAGGTGCATGGGGTCTCTCCGTCTAGCCGTAGGTACAACGTATTTTCACGTCGAATCCAATTTCACTGAGTCTATCTTGGAGACAGTGGGGAAGTCGTTACGCCATTCGTGCGGGTCGGAACTTACCCGACAAGGAATTTCGCTACCTTAGGACAGTCATAGTTACTGCCGCCGTTTACTGGGACTTCTATCAGCAGCTTGCACCGCATCAATTAATCTTCCAGCACCGGGCAGGCGTCAGACCATATACGTCATCTTCATGATTTAGCATGGTCCTGTGTTTTTGGTAAACAGTCGCTACCCCCATTTTTGTGCCACCCACTTAAAGTTACCTGATATGGGTCACTCTTTTCCCGAAGTTACGAGTGTAATTTGCCTAGTTCCTTCAAGATAGTTCTCTCAAGCGCCTTAGTATACTCAACCTGCCCACCTGTGTCGGTTTCTGGTACGGTCTATATGAGGAGGCTATTTCCTGGAAATCTCAATCCCGCGCCTTAAATCCAATAATAAGACACAAAACATCAACTTCGTCACTCATCCTCAGGTTCAGGAATATTAACCTGATTCCCATCGGCTACGCTTTTCAGCCTTACCTTAGGGGCCGACTAACCCTACCCTGATTAACATTGGATAGGAAACCTTGGGCTTTCGGCGAAAATGTTTCTCACATTTTTTATCGTTACTCATGTCAGCATTCTCTCTTCCGATACCTCCAGCAACTCTCACGAATCACCTTCAACGGCCTACGGAATGCTTCGCTACCACTCCTAAAATAAATTAGGAATCCGCGTCTTCGGTATATCACTTTAGCCCCGTTATATTTTCGGTGCAAAAGAGCTATTAGACTAGTGAGCTATTACGCTTTCTTTAAAGGATGGCTGCTTCTAAGCCAACCTCCTAGCTGTTTTGGCTCCATCACTTCCTTCCCCACTTAGTGATAATTTTGGGACCTTAGACGGCGATCTGGGCTGTTTCCCTTTTGACCATGGACCTTAGCACCCACAGTCTGTCTGCTATACTAAACTCAATGGTATTCGGAGTTTAATAAGGATCGGTAGGTCTTTTGGACCCCCTAGCCTTTTTAGTGCTCTACCCCCATTGGTAATCATATAACGCACTACCTAGATAGTTTTCGCGAAGAACCAGCTATATCCAAGTTTGATTAGCCTTTCACCCCTAACCACAGCTCATCCTATACTATTGCAACAGTAATAAGTTCGGTCCTCCAGTACATGTTACTGTACCTTCAACCTGGCCATGGTTAGATCACTTGGTTTCGGGTCTAATGCATAAAACTAAACGCCCTATTAAGACTCGCTTTCGCTACGCCTACACCTATCGGCTTAAGCTCGCTTTATACATTAACTCGCTGACTCATTATGCAAAAGGTACGCCATCACAGAACAATATAAATATCGTCTGCCCTGACTGCTTGTAAGCATCCGGTTTCAGAATCTATTTCACTCCCCTTATAGGGGTTCTTTTCACCTTTCCATCACTGTACTTGTTCACTATCGGTCGTTAGAGAGTACTTAGGCTTGGAGGGTGGTCCCCCCATGTTCAGACAAGGTTTCACGTGCCTCGCCCTACTCGAATTCATCAATAACTTTTACTTATACGGGACTATCACCCTCTGTGGTTCAGCTTTCCAGCTAATTCTAATTATTATATCAATGACATTGGCCTAGTCCCCGTTCGCTCGTCACTACTAAGGGAGTCTCAGTTGATTTCCTTTCCTCTAGGTACTAAGATATTTCAGTTCCCTAGGTTCGCCTCGACAATCTATGAATTCAATTGCCGATACTCTTACGAGTGGGTTATCCCATTCGGACATCTTCGGATCACTGTCTATTGGCAACTCCCCGAAGCTTATCGCAGCCTATTACGTCCTTCATCGCCTTCTAACGCCAAGGCATCCACCAAATGCTCTTACTTTATTTTTTGAGTAATACTAAAACACAAAAGTTATACGTAGAACATATTCTACATTATACGTTGTACTTTTTTCTAGCATTGATTATTATTCACAATAAAAACATCAACATCATCCGGTGTCGATTATATATAATCAGATTATGATTGTTTATAAAATTTGACCTCCGAACAATACGACTATACACCCGGCTGTTTTAATTGTCAAGCCACTTTTTAAAAGTTTTTTTATTTTTTTGATAAAAGATTTTGTTGCATGTCTACTCAGACTTTAAGAAGGTTTATATTGAAATAATATATTATCAATATTATCAAACCAAGAAAGAATTCTTATTAATTATAATGCTTAACGCCTAGTTACTAGACATTAAGCAATACTTGCTTTTACTGCTCATAATATTTTTTTACAAGCTGATTTAAAAGTCTTACACCAAAACCAGTTGCATTTTTTTCAACAAAAAAATTTGGAAATTCTATGTTGGTTACACAAGCTATATCAAGATGGGCCCATTTTGGATGTTTATTAATAAACCTTTGTAAAAACTGTGCAGCTGTAATTGCTCCACCATACCTGTTACCACTGATATTTTTAATATCTGCAAAATCTGAATCTATCATTTTATCATAGTAACTACCTAATTTATCGACAGGCATTCTCCAACAATTCTCTCCTGTTTCGTGAGCTACATCACAAATTTCATCATTCAAGGCATCATTATTAGTAAATAGACCAGCATTATCCTGACCCAAAGCCGCACATACAGCTCCAGTTAAGGTGGCTAGGTCTATCACTGTCCGTGGCTGGAATCTACTAATTGTGTAGTATAAAGCATCAGCCAAAATCATTCTTCCCTCAGCATCGGTATTAAGTATTTCTATAGTTTGGCCTGACAAGCTCTTAACAATATCACCAGGTTTAGTAGCATGGCCAGAAGGCATATTTTCAACTAGAGGTATAACACCAACAGCATTAACCTTAGCTTTTCTTTGAGCCAAGAGCTTTAGAAGCGCAACCACTACAGCTGAGCCACCCATGTCTGTCTTCATATCTAACATGGAATTGGCTGGCTTTAAACTAATACCCCCACTATCAAACGTAACTCCTTTGCCCACAAAGGCTATAGGCGATGTTTCGGAATTGGAAAGACCGTTCCATTTCATAACAACTAGATATGGTTCATTATCGCTGCCACAACTTACAGAAAGCATAGCATTCATACCTAACTTTTCCAAGGCACCTTGATTAATAAGTTCCACCTCTATACCTAGACTACTTAATTCCTTGCAAATATTCGCATAATTGGCGGGTGTCAAAATATTTGATGGTTCATTTACTAAATCTCTACAGTAAAAAACATTCTCCTTAATTAGTTCTAACTCTTTAAACTTCTCTATGTCATTAGATGACAAACAATCCACAAGGATGCTTAGGGACGAAGTTTTTTTATTAAGAGACGTCTTATACTTATCAAAATCATAGTCACTAAGTTGGAGACCATTCATTATTGCTAATATATACTTACTTTCAAACCCCTTTGTAAAGACTAAACTAATTTTGTCTAAATTTAAGCTCTTTAGATAATGATATAACTTATATCCCAATTTTTCTAAATTAACCACAGTTAACTCGGCTTCTTTACCGAGACCATAAAAGATTTGATAATTTTTATTAGCCCCTGAACGAACTAATAAATGATCAAATTTGTTGCCAGTAAATTCTATTTCATTTTTTGTTAATTGAGCTGATTCCTCTGTAAAAAAGAGTACGCTAACACGGTCCTCGTTTTGAGTATTCTTAAATATAAACTTCATATATTATAATACTATTAGTTACAATTATATTTCTAATTCAGAATTACAAAATAACGATTCATTAGTCAAGAAAACTAAAGTATATATTATCTTTAAACAAATTCTTTAGTATAGCATTTTTTACAATAAATTTCTCTGAAGAGGTAAAACTATTATATAGAGAGCAATACTTTGCTAAGTCAACATCATTAATAACATAATTCTTGATGTATTTTAATATATCCGGGTTTAGTTCATTACTTAAAAACAATACTGGTTTCGCCTCTAATTCTGAGACTTTATTCACAATGTTTGCCTTGCATTGAATATCATCTATTGTCTTTTCTTTTTTTTGATTATTTATAATTAATCTATCTTTATCGTATTTATCAATATATTTAAAACAATAATTACTATCTACGGTAATAATATTACCCATAAAAATTTCATTATTAATGAAATTCGTTTGATTTATATAATATACTGGTGTCTTAATAAATTTTGATAGAGTTATAAGCCTATCTGCTTTAACATCTGTAACGCTATCTAAACATATAATATAATCTAACTTTTGTTCTTTTAAGATGAAGATATTGTCATCATAATATATATCGTCAGATATAAGCACGCCAAAGCGTTTTTTATTTAACACAAAATAATTAATATAAGGAGCTTTATCAAAATATAATAGATCCCGTAAAATATTTTCTTTACAGATTTCCTTCCTTAACAGAAGCGTATCTAGATAACCGTCTTTTATTAAAAATGCTGCATCATTTAATGATTTATCGTATGTTATACCATCTTTTGTATAAGCATTTAGATAATATAAACCTCCGATTAGCAATGCTGTAGTATGATCTGTGGTTAAAGAAATTACTTTTTGTAGTGTATCAATATTTTCTTCAAGAAAGTCCTCTGATAAAAACTTGTCTTCTAAACAAAAACCACAAATGGCTAAACGCGGAAAAATTACTAAATCTAGTTTTTCGTTGACAGCTTTTTCATAAAATTCCTTAATAACATTAAAATTGTAATTTAAATCACAATTTTTAGTAAATACACTAGCTAAGCCTATCTTCATTTATCTCTTAATATACCATTATATTTAATTTCAACTAAATTAATTACTTCATTGCAAATTTGGTCTATTTCATCCTTTACCATGGTTTTTCCTGAGGGCTGTAAGGTAATACTAAAAGCTACTGATTTCTTCCTTGGTTCAGATGGATTTTTGTAAATATCAAACAACCACACATTTGAAATCAAAGATTTATTTAAACTACCAACTTCTTTTAAGATATTTCCTACTTCTATGTCAGAGTCTACAACAAAAGCAAAATCTCGCGTAATTGGTAATAAATCATTTGGGTTAAAGCCAGTGCGACTAACTGTATCTATGGTTAATAGTTTTTTTGGTATTTTATCTATATATAGTTCAAACACATTAACTTTATTATCTAAGTCAAAATGTTCTATAACGCTTGGATGTAGTTCGCCAAAAAATCCAACAACCTGTTTACCTATATATACAGCTCCACTTTTATTAGGATGATAGTATTTAGGAACATCTCTGGTATAAACTAATTTATCAAGATCAATATTTAAAACACTTAAGGCATCCATAATATCTTTCTTAACATCAAAAATATCAAAGGACCTCTTTGAGGTATAGATATCTTCCTTTTGGTTACAACCATATCTCACTCCAGAAAGAACACTTACTTCATCGCCTGGCACATTACTATTAAAAACTTTGCCGAATTCAAAAAGACAAATGTTTTTAACGCCACGACTACTATTTTTCTTAATAGCAGTTAATATATTTGGTAATAAACTTTGACGCACATAATTTAAATCAGAAATAATGGGGTTTAATATCTGTAAATTTGGATTAGCATCAGTAAAAAATTCCAAATCGTTCTTATTTGTAAAGACATAACTAACCAATTCTGTCAAGCCATTGGCAGCCATTTTCTTTCTAATCGCAAATAATTTATCTTGCTTAATTTGGATAAGATCATTACCAGGTTTTTTAAAACATGTTCCATTAATAAAATCATTATCTTCTAAACTATCATAGCCATAAATTCTAAGTATATCGTCAATTATATCTTCTGGAACAAGTACGCTATTTTTCCAAGTTGGAATTAATAAATTCAGTATATTATTGTCTTGATCAATAATTTTATAACCGGATTTACTCAAAATATTTAAAACATCTCCTCTATCAAGAGCCAAGCCTAAAATCTTTTCAATTTTATTAATATTTAAATCAATACTTCTTTGTCTAGAGGCTAAATAAGACTTATCAATATATTCAACAATATTGCTGGCTTCACCACCACAAATATCAAGAATTAATTGTGTACTTAAATCTAGTGCATAATGTAGTAATCCACAATCAATACCACGCTCAAATCTATAACGAGCATCGCTTTCTATACCCAAAGTCCTACCAGTTTTTGCGGTATTTATTGGATTAAAAATAGCTGCCTCAAGTATAACGTCTTTGGTCTCTATAGATGTACTTGAAGTATTTCCACCTAAGACCCCACCTAAGCACAAAACTTTGTTATCGTCACAAATTAAAGTTTCATCTCCTGAGAGGGTATGACATTTGCCAAATAGATCTAGAAATTGTTCATTCTCTAGTGCAGATCTAACTATAAGATTACCCTCTATCTTACTATAGTCGTAACAATGTAATGGCTGCCCTAGACTAAACATAACATAATTGGTTACATCAACCAAAACATTCTTTGGATTTATTCCAATAGCGGACAACCTATTTTGTAACCAGACAGGAGATTGAACATTCTGTAAATTTCTTAAATACCTAAAAGCATATTGATAGCAATCTGGATCGCGCACAGAGAGAGTGATTGGACTTTTAAAACTAGTCTCTAACTTTAGATCTTCTAATTTTTTTAACTCACCCAATCCAGCAACAGCTAGATCTCTAGCTATACCATAAACACCTAAACTATCTCCTCTATTTGGAGTAATAGATATTTCGATCACTGGATCATTCAAGTTTAATATTGTACAAATATTTGTACCTAAAGGAATGTTGCTATCTACTTCAATTATACCATCGTGATTTTCTCCAAGCCCTAGTTCTCTTATTGAACATAACATCCCACTACTTTCAACACCACGAATTTTAGCTTTCTTAATTTGTGTACCATCCGGTAGTACAGAACCAACAGGAGCTAATATTGTCTTCATCCCAACTCGTACGTTTGGTGCCCCACAAATAACAGTAATAGGTTCTATATCATTAGAAATTCTAACATGACAAATATGTAAATGGTCCGAATCCGGATGATCTACACATTCTTCTATCTTAACACAATTAAAATATTTTAATTCTTCATATTTATCAATAACTTCTTCAACTTCTAAACCAATTCTATTCAAAGTATCAACTATCTCGCTTAGATTAGCTTCGGTATCTAGGTAATCTTTTAACCAGGATATGGTGAATTTCATACAACATCACATTAAATTAGTTGCTTACTAATTTAGTTTCAGCCCTATGATAAGTCAATATTATTTAGTTTTGAGCCGGGGCTTTTTTATTGGTCGTTGCCCCAACAGGTTCCTGTTTTGGAACAGGTATCTTTGGTAAAACTCTTTTTAAGAACATAGGATCTTTGTAATGTACTATTTTCTTACACCTAATTGGAGGTTTGGACTCAATTAGAATAATCTCATCATCCCTAGATAGAGTAATAATCTCTTGAGGTAGTAAGAGGGCTCTTGAACTCTTACTAATATTTACATTTCTAGAGCTTGGATTTAAATCTAGATACTTTGGTCTACTATAACTTTCATTAATAATAGTTTTATTTCCTAATAAGTCAGATATTAACTTAGCTGTATCATTATTGTTTGCTGCAAAAGTTATTCTGTATGTAGAGTTAGATAAAAATGAGTTCATACCCGAAGCTTCATAAATTGCTTTTAATTGCTCTGTATCCTGAACAACTAAAAATAACTTCACTTGATAACCACGATAATAAGCTATACCGACCTTTATTTCCTCCATTTTGCCTAAAGTAGGAAACTCATCTAACAACATTAAAACACCTAATTTTTCTATTTTCTTGTTTGGTAATTTAGCTGTAAAAATAGAACCACACTGTTGATAAAAGATCTGTAATAAAGGTTTCAAACGTTCAATATTATTAGGAGATATGCATACATATAATGTATGGGCTATAGTTCTAAACTTACCTATATTAAAGTGGCTTCTGGAAGTAGCAGCGTCTACAAAAGGGTTAGACCACAACTCCAAAGCCGACGTAGCTGTCGACGTCACACCAGAACGTTCCTTCTCTGCTTTTTGTAACCAAGCACTAATATTCATATAAGCAAGAGGGTGCATCTTACCGCCAAGCGTATCTAAAACAACAGCTAAATTATAGGCTACATCATCGCTCTTCATCTCACGTAAGGCTTGACCTAAAGTATGAGGCTTAGCTTCGTCTGCAAATAGATATAATATAATTCCTGTAGTAAAAGATCTGGCCTCGCTCTCCCAAAATTCTTGTTTTGGTAACAAAAACTTAGATATCTTCTGAACATCATCAACTAGACCACCAGTATTTCTAGAAACCCAATCTAAAGGATTATAACAGTGAGTAACACCCTGTTGATCAGCTGGACTCCAAACAAATACTTTTTGCTTTAACTTTGTAAATCTATAACCACTCGTGAGTTCATAGTTCTCCGCCTTAACATCATGAACAATCACGGACTCTTCCCAAAATAATAAATTTGGAATCACAAATCCAACACCCTTACCGGAACCAGTTGGGGCAAACAATAAGGCATGTTGAAAAGTATATTCAACAAGATACTTTCCTTTATATATGCCCAATAGCATACCCTTGGCCTTCCGTAGACCCATTTGTTTAACTTCTTTCTCTGTTGCCCAGTGTGCATCTCCAAACTGACTCTCCGCGCTTTTAAAGGGTTTCCAACTTAATATACTTTCCCTATTTTTATAAAAGACATAACAATACACACCAAAAGGTAAAATAGTGGCTCCAATATATTTAATATAATCAACATATAAACTCGAAATTTTATCAAAATTATGAAGCATTATATCCCAAACTTGGAATAATTGGCCCTTTCCCACGAGGACTTGATCTAATAAACCTCGCGCTAACACCACTTTTAAACTCTTAGAACCATATCTTAAATAGACAATTAAAAGACTTGATATGTAAAAACAAAAACCAAGGACCAATAAATGCAGCAACACATTTACTAAAAAGTTCCTCAATGCAGTCATCCTTGATTCATTGCTGTTTGCCATATACCTAACTCTCTTAAATCAATAAATTAATACCTAGACATATGGAATGTACTAGTTAATAATAAAACTTCAAGCATTTTCATCATAGTCTCTATAATATATTTCAGAAACAAACCTGACACCTTTTTCTCCACGTTTTAACTGGACAACAATATCAACCACATTTCTGATATAGTTAAATATATCATCTGGCGGCATATTAAGGCCTGCTTGCATAACCATTAATTTTAGCTGTTGTAGTGCCATTTTAGGTGTATCAGCGTGTAAAGTAGAAATGGATCCTGGGTGTCCAGTATTAATGGCTCTTAAAAAAGAGAAGGCCTCACTACCTCTTAATTCACCAACAATAATTCTATCTGGTCTTAAACGTAAGCATGCCTCAATCAAATCCTGAGCGGTAACATTAGCCCTACCCTGTCCTCCTTTAGAAGCTAACAAATGCACCTTGTTTGGGTGACCACTGAAATCAATTTCTCGAGCATCTTCAACACTTATTAATCTTTCAACCTTTGGTATAGCTTGTAAACAAGCATTTGTGAAAGTGGTTTTACCAGTAGAGGTACCACCACTAATTATAATATTTTTCTTTTTTAAAATTGCGTAATTCAGGAACTCTTTTATTTTATTCTCTTTCATTAAGCGAGATAATACCTTTACGCTTTCTTCCTGCTCTTCTTTAATTTTTGTATTAGCGAAGGCTCCCATTCTTTCATAGTCATCAAGAGTCCAAACTAAATCATTCTTCTTTCTGATAGACATTATGACGGTGTGATTTTCACATGCCGGAGGAAAAACAACTTGTATACGATAACCAGCAGGCAGAGTAGCAGACAGCAAAGGTGTCTCTTCGCTTATTTTTTGGTCTGTTGATTGGGCAATTAATCTACCTAGAGACTTTAAATATCTAAGGTCATATCCATCAATTCTTACTTTATACATGTCTCCACGTTTTTCTACCCAAGCCTCATTTGGCTCATTAATTGAAACCTCGTTAATACCCTCCTTACTTAAAAGCATAGTAATTGGTTTAAGATATATATCGAGAGCTTCAAAATTTGACATGGTAACCTCTGACTATTTTTTATATACTGGTAAATTCAAATCTTGATTTACCATAATAATTATTTTTGTTCCCTGCGCTATACGGATAGTAGGTTTTTCTTCCTTCATATTATCAACTATATCCTTAGCTTCATCCATAAAATCTTGAGTGGCATCTCTTATAGCAAAAGAAGTTGCACTTCCACCCACATCTGTGATAGCTCCATCTTTATCCTTCACAACTGTTAAACCACTACTATCTGTTACTTTTTCCACTAGATGTGCTGTCGCAATGGTTAGCATACTAGACAAAAAAGCATTTCTAAGGGTTTGAAAATATTTATTATCTAAATCACCGGCTACACCGCCACGGCCTAGCTCATCTGTAGTATTAGCAGCGATATTTAGACTAAGGCCGTCTACTCTAATAATTCTATTCCAGACTATACCTAGTCGAGCAACTCCAGTTGTTACCTGACTCTGAAAGGTCCCTACTACCCTAGATCCTTTTGGTATTAATACATTCTTGCCATATTCGGCGTAAACATCTCTCGTAACCACAGCTCGCACTTGGGCTGCAATATCAGTATCAATAGCTGTTTCTAATACAGCATCTATAATTTTTCCTTGTAGTATAACCCGTGTCAGGTCAGAAGTTTTAGTAGCAACCACATTCTGCTGAGTCTCCTTAACTCCTGTGAGAAGATTCTTATCCATAATGATAATACTCTCTTGATCCATTGCGGAAGAGCCTCCACCGCCGCCCTGCATTTTAAACATCGGAGCAGCTCTTCTTTCTACCATAACCCTATTCCTTTGAGCCATCTTTAATAGATCTTCTTGTTTCTTTTCCTCATTATCCTCTTTGTCTTTATCTAACCCACTATCGCTAGCAAATGGATTAACTGCAGCCTTATTAGGGGATACTTCATTTTTGTTTTTTGAATCAGAAAATAAATTACTCGTAATCCTGTTATCCTTTTTCTTCTCGGCAGCCGCTTCTTCATCTCGTTTTTTCAATTCTTCAGCCAACCTAGAGCTCTCACTCTGCATAGATTTAAGAGTGGATTCAAAGTTTTGTAATTTTTCATTTATCAGCGAATCAACTTGTTCTTTAGTAAAATAATTCTTGCCGTCCGCTATATTGTTTTCTAAAAGACTTTCTGAGAGATCTTTCTCTATTTGTTGTTTTGTATTATGTGACAATTCAGGTATTTGTATTTGCATGTCCAGCTTACTATCTGGAATATCTGGCACTAGATCGACTGGTTTTTCATCAAATAAATAATCATTTGTTTGTTTAGTGGTATTATCCAATGCTGTATCTAAATCACTATAGCTGGGACGATTAGGGTTTGTAGTTTGATTATCTCTAACTAATAAATTAGCATCAGATAGAACATCTTCTTTATTAGATTTTTTAAAAAAAAATAAATAAAAGATAATAGCCCCAAACACAGAACAAACCATTATGACTAACGTCTTATTGTTTGACATTAGACCCACGCTTGTACCCTTATCAACAATACTCGAATCCTGGTTTATACCATCACTTTCAACTATAGTAGGATCATCATTAACAACCTTATTCTCTTCAACCATACACGCTATACAAGTATACTAATAATATACGCACTAGGCTACACTAGCCTTGAACCTTCGAATTTATTCAATACCTTATTCAACAAATCGTCTTTTCCAGTATTGTCCACTGGAATGTTAGGATTACGTGAATTATTTTGCAATTTTTTTATTATATCTGTTATCTCAGGTATATCACTTCCATATAGTATTTTTAACAACAAAGTCTCAAGAAAAATTCTATGATTACTAATATATTTCATATCTTGTAAACCTTTTACTAAAAATTGCCAGATCCTAAACAGGGCGCTTGAACTAATTGTCTCATAAGACTTTTCTAACCACTGCTCCTCAAAAGGAGTAATGTAATTTATACGTATATTGTTCTTTTTTAACAAGAGTTTATGTGTAATATCCATGAGATCATTAATAAAATCTTCATAATTTGATAGAGATAAATATATCTCATCAAAACACGTTAATGTACTATTAATATCATTCTTTAACAAAAAACTATATAGCCTAAAATTTTGTTCCTTGTTTCCAATATTTAGAGCATCGCAAACCAGCTCATCTCTTATTTCTTCTTTAAATTCATTAAAAGAAATAATGCGATCTAGTAAGGATAATGCGTCGCGTACAGAGCCCTCAGCTTTAAAACTTATTAATGCAGCAGAGCTTTCTGCTAATTTGATCCCCTCTTTTTTGGCAATATCAATCAAATAATTAGTCAAGATATCATGGTTAATCCTATTTAAATCAAATCTAATACATCTCGATAAAATGGTAATCGGTACCTTTCTGATCTCGGTTGTCGCAAAAATAAACTTAACGTGATTGGGTGGTTCTTCTAATGTTTTCAGTAATGCATTAAATGCACTATTTGATAACATGTGTACTTCGTCTATTATAAATATCCTATATCTAGAATAAGCTGGTGGATAATTTATGCTGTCAATGATGTCTCTAATATCATTAACGCCCGTATGACTAGCAGCATCAAATTCTACTACGTCTTGATCAATGGAATTAGCGATAGCCCTACAATGTACACACTGTAAACAGGGGTCTATAGTTTCTTTCCCTTGCCCGTCTAATCCTATACAGTTAAGAGATTTAGCTATCAATCTGGCCGTAGATGTTTTACCAACACCTCTAATTCCAGTTAGAATAAAAGCGTGTGCCACCTTATTACTACTTATGGCATTCGTTAAAGTACGAACCAAAGCATCTTGGCCCACTAATTCCGAGAACTTCTGTGGTCTATATTTTCTAGCTAAAACTTGATAGGTTGGCACATTATACAATATAAATAATATCTTTACTTTAAAGTAAAGATATTATTTAAAATGTAAATATTAAAATACTGTTTATTATACTGTACTACATAAAATTTTTTAAAGATGTAGCATATCTGCCAGTTCTGCACCTTTTGTCGATTGTTTCCTTTTGCGCAGCTGCTTATCCCTTCTTATCGCGGCTTTCAAGAGCTTATTATCTTTTGGGTCTTTTTCTTTTTTTTTAGCGTTAACTCTTATACATAGTTCCGTAGCTATAGCCAGTCTTATGTTTTCTTGCTCTTCTTCTGATAAGTTTGGTGCATTAATTACTATCGATTTTTCCATTTCACTTATACTTAAAGAAATAGGCTCTTCTTCAGAGTTGAAAAAATCAAACAATTCCTCAACAACTTCATCAATTGAATACGGCTCTAGTTCCTCACCGCCTTCTTCTCCATATTCATATACACTAAAACCACTAGGATAATTATTTTTAACATTCAATAACTTTTTTGACATTTCTCTATTATACTTTGGACTAGAATTATCAAAGAATTTTTTTATTGTTGCTCCACTCGTGAAAACCCCGCTTGGAATATTATCTAGTTTTAGTATGTTATTTATTGAGTCCTTTTCCGCTTCGGATTCTTCTGAAGAAGAAGGTATATATGGTACAGCCATGAAAGTAGGGCTCTGACTAGTTTGTGACGAAGGTTGTGGTGATATTGCATCATTTCGTACTGTCATAGTAGGTATTTGCCCAGAGCTTGGAACCGGTCTTCTAATACCGGAAAGACCATTAATTAAGTCAAGCATGATACCTGGCATGTTCTGTACATAGTCGTTAATAGATTCTTGTATGGCGGAAATCAATTCGCTTTTATTTATTTCTCTACCATCGCCTGTCTCTAGTAAAATTTCATACACTTCATTTCCCCTTAGTCCTAATAATTCATCACGATTTAACAAATTTTCCTCTATAGGAGAAATATCTATAGAACATTCTTTTTCATTAAATTTAAAATTAATAGTCTTTGTAACATCTTGGCTGCTGCTATCACTAGGATTTGGAATATCCCTATTTTTCGGCCTAAAAGTCAACTTTATATCAACAGGCTTCTGTAATGACTTGTTTTCTATATGTCTTGAAATTGTTTGCCCTATTAAAGCTAGATAGCAACAAGAGCTAATTTGTTTGTAATTATCAGTATCAATTGATCTAAGAAAGGTATTTAACTCTGTATTTAATGCCGCTGTATCTATCCCTTCACCTGTTCCACTATAAAACTTACATTGGGCTATTAAATAGAACTTATCTATCACATCAGGTGTGTATGAGTTCTCATTTTGACCAAAAAAAGACCATTCGATTCCTATTTGTGAATCATTTTTATTAATCGTCTTGAAAAATTGCACATTAAACTCTGATAACCATTTTAATAGTTCTTCTACACTTTCTCTTGAACATGATAATATATTCGTTAGCTGCTCTGAAATATTTATCTCTCTTTTTTTCCACCCTGTACTCAAGCTTGCTGATATATCCATATCCATAATTGTAATTACCTTATTGTAAATATAATAACATTTTTCCCATAGAAATCAAGATATAATACAAACAGTCTAAATTAACTACAATTTTAGTTATTATTGACTTAAAAAAAAATACATATACACTTATCTGATAAGATGGCGGGATAGCTCAGTCGGTTAGAGCAGCGGAATCATAATCCGCGTGTCGAGGGTTCGAATCCCCCTCCCGCTACCAAATCTCCATTTTTTCTTGTTACAACAAGTGCTGTTTATAAGATTTTATCGTCATTGTCTTACGTTAATATTCTCCGAACATCTTCCCTTATAATATTACACCATTTATAAGTCTTCGTATTTATATCATATTACTTTTAGAGCCTTCGCCATCAATTGTTTTAGCGTTTCGTACCAAGGATACTCAAAAATAGAATTGCTAAAAGTTCTAATAACACATTTTTAATCAACCACGATCTGATATTTGATTTATTATTAGCCTAACGTTCTCGTGTTTTTGGGACAGATGATTCTTGAGCTCTAGTCTGTTGTAGGCTTGCACCGTGCGCTGTCATTTGGTCCTGTGAGTGTTCACTGGTTTGAGGAGTTTGATTTAATTTACTAGCTATTTCTACCTGCGGGGGGTTGTCTCGTTCTCTCGCAAGTGAAAGTATATCGCTAAGATTAAATCGTTTCTTCATTATAGCTTCTAATTTTCTAGTAATTATTTTGTCTAAAAGTTTTTCGTCTATTTTATTTAAAACTTCTTTTTTAAATTTCTGACCAATTTTTGTAACAGGTAATACCGCATAAGCTGTCGCTATAATACTACATATACCAGCTACCACAATTGTAGGTATAAATATAGCTGGTGCTAAAAATATAGTAGTTACAACACTAGCTACTGCTGCAAGAGTTATTGCAGATGCTATAGCTATATGTGCTGAGCGAGATGTCGTTATATGTTTGGCTATTGATAAGTACCTTTTGTATGGTTCTACAAAGGCCTTGTTTATTGCTTCTAAGTTGTTTTTTAAAGTATTAGCCCCATTCGGTATAGTGGCTATCTTCCTTAATATAGCTTCATTATTTAAGCTAGAATAGATATAATTAAGTATACTATGACATTTCATTGTATTGTAAAAACCAAAACTTAGATAACTCTTAGTTTCCTCATACTCAAAATGTTTTTGTTGAATAATCCTATCCAATTCCTCAGTTTTTTCTCTTACTTGTATTTCATCAAAACCTATTTCTTCTAGTAACATAGTTATAACCTCTTGTCCTAATCCGGTTATGTTTATAGAAGCTTGCTCGTTTGATCGTTCCCCCTCTATAATTGCTCTTAGTTTTCTTTCTGCTGTCGTTTGAAACTCTATACCATGTGTTGATATTAGCGATATAAGTTTCTTTAGGCTTTCATTTAATTCATCAATCATAATACCATCGCTATATGTAGTAGCATCTGTTTTACTTAAGCTCCGAATTAATAGTTCCATTTCTCCAAAATATAGAGAACTTATCTCTTTTCCTAGAACCTCATCGGTTATATTCGATAATTTACCTGTTTGTACATCATTTATAGATTTTATGAAATCTTTTGATAGGTACCATATAAGCTTTGATGTTTTAGAAAATTTTATGTCATCTTTTGCAAGCTGCGCACAAACATTATCAGTAAATGTATCTAATATAGTTTGTGGTATTAAATTATCATTCTTGTTAGCAAGGTTTTCTAATGATGCCATGAATTGATTGATACCGGAAATAATACGAGGCACTTGTTCTTGTAACAAGAGAATATACTCTCGAATCTCATCCTGACTCCCAAATCTATCTTTATCGGCATCAATATTTCGAGAAACGCTTGTTTTAAGTGCTTCTTTAAATTGATCAGGTAAATTGCTTCTTTCTATTAAATCATTAGATAGTTTCAATATAACAGATGCTCGTTGATCTATTGATAATTCGGCTATATATATGCTTCTTAATTCCTCTATAGTTTGTGGGGTTTGTTTATCTATTTCACCGTTTATAAACGGTCTTATTTTACTTTCTAATATTTCTTTAAATTCTTGATCCTGTATTAAAAATAAAGATACAACTTGATTAAAACTCCATTCTAATTGTCTAATTTTATATGCAGTATCACCTACTTGCTTTATATCTTCTATATTGCCTAGATTTTGGAGTAATTGTTCAATGTCTCCAAGGTATAAATCACTTATTTGCTTTCCGAGGCTTTCATCAGTTATACTAGATAATTTGTCGGTATGTGTTTTATTTATTTTTCTTATTACATCATTTAGGAATGATACATCAGGTGAAATATTTTCAAACATTGTGTATTCTGAAATCCGTATACAAAGATTATTCATAACAACATCTATTGTAGTTTGTGGTATTAAGCCATCACTATTATCAACCAGATTTCTTAACAAAGTCATTAATAAATGAAGATTGGAAATTGTATCATTGAGATAATCTAGCAACGAACTAGTATACATCTCAACAAACTGTGGTCTTTCGGCCTGACCGCTATAAGTTCTAATACTTAGAGCGACACCTGCTTTGAGTGCTTCTTTCAATTGATCTGGCAAACTACTCTCATTTATTATTCTGTCTAAATTGACTATATTAGTACTACTTAGCCCAAGTGCTTTTATATGTTTTTTCGATAAATTACCCTTGCTTATTATACTCATTATATCTAAGTCAGCTGTAATACTTGCTTTATGCGCACTTGTATTATATCTTGGCATATACGTTTTATTTTGTTGTATCTACAGATTAGATATAATCTAATCTATTTGATATTATAATCAATATTGTTTGGTTTAAGTTAATATATAATGTTAGAGTCTAAACCTATTCTTATAAAATTCTTTCTGAGTTAATACAAAAATTCATAGTATAAACGGTCTTAAGATAAAACACATATCAGTGGAAAACTATCTCAGTCTAAAGTAAATCTACAAACTGTTTTAGAATAACCTTCTGCCCATAGTTCTTAAAAAGGATTGTTAGCTTATTTTCTTCTTCCTTAATTATTGTCCCCTCGCCGAACTTTGCATGTAAACATCTACGTACTTTGGTTTTATTAGTATTGTTAGAAATACTTGGTTTTGTATATGGGGTTGGGTTTAGAGACTGAATTGAGTAGTTCTTTTTGATATTAAACTCAAACTCCTCTAAATAATCTCGATTAAGCTCTTCTATAAAAATAGATGGGGACACCGGAGCTATTTCGCCGAAACCATGTCTTAAAAAAGAATAAGATATATAGAGATGCTTTTTCGCTCTAGTAATAGCGACATAGGCCAAACGACGCTCTTCTTCAACGCCATTACTTTCATCGTAAGATTTAACACTGGGAAAAACTCCATTTACCCAGTTTGGTAGAAAAACAGCATCAAATTCCAAACCCTTAGCACAATGTATCGTCATAATATTTACAGTATCCTGAACATTATCCTCAGTGACACTAACTAAGTTGATATATTCTAGAAACTTTTCAAGAGAATCAAAATTCTCTAAAGTTTCCAAAAATTCGTTTATATTATCAACCTGATTCTTAGACTCGAGATCTATATTCTTCTTTATAGAACTTAGATAACCACTTTGAGTTAGGACGATATCCATTAAATTTGCTAAAGTGCTATTCTTGGATTCTTCTTGCCATGTCTCAAAATGATCAATAAATCTTTCTAAACCATTTACTATAGATAAATTTCGAAAGGCTTTTTTCTCTATCAGCTTTTTACTAGCTTCAATTACATCTACATTATCCATTACAGAACAATCTATGATCTTTTTTATACTTGTTTGCCCTAGACCATAACTAGTATTTAAAAGTATTCTTTCAAGGGCTAAGGTGTCAAAGACATTATGAAGTAATCTCAAGAATGCAATACAGTCTTTTATTTCTTTTCTGTCATAAAACTTCAAACCTCCAACAACCCTATATGGTATATTATACATAAAAAGCGTATCTTCAATCATTCTAGATTGATAACCTGCTCTAATCAGAATTGCCACATCAGAATACGATTTTATTATACCATATTCTCTCAAATTTTTTATTTCTTGTGCTAGATACAAACTTTCTTGCTTGTCATCTAAAGCCTTTATTAGTTTAACTTTTTGAAGATTTTCTATACTGTTAGTATATAAGATTTTTTGGTACCTATTTATATTATGAGCTATCAAACTAGAAGCTATAGCAAGAATGCTTGGGCTCGACCTATAATTTTGTTGTAACTTTAGGATTTTGGCTTCAGTATATTCCTCTGTAAATTGTAAAATATTCCTTATTTCAGCCCCTCGCCAACCGTAAATCGACTGATCGTCATCTCCTACGCAAGTTAGTTTTACATATTTATTATTGGCAAGACCACAAATTAACTTCAACCATAAATTTTGCATTGAGTTTGTATCTTGGTATTCATCCACTAAAAAATATTTAAAACTTGCGTTATAATGTTCCCTGATATGGGAATATCTTTGGAACAACGCAATATTAAGGAGCAATAGATCATTAAAATCACAAAACTTTGAGGTTTTTAACTTTGTCTGGTACATATTCAAGACATCGTCCATTCTTGGGAGAATATAATTGAAGTTAGGTTTCGAGGAGCCGTCTTTTATTTTATTAATTTGATCAACATAAAGACTTGGCTTGTACTGTTTAATATCTATATTTAACTCCTTTAAGATCAGTTTTACTAAACTAGTTTGCTCACCTTGGTCTATTATGGTAAAATTTTTATCTAAATCTAGTAGATCATTGTGTTGTCTCAGAATTCTTAGAGCAATGGAATGGAAGGTATTAACCCACAGTGGAGTTACATCCAAATTTGTCATAAGAGCCACTCTTTGACGCATTTCATTAGCTGCTTTATTAGTAAAGGTTACGGCTAGAATTTCTGATGGACGACACCATTCATTGTCTAAAATATATGCTATTTTAGAAGTTAATACTCTTGTCTTTCCAGTGCCAGCACCAGCTAAAATCAGCAAGGGTCCATCATTATAAAATACCGCTTCTTGCTGAGTGCTATTTAGTTCATTTAAGTCTAGGTTCATCTTTAGAATATAAGCCAAGTTACATATAGAATAATGCTAAATAAAATTTATACAACCTACACGCACATATAAAATAAGTTGCAATTAAAAATAATTTAGTGAGAATTACGCTTGGCCTCAATTTCTCTCTAAAGGAACAAGAGGTCATATTAATAATAACGATTTTTCAGTATGAAAATTTTAGAAGGAAAAAAAGGGATTATTTTTGGACTTTTAAACAACAGGTCAATAGCATGGGGTATAGCTAAGCAATTGAAAGAATCAGGAGCCGAACTAGCCTTAACATACTACGGAGAAGCAGGAAAAAAGAGGGTAGAGCCTTTAGCAGCAGAGTTAGGATGCAAAATTACTATTGATTGTGATGTACAAAAGGATTCAGATATAGATAATGTATATAAAATAATTAGTGAAAAATGGGATAAATTGGATTTTATAGTACATTCTCTTGCTTTTTCCGACAAAAACGAGTTAAGAGGACACTTCTCTAACACCAGCAGAAAAAATTTTGCACAAACTTTAGATGTATCCTGTTACTCATTAATCGCTATAACTAAAGGAGCAATTCCGCTAATGGAAAAAGCGGGTGGTGGCAGTATATTAACAATGACATACTATGGCGCAGAAAAGGTTTTACCACACTATAATGTGATGGGAGTTGCAAAGGCAGCCTTAGAAAGCACTATAAAATATTTAGCAGCAGATGTAGGAGAAAAGAATATACGTATAAACGCAATTTCTTCTGGCCCTATTAAGACGCTTGCGGCTTCTGGTATTAGCAATTTTGATTACATGTTAAAATACAGTGAGCTTAATACACCTATGAGAAGAAATGTAACCATAGAAGAAAACGGTAAAACCGCATTATATCTATTAAGCGACATGTCAAGTGGAGTAACAGGAGAAGTTTTACATCTTGACGGCGGTTACCATGTTGTAGGCATGAAGGATCCTAGGGTTCCAAATATTGAGATTCCACAAGGAATCAATGATTAAAATCCAGCAAACATTAAGAAATAAAAAAAGAAGTTCTTTTGAACTTCTTTTTTTATTAGCAATAAATAATTGACTATTTATAACTCTCTAGATTGTACAGTTAGTACTTTCTTACCATTAGATGAAACGTCCGAAACTAATAAATATTTCTTAATGTGAGGACATTTCTTAAGTTCCTGCTCTGCTATTTTGACATTACTTTCAAAATCGTCACTAATTTTCATCATGAATGGACGAGTATTCCAAATCAATGCCATCTGATTCATGTAAATCTCTCTATCTATAAAAGAGTATATAGGTGCTGGAACTCTAGCGTTCGCAATTTTTCTAGTGATATCATAATCAGAACTAATTATAACTATAGCATCTAGATCTTGAGTTAAATCAGGATATAAAGGGAATAAATCCATGTTACATTGGCACAATGTTTCTGAACCACATAATTCTTTTCCCTTTCCTTCTTCGTCGCCGTACATAGCAAGTTCAGCTTCTTTAGCTATTCCAGCCATCACTTGTACGACATGTGATGGGTCGCTTGATTTTGTAGTCTCCTCCGACAACATAATTGCATCAGCGCCATCAAAGATAGCATTAGCCACATCGGAAGCTTCAGCTCTTGTTGGATTAACTTGAGTCACCATTGATGATAGCATCTGGGTAGCCACTATCACAGGTTTTTTATAGAAGGCACAAAGTTTAATAATTTCTTTGTGAATAACTGGCACCTTAGCGTATCCAGCCTCATCAGCCAGGTCACCACGAGCGATCATAATACCATCAGAAGCACGTATTAAAGATTCAATATTTTCTAGGGCTTCTAGATTTTCTACTTTTGAAATAATTTTAATATCCGGCCAACCCTTCTTAGCACAATACTGTCTAACTTCATTTACATCTTCTTCGGTTCTAGCAAAAGATAAAGCTATATAATCTAATCTTTGTTCTATACCAAAATCTATATCCTTCCAGTCTGATTCTGTTACTGTTGGCAGAGATACATGTTTTCCATAAACGTTTATGTGCCTATTTGATGTTATATTGGTATGTCCACTTAATACTTCGAACTCAATATCTGTGTCAGTTTTTTTAATAGCCTTTGCTACTAGGTTGCCATCTATAGAAATATTATCACCAACATCTATATCTTTAATAAATTCCTTATAGCTTACACCAATCTTACCTGAGATTTCGTAGGAATTTCCGGAAGTCACTGTAATTATAAATTTGTCTCCAGCTTTTATTTCAAACTTACCATTAACATCTTTAGTTCTAATCTCAGGACCTTTAGTATCTAATAGTATTGCCCCAGGTAAACCCAATCTCCTAATTTTTTCTATTTTTGCGCCATGTTCTGTATAGCTACCATGAGAAAAATTTAGTCTAAAGACATTGACTCCTTCCTCGGAGATTTTCTTTAGCATCATCTCTGTCTCAGATGCAGGACCTATGGTTGCGATAATCTTGGTCTTCTTTTCCACCATTTTAAAAATTCAAGTTATTATATAAGTAAATAAGCGCCTAGTGGGGCTACATATCACTGTTAAGACAACCCACTGTTGTGATTATACGGTATAATAAATTGGAAATCAAGAATTAACATTAAACTTTCCTACAATTGTATTGTAATTAGTGAATTTATCTTTAGTCTTAAGATAGCACTTAATATCAAAAAGGATAAATAATGGATTTAACTACCTTCTTCAATCCAAGCAGTATAGCCGTAGTAGGTGTATCTTCTAATGAAGCAAAATTAGGATCGCTTATTTTTAAAAATATAATAAAAGCCAATTATCAAGGAGATTTGTACGCTATTAACCCAAATAACCAAAATGAATTATTTGGCAAACCATGTTTTAGTAATTTGAGACTATGCCCCAAAGCATTAGACTTGGTTGTAATAGCTGTGCCAGCTAGGTTTGTATCCAATGTAATTGATGACGCTATATACAATGGTACTAAAAATATTAGTATAATAACAGCTGGTTTTGGAGAGGTTGGTAACCATGAATTAGAAAATATTATAGCTGATAAATGTTATAAAAATAACATTAATGTGCTCGGGCCAAATTGTCTCGGCCACATATCTACCTTTACCAACTTAAATGCTTCTTTTGCTGATGCCTTCCCTAAGAAGGGGAATATAGCCTTTATATCACAATCGGGAGCTTATTGTTGTGCTATTTTAGATTGGGCAAAAAATAAAAATATAGGTTTTTCGCACTTCATCTCTATAGGCAATAAAATGCTTTTGTCTGAAACAGATTTATTAAGAGAAATTAACAAGGATCCTAATACAAGGGCTTTTGTATTTTATCTTGAAAGTTTAAAACAAGGCCTCGATTTTTTAAATCTAGCAAGGGAAATATCTAAAACTAAACCAGTTATAATTCTTGAACCAGGAAAGTCCAGCAAAGCACAAGCAGCCAGTTTGTCTCATACAGGAAGTCTAGCACCAAATTATGAAGTAATGGAAAGAGCTTTCAAAAATAATGGTATAATACAAGTTTATACTAGTGGAGAAATGTTTGGACTAATTGAAATTTTACAGTATGCAAATCATAGAAATTTCGGTGATAAATTCGCTATTCTTACCAATGCCGGAGGCTTGGGTGTGGTTACCAGTGATTCCTGTGCTAAATATGGTCTAGACCTGGATAATCCAAGTGATGTTTTAAAAGAAAAACTTAAACAAGCAGTAACTCCAGAAGCTTCTTTGAAGAATCCTATTGATATAATAGGTGATGCAAGAGCAGATAGATATGAAAAAGCTCTACGTATCTTATGCGAGAGTAAAGAATTCAAAAATATACTAGTGTTATTAACACCACAAATGGCAACCGAGCCATTGGAAACCGCTATGGCTATTACAAAATTATCAAAAGAATTTAAAGATATAAACATTTTTACATCTTTTGTAGGAGGCTATAGCGTGGCTCAGGCCATTAAAACTTTTGAAGAGAACCATATATTACATTTTGACGATCCGGATATGCTTATTAATTTGGTAAGTAAATTAAATAAGCTATCTTCACATAAAGAAAGAACAGTGAACCTTAAGACAGAGACTAAGAAAAATAAAGAAATTGAAATTTTGATTAGAGAAGCTATCAAGGATAACTTATCATCCTTACCACAGAGTATTACGCAAAAAATCATGGAGCATTATCAATTGGATTATCCAAAATCTAGCGACTTCATAAATAAAGCACAAGCGCTAAATTTCTGCGAAAAAATCTTCCCAAGACCTCTTGTCTTAAAAATAGCTGCACCAGAAGCTCTGCACAAAACAGAAATGAATGGAATTCGTTTGAACATAGATAATACTGAGAAATTTTCCAAGGCCTGGGATGAATTAACGGACATTATTTCGAAATTTAAATTGACAAAGGCTTCAATTTTAATTCAAGAAATGATAACTAATGCGACAGAGGCAATCATAGGAGTAAATACTGATAAAACTTTTGGTAAAATAATGATTTTTGGAAGTGGGGGTATTTATACAGAAATTCTTCATGATACAACCTTACGACTCTTGCCTACTGAAGAATTTTCCCAAATGTTTGATGAGACAAAAATTGGCACAATACTAAGAGGGGTACGAGGTAAGAAGCCTAAAGCTCTTGATAAGGTAATATCAGCCCTAGAAGGAATACAACAATTAGTTTTAGATTTTCCAGAAATTAAATCCATTGATATAAACCCAATATTAGTAACCGATGACAGAGCTGTAATTGTCGATTTTAAAATTATCATAAAGTAGAATATAAAATAATTTTCTTGAATTTTTATATTTTTCTGCTTAGCTATTGGTATGACTAATACATGATTAATGAATGGCCACATATTTTACAATTCTAATTGGTAATTATGGACTGTATTTTAGACTTAACAAGTCTAAAATGGTCGTTCATGAAAAGTTCTTTAAGGAGTTTAATGACCAAGTTAAAGAAGAATTACGATCATTATTATTAGAACATAGCAGGGCTAAGGTTTATGTATTATTGGATAACATTGGACAAAACTATAGTTTAAAAAAGTTTCCTAAAAGTATAAATATCTTTGACTTGCATAAAGTTGTAAATAGGAAATTCAATTTTGAAACACCAAGCGAAGATCTACGTACCAAGCTCTTTCTTGGTAAGAATGATACTACAAAAGAATGGGAATATCTCTTCGTATCTTCTCCTGTCGAGCCAATTCTTAATGATATAATAGCATTTATAGAGACTGTTCCAAATTTATTGGCTGGCATATATATGGCGCCCCTGGAAAGCACGAGAATACTAAAGGAACTTTTAAAACAGTTTCCTATATTAAAGAAAAAGAAGTGGATACTACTGCTAGTAGAAACAAAGGTTAGTGGAATAAGACAAATAGCCTTTAGAAATCAAAAGTTAGTTTTTACGAGATTCTTGTATGATATTAACAATGCAGAATCTGATATTAAGACAAAAACAATGCTATTTGAAAACGATATAGCCAGAACCAATGGCTTTATTAAACGTTTTGATGCAGATTTTAAATCTGAAAATCTATCGATAATAGGAATCACGACCTCGCTTATAAAGAATGTTTTTAACAGATCTGATTTAAAGACTATTAATTCCATGTACTTTGATACCAGCGAAATCCTCGCTAGATTATTTAAAACAAAGTTCAATAGAGAAAAGGAAATTGATTATGAATACGCTGATATTGTTTATAACAACCTGGTCACATTTAAGCGAAATATTTTTAAATTTTTTACACCATCTACTAGACTAATTAATCTTCTATTAAAAATAGATCATATTTTAAAAAATTTAATTTATTTAGCCCTACTTATCTTTACCTATTTGGCCGTAGGCTTCTGTATTGTATATATGTCGTACTTTTTTGATATGAGAAAGGTTAATCAATCCATAAAAACCAAGACTACAGAACTTGATACTAAAAAGAATGTTGCAATTTTGAAAAAGGACAATATCCACTCAATAATAGACCTAGGACTTATCCACGAATTTTTACAAAAAAACAAACTAACTCCTTTTGACGATTTCAAATTATTCGCACAACTTATGCCGGGTAAAGTTACTTTATCAAAATTTAAGTGGCAACAAAGTGGTTTTGATGCAAAGAATTTTAAGAACGATTACGTAGTTAAGGCTACTTGGCATTTTAGTGGATCACTAATGAACAATTATGATTCTGGATCAGCTGAAACTTTATTGGAAAATTATGAAAGCTTTAAGTCGTCTTTAGAAAAAGGAATAAAAAAGAAGCTGCAGATTAAAACATTGACCTTTGATAAGAATAAAATTGACTTTAATAAGTTTTATTCCAGCGCACCAATAACTTTTGAGTTGGAGTCTTTATGATTTTTAAAAGAAAAAATAAGGTTGGAGATAAAAAACAACTTCTTATCAATACAAACATATATATTAGTATATTACTTGTTTTAATTATTGGCGCCAATTTTGGTCTTTATTTTTTAAACAAAAAACAAAAGGTTAGTAAGAAGGATTCCTTAATTAATTTAAAACAAAAGAATCAACAACTAGATGGGGATTTAATCAAAATAACCGAAGAGGTATCCTTAGCAGAAAAGTATGCTAAGGTATTTAATTATCAAGACTTAAGGAAAAAAGATTTTTTTAAACTAGACACCACTAATTTAGTCAAACTGATCTCAACAAACGCGCAAGAATTTAATATTTTTGATTTAAATGTAAAAACCAGTGAAGCTACACTTTTACATGAAAGTACTTATAAAAATAAGATTTATTCTAAAGATATAAGTTTAAAGTTTAAATGTTTTAGTGAACATGATATTTTTAGTTTTATTAAAAACCTCAAAGACAAGCTGAATTGTTTTATTACTATAGATAGCATACAAATTATTAAGCTAAGACAAATAGATAAGGTCTTTGTTCAAAACACACTAAATAACAATTTATTACCATTACTTGAGGTAGATTTAAATTTAAATGCTTTTTACTTGGGAAATTAAAATGAAAAAATGTCTCATAATTTTTACATTACTATATTTTACAACAAAAACAGGCATTTGTTTAAGTAAAGAAACACAAGCGTCAAATGAGAATAATTCAAACAGTGATAAAAAAACTCAAATCATACCTAAGTCATTAGATGATAATTACTACTCCAGTTTAGATAGTATATTTTTCTTAGAAAAACAGATTTTAATACTCAAAAAGGTATTAAATGCCTACGCTAGTTATCAAAATATAGAGAGCAAAGAAGCTGGCGGTAATGTAGAAGATGTAATTACCACCCCGAGTACAAACAATATACAAAACTTCAATATATATTTAAAGTCCATTATTTATTCGTCAGATGATAGCTGGACCTTGTGGATTAATGATAAAAAAATTAGTAATACTTCAAACAAGGCTGCTAAAGGAGAATATAAAATTCTTAACCTAGATAAAAACTCTGCTACCATTTTATGGACTATATCAAAGATAAAGCACGAGTATATTCATAATAACATACAAAACGACAATTATAAAGCCAATGCAGATGGTAAGTATGAGCTAACTATACATTTATCGGTTAATCAAACTTATATTCCTATGCTTGATAAAATTATAGAAGGTAAATTCGAGAATAATAGCTTTATGAATAAGAATCAAAAAACCAAAAGCACATCTATTAATAATAGTGGACAATACGAAAGTTATGATGTTGAGTTGGACGAATTATTAAGGAGTTTTTAATTAATGAAGCGTTTTTTATTACTTGTAGTCATATTGGTGTATGTATTTTTTGATTTTATCTTTAGTGACTACACTATTTCAGATTTTAAATTTCAGAGAGAAAAGATCGATAACTTAAGGATGCGCACAGAAGCCTTTATAGAAAATGAAGATAGTCTCTTTTTAAGTCAAAAAGATTATTTAATTAACAGTTGTCAATCATATTTTAAATATAGACCACAACCGAGTAATGCTTACGAAAAAACTCTTATATCAAGCTATGCTAAAAAATGTGTTCTATTATCCATACTTCGTAAGGCAAAACTACATACTAAATCTCTTGTAGATGGATGTGATTTATTACGATTAAGTATATGGTCTTCACAGTTAGCTCTACAGGAATCTTGTACCAAACCAAGCAAAGAAGAAAGTGCAAGAATCAATAATCTAATAGGCAAATATCCAAGCTTAAAAGATTTATCCACGCAGAAGTTAATCACTGTAAATATCTTTAATCAAAATGAAATATTGGTTACTAGACATATAGATAATAAAGTCTTGCATATACAATCTCTAATAGAAGCTGATCTCACATATAACAGCTATGCTGATATCTTGTTACAAATAGATATATTTGATAAAAACTCTGATAACATCGAATGTACTCTTTATAGTGTATATTCAAAATATGCAAAAGATACTTTGGTTAACAAGAAGATAATCCCAAAAATTGGCGGTAGAGGCAAACATATGTAAATATATATTGTCTAATTACCACCTTATACGTAATTGATTTTTTATATTAAATCTTTATCTTCGGTCCAAACAAATAAGGATATTTAAGAATGCATGGGACACATAAATTTGATCAGAATGTTTTAAAATTTTACGACATAAGAGGTATAGTTAATAAGGAATTAACAGAAAAAGACGCGTATTTTGTTGGTAGGAGCTATGGCAGTCTTTTGCATAAATTAAATAAAAAAACATGTATTGTTGGTTATGATGGAAGAATAACATCAGAAACTTACTGTCATCATGTTTGTAAAGGTCTCAATGAAACAGGAATTAATACAACCAATATAGGTTTGTGTCCAACTCCAATGGTATACTTTGCGGTTCAACAATTAAAAAAAGATGCGGGGCTAATAATAACGGCCTCTCATAATCCACCGGAATTTAACGGCTTTAAGATGCTCACCAACGATAGACCAATATGGGGAAATGATATACAAGACTTGGGCAGAATAGCAGCCTCTGGTCACTTCATTAATGGGACAGGTAAGAATGAAACAATAAATATAAATAGCCTTTATATTGAATATATACTACAACAATATAATAAAAATAATACAAAAACACTAAATGTTGTTTTTGATGCTGGTAATGGAGCTACGGCAACAGTCCTACAAAATATAGTTCAAGGATTGCCTGGTAAAAACAGAATTATTTATGGAAATGTAGATGGTACATTCCCAAACCATCCAGCAGATCCATCTATAGCAAAAAATTTAAAAGATCTGCAAAAAGAAGTACTTGAAGGTGGTTTCGATTTGGGTATAGCCTACGATGGTGACGGAGATAGACTCGCTGTAGTAGATCATAAAGGTCGCGCACTATATGGAGATCAATTATTGTGTATTTTCGCAGAAGATTATCTTAAGGACAATACAGGGGCCAAGGTAGCCTTTGAAGTATCATCTAGCCAGTTACTTATAGATAAGATCAAGGAATACGGTGGACAACCAGTAATGTGTAGACCCGGCCATTCATTTATTAAAGATTTAATGTCTTCTGAGAATATAGGACTTGCCGGCGAGACCAGTGGCCATATGTTTTTTGGAGAAAATTATAATTATGACGATGCTTTGTACGCATCTATAAAGTTAATAAATATTTTAGAAAATTCTCAATCCACCCTGAGCGATATTGTAGAACATTTCCCTAGATACTATAGCACTCCAAAAATCGGTATTGCATGTTCTTATCAAGAGAAGATAAATATTCCTCAAGAAATAATAGCTAGATTACAACAACAAGGTAGAGATCTTATAACAGTAAATGGCGTTAGAGTAAATAAAGCCGATGGTTGGTGGTTAATAAGAGACAACTGCACCGAAGATAAAATCACAGTTAGATGCGAGGCTCGAACAGAAAGTGGTCTAGAAGAATGTAAAAAAGAAGTCATTCAGCAATTAAAACTTAGTGGAATTAATTTAACTTTTTAATGGAAAGTTCATCTTTAAGATGAACTTTTATAATCTTATTTTCAGATTTCCTTAAGTTCGCGACCTGGTGTAAATTTCGCCTTGTTATGACCAGTAATTTTAATTTGTTTGCCTGTTTGAGGATTTCTGCCAAGCCCATCTTTAGTTTCTAATACTTTAAAACTCCCAAAACCAGTAAAATAACTGTTCCTTTATTTTTTAAAACCTCTTGTACTGTTTCTAAAAAAGAATCCATAAAGAGTTCTTAATCCTTTAAAAAACCTGTTTTTTGTGCAATAACCCTCCTTAAATCTACTTTACGCATATTTTTCGCAATAGAAAATTCCTGATAGTTTTATATCAAAAAGTACATTTTTAAAAACAATTCAAGCTTTAAAAGCTATTTACCTATAAAATTAGTAATAAGTTTATTTAGTTATCTTCCTGGATTTCAAAGGCCGCGACACAACCTTGGGCAGCTGCCAAAACAGCTTGTTTATACCTTTTATTAGCAACATCTCCTATGGCATAAACATTTGGAATATTAGTTCTAGTACTATCAGGCTTAGTTTTTATATAACCAAATTCATCTATCTTTAAATCAGACTGGGTAAAAATTTCGCTTTGAGGACTTCGCCCTATAGCCACAAAAACAGCACTTAGGTCAATAACTCTAATCTCTTGACTTTGGTTATTCATAATTTTTAAAGCAGAAACCCTCTTTGGGTTATCATCTCCATAGATTTCTAAAACTTCCGAATTGAAGATCAAGTCAATTTTATTATTATTGAAAACCCTGTCCTGTATGGTTTTTGTCATTCTAGTAATTTTAGACTTTCTACAAATTAAATAGACTTTAGAAGCTAGTTTGGACATGTGTAAAGCTTCTATACCGGCCGATTCGCCAGCTCCTATAACTGCCACTATTTTATTTCTAAAAAAGTTACCGTCACAAATAGCACAACCAGAGACTCCATGTCCAATAAATTCTTGTTCAGATTTCAGACCAAGCCATTTCGTCGAGGCGCCTGTAGCTATAACTATATTATTCGCTAAAAATTCTACTTGATTTTCTGTAACACATTTAAATGGTCTTTGATTTAAATCCACAGATGCAACTGTATCATAAATTACCTCAACTCCACAATTTATAGCTTGTTTTAACATCCTGTCCATTAGATCAAAGCCCATAATCGGTTCTGAAAAACCAGGAAAATTTTCTACTTCAGAAGTAATTGTCAATTGACCACCTAAGGTATGCCCTGTGATTAAGCATGTTTTTAAGCCAGCTCTTGCAGTATATATAGCGGCCGTATCTCCGCCTGGGCCGGAACCCAAAATTAAAACATCAAAACAGGTCATTTATCTCAGAAAATTAACATATAACAACGGATTATACCTGTTCCTTTTTTTAAAAACAATATTATTTAATTGTATCATTAATATAATCTTGACCAAGACTATTTTTTGTGTTATAGTAGTGTTGTTTAAATACAATATTACTAATAATATAATATAAGAAAATGACAAACGAGAGTATAAGCGGAAACACAAATTCGCAGACATCTACACTTCAAAGAAAAGAAGCTTTGCAAAATGTGTGGGGAGCAATAAAGAATTTATTTCATAATAGTGCAGAACAATGTGACACAATTATTGCACTGTTATTTCGTAAAGGCGAATATGCAAACCTTAGCAAAAACGAAAGAGTAGCAGAATTAAAGGTAGAATTTAGTGGATTATGGTCCATAATAAAGGAATCTTTTTCTGAAATTAGAAATAGTTTCAAAACTTTATTCAGAACTCTTTTTGCGCGTAATAGAAATAGTGAGCCTGAAGAGGTACCTCATGAAACTCACGATTTATCACAAGAACCTAGTACAGAACCAGAAGTGACTCCAACCCATGAAAGCGAATTAGAGGAATCTTCTAAAATTAGTACCACAGAACCAGAAGCAGAACCAACTCAGAATACAGTAGAAGAAAAGCTTTCTCAAGATACAGTAGAAGAAGCAGCTTCAGTTCAAAATACACAGGTTGTAGATTCTACAGATAAAACTTTAGAAATACTTCCTGATATAAAAGTTATATTGTTCTCAAAACTTAATCGTGTATTAATGACTAGACAAATTTCTCCTGATTTTGCAGGAATGCTAGAGGCAATGAACATATTACATGTAAACAAGGCACCTATAGCAGCCATAGAATATAAGGTTCATACCACAGAACCAGACGTAACTCCAGTTCAGGATACAGTAGAAGAAGAACTTTCTCAAAATACACAGGTTGTAGATTCTACAGATAAAACTTTAGAAATACTTCCTGAT
>CAZAFD010000001.1:0-6570 GCA_964484785.1 uncultured Rhizobiaceae bacterium | reverse complement strand
ATAAGAGATATATTGTTCTCAAAACCAAACCGTGTATTAATGACTAGACAAATTTCTCCTGATTTTGCAGGAATGCTAGATGCAATGAACATATTACATGTAAACAAGGCACCTATAGCAGCCATAGAGTACAAAGGTCTAGAGGCAGCTAATGAAGAACTAGATAGAGCAATAGAAGAAACTTGTGCACACAGCATGGCTGCATAACTTATAAAATATTTAATATTTATTTTAATAATAAAAACTCATCAAACAGATGAGTTTTTATTATTAGCAAGCTTTATATACTTACAAAAACAGTCTATTACTTGACAAAAAGATCATTTAACTCAATATCTATTCTAGATATATTAATACCAGTATTAGTCCATACCTAATGTATCTTTTATGAAACTGGTTAATAATTTTACAGTAAATCTTATGAAGTCTCTAGTATGTATAATTGCGACCATTCTGTTGGGCGTGATACCTTGCGGTAATTGTTACGCTTCTGATTTAATTCTTTCGGAAATAGCAAAACCACACTCTACCGATTATGATTTAAACTTTGTCAATAACCTTGTTATAAGTGTTCAGAATCTTATGAGAAACCTGTCCGGTCTCTATATACAGAATAATACTGAACAATTAAGAAATTTATCTAAAGAACAATTCGAAGGTATTATACACGGTTTTTGCGGATTCGGCTTACTACGCCTAGACAAGATACAAGATAAAATAGTCAGGTTTTATCCGAATGATACACCATTAACAATCAGCCCTCATCAACGTTATATGTTAATAAGAAGTATTAGCGAAGTTTTTGAAAAGCAAATACAGTCAATAGACCCCGACATTCCAGTTCTCTTTAATCAATCGGCCCAAGAAATACACAGAGCTATAAACTCTTACCGCCATGCGGATACAAAATTAGATAATTTTGCACCAACCACATTACAAGAATTTCATGGATTTATAGAAGAAATAGTATCTGTTTATCAACAACACCCAGCACTTTATTACAAGCAACATGAAGAAGAAATAACATCAATTGGCATTTTTTACCGGTCATTTGAAAGCTCTGTTATCAGAGAATCGTTTAAAAGAACATTAATTTATATAAGCACGTCGCCATATAGCGCTCAATATCATAGAGATTGAAGTTTAGCTCTAGAGAATTTGTATTTGTACAAAATTATTGACTTTCTAAGAATTATACTATATAAAGAGGTATGGTTATTTGCCGACATAGCTCAGCTGGTAGAGCAACTGATTTGTAATCAGTCGGTCGGGAGTTCAAGTCTCTCTGTCGGCACCACCTTATCTATCCATTTGCTTGTTTTTATACCACTGGCTTATTCGCAATATGTGTCACTACATTACAGATGGTTGTATCTTCCATAAAAAACATATAGATTTCGAGAGATTCAATAAATTTATTGACACATAAGAATATCCGGAAAGGTCACGCAATCTACCACTGTAGTGAATTAGCTGTTTTTACCAAGATATTAACAAATCCAACCAGCTCCTAGTACTAGGTCGTCATAATAAATCGTACATAACTGCCCCTTGGTCACGGCTCTAGTCGGCTTATCCAAAACAACCGTAGAATAGCCAGAATTATCGATTTTTATCTTACCATCTTGTCCGGTATGACTAGACCTTAATTTAAAAGTGAAAAGCAAATCTTGCCTAAAGATAAGATTGTTCAAAACATTTAGATTTTTTAATCTTACCTCCTGTTCCAAAAGACTATCATCATCACCAACATAAACAGTGTTAGTTTCAGAATCCAATTTAACAACATACAATGGAGTAGTATTTGAAATACCAAGTCCTTTTCTTTGGCCAATTGTATAGTTTATAATGCCGCTATGCTCACCTAAAATTCTACCGTCTAAGTGTTTGATTAAACCCTTGTGTGCCAAATGGCCGTTTTTTATTAGAAATTCTTTATAATTCGTGTCTATAAAACATATATCCTGACTTTCGGCTTTTTGGGCATTAGATAGACCTATAGACTCGGCTATTTTTCGGACCTCAGTTTTATGCAAGTCAGCACATGGAAATATAAGGCACTGCAGATAATCATATGGTATATGAGACAAAAAATAACTTTGATCCTTTTTTACATCAAGACCTTTTCTCAATTCATAGACATCATTATTATTTATAAGTCTAGCATAATGACCTGTAGAAATACAATCAGCACCAATTTTGTGCATAAAATCTATTAAATATTTAAATTTTATATATCTATTGCATACAGCACATGGATTTGGTGTCTCTCCGGCTATATAAGAATCTATAAAATATTTTTCAACAGTACTTTTAAAGTCATCGGCTACATCTAAAACGTAATGTTCAATACCTAGCTTGGCTGCTACTTTTTTTGCATCAAGAATTGCATCATTGTCACAGGTTCTACCCATAGCCAGTGTCACTCCTACTACATTATAATCATGCGACAACAAATAGTAGGCTGATACCGAGCTATCAACCCCACCAGACATAGCAATAATTACAGTCTTTTTAGACAAGCAGCACATTTATGATTATTTACCTTTAGATACTACTACAGTAGCTGGTCTTAATAGTCTATCATTGAGTAAATATCCAACTTGTATTACATCCACAATTGTTCCTTCAGGTTTATCATTTTCTACCTGAGTAACAGCTTGGTGCATATTTGGATCAAAGATTTCTTCCAAGGGATCAATCTTCTTGACATTATTTTTTTCAAAAATCTTGTTTAACTCCTTGTAGGTAATATTCACTCCCTGATAAAAATTATCAAACTTCTCATTTGCAGACAACTCTTCTTTTGGTGCATTCTTAATAGCTAGAGATAACGCATCCATAACAACAAGCAATTCCTTGGCAAAATTCGATATGGAGTATTTTAAAGCCTTGGCTACCTCTTCTTTAGAAATACGACGAGCATTCTCCAGTTCGGCAGTCTTTCTAAGAAGAGCATCTTTTAATGCTGCATTATCCATCTTTAAAGTTTCTACAACACTATAGTCAGGAGCAGGACCCGGTTCTTCTTCGTCTTTTAATACCTCAGACTCTAGTACAGCTTCTTTAAAAGCTTCCCCCCAATTTATACGTTCTTGATTAGAATCTAAATTTTCTTCTGTATTTTCTCGCATATAAAATTCATATTCATTAATAAAGATTCATCTATTATATAGTAATGTTTATAATGTATTCAATGTACTAAAAAACATTATTTATATCGCCAAAATCTCTCATAATTTCTTTTAATTGAGTACTATTCATTTTGCCCAATTTATCGACAACGTCTTTCATTGTTTTAAATCGTTTTAGAAGAGTATTGACCTCTTGTACGCTAGTACCAGAACCTCGAGCTATTCTAAATTTTCTAGATGAGTTCAAAATATCCGGATATATCCTCTCTTGATTAGTCATAGCACAAATAATAGCTTCTTGTCTTTTAAAATTTTGATCATCCAAATTATTATTCATGAAGTCTTTAAGTTTAGAGGCACCAGGCAAGAAACTCAAGATATTGAAGATTCCACCCATTTTCTTTATCGTTTTTAATTGTCTCAAAAGATCATTTAAATCAAAAGTTCCTTTTCTGAGTTTTTCTTCTAACTTTTCTATTTCCTCTTTTTCAACAACCTCTTCTGCCTTCTCCACAAAAGAAACTATGTCGCCCATATCTAGGATTCTTGAAGCAAGACGTTCTGGATGAAATAAGCTAAATTCTTTTAATTTTTCTCCGGTACCTATATATCTAATCGGGCAACCACTTACAAGACGCATACTTAAAGCACAACCACCTCGGCCATCTCCATCCAGTCTTGTTAAGATAATACTATCAATCTTAATTTGAGCATTAAATTCTTTCGCTACTAAAACAGAATCCTGACCCATTAGTGAATCAACTACTAAAAATGTTTCGTCTGGTTGAATACAATCCTTAATCTCTTGTAGTTCTTTCATTAATTCATTGTCTATATGCAATCTACCAGCGGTATCAAAAATTATAGCATCATACTCTTTTTGAAGAAGAAGAGCTCTTTTGCATATATCAAGTGGTGCCTGTCCAGGTATTATTTCAAGACAATCTATTCCAGCCTGCCGAGCCAAAATTGCCAATTGTGTTTGTGCTGCTGGTCTATAAATATCAAGAGATACTAATAAAACTTTTTTATTAAACTTAGTCTTAATTCGATCAGCAAGCTTAGCGGCCGAAGTAGTTTTACCGCTACCTTGTAAACCTGTTACCATTATAATAGTAGGTTGGGAATATAAACTAACATCTCCTAAATCATCACCTAATAATTCTATTAACTCATCATTTACAAGCTTTATCAACATCTCACCAGGTTTAACGCTTTTTATAACTTGTTGACCAATAGCTTTTTCTTTGAGATTTTTAATAAATTCTTTAACTATTGATAGAGATACATCTGCTTCTAGTAAGGCTACCCTAATATCCCTTATTGTAGCATCAAAATCTGCCTCTGTAATTATCTTTTTCTTCTTAATTGAACTAATAACACTATTAAAGCTATTAGTGATTTTCTCAAACATTATCTAATTCTCCTTTTTTATATTTTTTAAATTAAATATATCGTCTTTAATATCTTGATTTATTCTTATGTGTTCAAAATTAAGAGTCATCTTATTGTCTAGATTATCCTCTACTACTATACCGTATAGAATATCTATGTTTTTATTAAAAATAAAAGTTACAGTAAAGTCTCCAGTCTTACCACTTTTAACAATATATTTGGTCTTAACATAAACATAATTATTTCTTTCTTGACATGCCGCTTTATCGAAAGATAAATCTGTAAAGAATCTACCGTTTTTGATAAAAAGCTTCAGCATCGTATGTTCAACAGAAAAACTATTTATTTCATCTAGATCAATATCATAATATGTAGCTCTTTTCCTGTTAACAATAAGTCTACTTTTAAAAGGGCTTATATAGTCAAATCTGATTTTATGAGGTTTGGATAAATAAACCTTACCATAAGCATGTTCATCGTCTGCTTCTTGTACAAAGTCGGCTTCGAAAGTTCTTAAATCCTCAAAGAATAAACTAGCTTGTTTTTGTAGCAATTCAGAACAATAACCTTTTATCCCAAAAATAAAAAATAAGGTAACTATTAAAAGATGTTTTAACATAAAATTAAAGACCCGTAGATCCAAACCCCCCTATACCTCTCGCTGTAGAATCAAGCTCCTCTACTAAGACAATATTTGCTGTCTCATACTTAGCAATTACCATTTGAGCAATTCTCATACCAGGTTCTATAGTAAAAGAATTTGAACCAAGATTCATCAAAATGATTCCTATTTCACCTCTATAGTCAGGATCAACAGTACCTGGGGAATTTAAAACTATAATACCATTTTTAAGTGCTAGACCAGATCTAGATCTAATTTGAGCTTCATATCCAAGAGGCAAGGCTATTGCTAAACCTGTTTTGATTAATCTTACTTGCCCAGGCTCCAAAATAATAGGATTTTCAATATTAGCCCTCAAATCTAATCCCGCACTTCCTTGAGTTTCATACTTAGGCAAAGATACATTATAGTTGTCTAATACTTTAAACTTTACTTCAATCATAAATAAAAAAATATAAAATCACCTATTATACTTACAATAATTTTCTATTTTTACAAGCTTTATTTGAAGACACAGGAAATGATTAAAATAAGAAATGGAAAAAATTCAGAAATGTGTAAAGATAAGCAAAAAGAAATAATAAAGGTAACAGTAACACAAACTTGGAAACATAATCCGAAGATTAGTTTCAATCTCTTTAAAGGAGGTAATCCAGCCGCAGGTTCCCCTACGGCTACCTTGTTACGACTTAACCCCAGTCACTTCCCCCACCGTGTTAGACTGCCTCTCTTGCAAGTTAGCTCATCTAATTCAGGCAAAGAAAACTCCCATGGTTTGACGGGCGGTGTGTACAAGACCCGAGAACGTATTCACCGTAGCGTGCTGATCTACGATTACTAGCGATTCCAACTTCATGCAGGCGAGTTGCAGCCTGCAATCCGAACTGAGAGAGCTTTTAAGGATTAGCTCCGGGTCGCCCCTTTGCGACCTTTTGTAACTCCCATTGTAACATGTGTGTAGCCCAACCCATAAGGGCCGTAATGACCTGACATCATCCTCATCTTCCTTTGGTTTATCACCAACAGTCCCCTTATAGTTCCCAGCTTAACCTGATGGCAAATAAGGGCAAGGGTTATGCTCGTTAAAGGACTTAACCTAACATCTCACGACACGAGCTGACGACGGCCATGCAACACCTGTCACCGATCCAGCCGAACTGAAAAGTTCCATCTCTAGAACTTGCGATCGGGATGTCAAGGGTTGGTAAGGTTTTTCGTGGACTATCGAATTAAACCACGTGTTCCACCGCTTGTGCGGGTCCCCGTCAATTCCTTTAAGTTTTAGCCTTGCGGCCGTAATCCTCAGGCGGAGTACTTAACGCGTTAGCTTTAGCACCCAGATCTAAAATCCAGACACTTAGTACTCATCGTTTACTGCGTGGACTACCAGGGTATCTAATCCTGTTTGCTCCCCACGCT